>JAKORJ010000033.1 GCA_029777885.1 Bacillota bacterium | reverse complement strand
ATTCCTGCCCTATCTCCAGGGAGAAAGGGCGCCGGTCTGGGATACTCAGGCGAGGGGAGTGTTTTTCGGGCTAGATGGCTCTACCACGAAGGACGATTTGGTTTACTCAGTGCTTGAGGGAGTGGTATTCAGTCTGTACCATATATGGGAGGGCTTGAATGTAAGAACGGAAGACGTCATACGTGTAGCCGGAGGCGCCGCTTTTGACGACAGGCTGAACCTTCTCAAGGCAAGCTTGTTCGGAGTTCCGTTCGAGGTAATGAAGGAAAGGGATAGTGCAGCACTGGGTGCAGCCGCTTTGGGAGCACAAGGCATCGGATGGTCCGGTTCCTGCAGGACAGCCGTTGAGGGATGGACTGGCCCGGATCATATCATCAGGCCTGATGCAGCTCTTAATAAAATACTGATCAAAAGGTTTGAAATATATAAAAGCCTTTACCCCTCACTGAAGGAGTCCTTTAATAAATGGGGAGGGTACAGGAAGGAGATTTCCAATGGCATTTAGCGTTATTTTCGGCGCAGGCAAGATCGCAAGGGGCTTCATTGCCCACTTGCTTTACCTTGACAAGCATGAATACATATTTGTCGAAAAGGCACGTCCGCTGGTAGACCTGATCAATGAGCGCAGACAGTATACGGTGAATGTCCTCGGCAGGCCTGAAAGGAATACGGTTGTAAAAGGAGCGAAAGCTCTTTCTTTTGAAGACAGGGACAGGGTGGTCGAAGCCATATCGAAGGCTTCGGTGATTTTTACCGCTGTAGGGGGCAAGAACCTGAAGGAGATAGTGCCGATACTGGCTGACGGACTTGCTGCCAGGTTTACTTCCGGCTGCCGGGATTCACTTAACATAATTACCTGTGAAAACTGGAAACAGCCTGCAGATATACTGCAATCAGGCATTGAGGAGGCTATTGAAGGGAAATGGCTGGATCTGTTCCGCCATACGGTGGGTATTACTGAGGCTGTCGTCATGCGTTCCGGGATAGAACCTGACGCCGCAGCTCTCAGGGAGGATCCACTTGCCGTGAATGTATCCGACTACTGGGAGCTGCCGTTGGATGCCGATCGCCTCAAGGGGAAGCTTCCGCCCATTGAAGGAGTAAAGCCGATGAAAGGCTTCAACGGCTTCCTCGAAAGGAAATTCTACACCTACAATGCTGCGAACGGCACCGTTTCATTCCTCGGATACCTCAAGGGCTATAAAATGCTGGCCGATGCTGCGCATGACGAAGAGATACTCGACATACTCATGGGAGTATACGATGAGACCAGCAGGGCCTTATGTGCCAAGCACCATTTCCCCCTTGAAGAGCAGCTCGCTTTTGCCAAAACCTCGCTTAATAAGCTGCAGGACTATAATATCGTAGATTCCATCGAGCGCAATGCCAGGGATCCGATAAGGAAGCTGGGGCCTGACGACAGGCTGGTCGGTGCGGCCCGCATGGTCATGGAGCACGGGATACTGCCGGTCAATCTGGCTACATCAATAGCAGCCGCCCTATATTATGACAATCCGGTGGACCCCATTGCACTGAAGCTGAAAGAAATACGGACCTTAAAAGGGATCGACCACATATTGACGGATATTTGCAGGATCGATCCCAATGGACGGCTGGGGCTGCTCGTGAAGGAAAAGGCTGCCCTGCTCCGTGAAAAAGGATGGGTTAAGGAGGGTTAGACACATGCGTGATTGTTTATACCGAAAAGGTGACAGCCTGGCTGCCCAGATAAGGAATACCTGGTGCTTGAATGACGGGCCTTGGTGAACCGTCAAATACATGGAGAAAGGATCGTTGACCATGAATGTATTGAACAGGGAAGCCATGAAAATTCCCTCCGACAAGCTTGTCGAAGCGCTGGAGGAGAGAATAGCGGCCAAAAGGGCTGTTCTCGAGGAAAGAGACAGGCTTTGGGGCAAAAATCGCGTCCTGGTCGGCAGCTATATGGAAAACCTGGCCTTGCCCGAGCTGTTCGGGTTCGATATGAACGAAATTTTCGAAGATCCCGGGCTTGCGCTTGATATAGAGCTGCGCTATAGGATATTCTGGCTTGACAACTCTCATGATGATTGGAACAGCTGGCTCGGTATGCCCGCCAACGCGGGCAAGTATTTCGATATGACCCTTTTCGGTATGGAGGTGCGACACACGGCCCAGGGCGTCCCTCTGTTTATGCCGCATCCTGTTGCACAAAAGCCGGATCTTTCTCTTTTCAAGCCTTTCGATTTTCGTACTACCGGTGAAATGCCAAACCTCATCAGGCATTATAAGAAGCTGAAGGAGCTGTCACACACCCGATACGGCGATAAGGTGAAAATATACTTTCCATCCTTCCGTCGCGGGCCTCTTGACATATACATACAGATGCGCGGTTATGAAGGCTTCATTGAGGATGTTTATGATAATCCTGAGTTCGCCCGCGAATTCCTGGCCTATATTGTCAACGAACGGGCACGTTGGAACAGGGAACGGGCGGATTTCCTCGGAGAGAAGTTCCCGGCGGACAGTACTTACGTGGCCGACGACTGGCTCAATGTCCCCTTCATTACGCCCCGCGTGTTCGAGGAATTCATCGTGCCTGCATACGAGGCCATTCAGAGGGCCGAGGGGAATGTGACCGGCTTCCACACATGCGGGGTGCTGACTCCCGTGGCAAAGCGGCTGCTTGAGATATTCCCCGCCATGAAGACGCTGGAGGTCAGCGGTTGGAACGATTTTGCCGAATTGGACAAGGCCATTGATCCCGAGATAGGGTTCCATCTTAATTTTATCAACACCTTTGTACTTACGGCATCTGAAACAGAGCACCGCAGGATGCTTTCGACAATAGCCCGTATAGCGGAGCACAGGCATGTATCGTTATGCGTGCAGGCTATTGTACGTATGCATGAAACCTTCGATGAAACGATCGAGCGTATGAACCGCTTTATCGACCTTGCACATGAAATGTTACGCGTCTGACGATGAAGTCCAGCGGTAAGATGTCAATAGGTTAGCTGGAAAAAGATCTTTGAAAATTGAATATTGTTCAGGCTGTTTTGGCACAAAAAGAGAATCCCCAATAAGCCCTGCAGTTTTTACTGGAAAAACAGGGCGTAACCAGGCCAAAGGAACAGTTATTCCTTTGGAGGTATATATCGCCGGTTGTCACGTAGCAGTGCGTAAATCAACCGGACTAGTTTCCTGGCAGTCAATGCGAGTGCTCTTTTGTGCGGCGTCTTTGGCGTTTCACGGTATTTGAGCTCATAGAAGCGCTTGAACTCGGGGTCGTGCACGCGCACCTT
>JAKORJ010000032.1 GCA_029777885.1 Bacillota bacterium | reverse complement strand
TATATTTATTTAAATTTTTAATGCGCAAAAAAATTAAATAATCCCTTTATTCTTTAACGAAGTTGTGGTAAAATAAGAAAAGCATAGTTACCAGTATTTACTATAATATACAGCGTTCGACAAAATTAAGTAACACTTGACGAAGCAAGTCAAACGATGAAAAATGCTGTAAAACATAAAAACTGAGGAGGAGTATCAATGGTAGAAAAAACCAGGGTGATTGTCATCGATGACAATCCGCACATCAGAGAGATTCTTGAATCTTTCATCAACCTGCAGGAAGACATGGAATTTGTCGGATCTGCGGGAGACGGCCTGAAGGGCAAAGAGCTTATCGATACTCTGCAGCCGGATGTAGTGCTTCTTGACATGGTGATGCCCAAGCTTGACGGACTGGGGGTATTGGAAGAGCTGGTCAAGTCCCAGTCGGAGTATCAGCCTGCCGTCATCTGCCTGTCAGCAGTAGGACAGGAGGAGCTTGTGCGCCGTGCTATCGATCTGGGGGCAAAGTACTATATGATCAAGCCCTTTGATTTTGAAATGATACTCAGCAGGATTAGGGAAGTCGCCGGGGGACCCAGGGCCACCATGCACAGGAACGTGCCTGCCGTAAGCCAGCAGCCCCAGCGCAACCTGGAGGAAAGGATCACGAGCATTTTCCTGACCATCGGCATACCGGCCCATATCAAGGGATATCACTTTCTGCGGGAAGCCATAAAGATGGTCGTTGAAAACAATGACATTATCAACAGGATCACCAAGGAATTGTATCCAGGGATAGCCAAGAAGTTCAACACCACGCCCAGCAAGGTTGAAAGGGCCATAAGGCATTCCATCGATGTTGCCTGGAGCCGGGGCAAGGTAGAAAACATAAACCAGCTCTTTGGATATACGGTATACGATAAAAACGACAAGCCTACTAACGGCGAGTTCATAGCCCTGGTTGCCGACAAGCTCTCCATGGAATATTCGGCCTGATTTGGGTCAAGGACCCTGAACTGAGGCCTAGCTATACATGACTGATGTTTCAGTTTTTCATATCAGCAATATTATCGCCGGCATTTTGTCGGCATTAGTTTTAAACAAGCCCTGTGGAGAATGTGGACAACGCATGCCGTTTTCCACAAGTCCAAAGGCTTTATATACAAGCCATTTGGGGATAACCATGTTGATATGTGGATAACTCCGCCAACAAACTGTGGAAAACTATAAATTTTGCTTCCGTATATACTACAATATGTAGTTAGAGCCTGCCTGTTTACACACAATGCCCCTCCCTGCATAAAATATAGGGAAGGGGGGTGAAGGGCTTGATAGAATTTGGCAGAGATGGCTGGTTCGGCGTTATCAGTGATGAAATTACATTTGAAAATATCAGCATAACCGCCCAGGCTGCTGCCGATTATCTGATCGATACATGCAGCAGCGCCACTGTTGTGCTTGGATATGACACCCGCTTCCTGTCCAGGGAGTATGCCTGGACCATCATGCGGGTCCTGACCGGCAACGGGATAAATGTATACCTGCATAAAAAGCCAGTACCTACTGCCTTTTTGTCCCTGTCCACCGCCCTGTACAAGGCTGACCTCGGCATCATGGTCACCGGGGAGGGCAGGCCTGCCAGGTACACAGGCCTGACTTTCAAGCTGCCCAGAGGCCAGCCGGCAGGGGAGGCCTTCATGTCGGACCTGTTCAATTATCTGTACAGGAGGTATCCGAGGCATGCTGACGAAAACAGGGACTTGCTCAAGTATATAGATGTATTTTCAGATTATGCGGGGCAGGCTGCCGGCCTAATGAGTCAGGACGGGCAGGAACGGAAAGCCCCTGTGGTGATCTATGATGCCTGCTTTGGGAGTGTCGGGGGTTACTTCAAAGAATTATTGGAACTCCTGGGCCTTAACTCAACCGCTATCCGGTCAAAGCCCAACCCGGGTTTTATGGACTGCGCCCCCCAGCCCAATAACAGGAATCTGCAGCTTGCAGGCAAGCTGGTCAAGCAAAAAAAGGGCAATATCGGCTTGTTTTTCAACGGAGATGGAAGTCGGCTCGGCGTGGTCGATTCCAATGGTGATATCGTTCCAGACCACTGGGTTTCTGCCATTGTCCTCAAGGAATGGCTGGACATCAAGGGCAGCGGCCTGAGAGTTTATACGGAGCTGTTCACCCCGTCAGTTTCAGCGCCCCTGCTGTCCTCCATGGGAATTACCCCCTTACCCTCATACCGGCTTTACGAGCAGAAGGAGGACCCTGGCCTGGCGGTCGTATGGGACAGACACTCGGTCTCCTGCGGCGGGTTTGTGCCTGACAGGGATGCAATGGCCGAAGCCCTCCTGCTGATAAGAGCGCTGGTGCGGTACGGGCTAGACTGGCAGGCCTTGCTGGCCGATATCATCAGGGTAACGGGCATGCGTTCATTCGGTACCCGGTCCCTTAGTATGGACAAAGGCACCTGGACCAGGAAGAGGAAGCTGATGATGGGCCAGGGCTTATTGCCCGGAGAGCTGGGCAGCGTGATCAATACGGAGGAAAACGGGGACCTCAAGCTGTGGCTGGATGACGGTTCCTGGCTGGGCTTTTGCTTCAACCCCAAGGAGGAGCACCTGTCGGTCTACTATGACGCCCCGGGCCTGGGGCAGGCGGAGGAGAAGCTGGACTTGATTGTCAGCCTGCTGTTGTATTAAAATATTCATCTGGCAGGAATTTTATATACCAAAGCGAATAATACTATTCGATTTTCTCATATTGCGGGTTTTATAACGGGATTTTGTGTATATAATATAGTGAAAATAAAGCCTGACAACGACCCTGCCGTTTTACGATTGTTTTACTAGCTCAATTTTGTTACAGCAGAGTATGGAGGGATGACTAATGGCTTACAAGAAATGTCCGCGCTGCAGCCTGAATTATATCAAGGACACCGAGGTGCTGTGCAAGGTCTGCCTTGAGGAAGTCGGAGAGTCTTTGCAGAACAGCGATGAAGAGGAAGAGTATGATATCTGCCCCGAATGCGGTGAGCAGATCATAAAGGCCGGCGAAGAGATGTGCTACCAATGCGCGCTGGAGCAAGTCAAGGAAGAGCCGGATATAGAGGACCTGAAGGATAAGGACTGGGACAGCTTCGCGCATGATGAGGACGATGCAGTGATATTCGACGATGAGGATACAGATGAGCTGCAGGAGATCGAGATCGAGCTGGATGAAGATCCGGAAGAACTGGAGGAGAATGAATAAATTTGTCTTTAACGGCTAAACTACCCTCAAGCTAAGTTTGATGGGATGGTGAAGCCGTGATAGATTCTGAAGCTTTGGAAAGGATAAAAAAAGCAGTAGAATCCAACAAGGGACAGAGAGTAAAGCTGAAAGCCAACCGCGGACGCCGTAAATCCTATATCAAGGAAGGTATCATAGACGATACCTATGGCAATATCTTCACAGTCAGGGTCGACATCGACACCAAGGCTGTACAAACGCTTTCATATACTTATTCAGATGTCCTTACCTCCACAGTTGAACTGGTAGTATGCAGCAGCAACGAGCGAATATGCGCCGGCTACGGCGCCGGGTAAAAAAGAAGGTGTAAAAGCCTTCTTTTTTTATCATATTTGCCGCTCCTTCCCTATATTATATAGTATGAAAAAAAGTATGGACAATAGTATCCATAGATAGGGGAGGAGGAGCTACATTGGCTATTGAATGCAGGAGAGATCTGCTCAGGCTGGACCAGGTAGTCAGTGAGGAAACATACCGGGCATTGGTAGAAGGTGATGTGAATATACCTGAAACAAAGGCGCCGGTTGCGAGGGTACTGGACATAACCGGCCGTGCGATAATCGGCAGCAGGGAAGTCATCCAGGATAAAGTCATGGTCGAAGGTGTACTGCATTATGATATCCTTTATGTGCCAGAGGGGGAAGACCAGGTGGAGGCCGCTGAGGCCGATATCGGGTTCACGCAGTATCTCGATGCGCCCGGTGCCAAGCCCAGGATGTCCGCCCGGCTTGGAGTCGCCATAGAGCACCTGGAGTATGAAATGTTGTCGGGGCGCAGGCTGAACGTCAAGGCAGTGCTGAACTTAAGCGGCAAGGTCAGCCAGATGGTAGAGCTTGAGGCGGTAAGGGATTTCGATGCCCTGTCCGACATACAGGTATTGAGCGAACACATCGAAGCCAGCAGCAGCGCAGGATCCGGCCGTTCCCAGACCATGCTGAGGGAGGATCTTGAGCTGTCTGATTCCATGCCCTCCATAAGAAAAATCCTCAAGAAGGAGATCGACCTGAAGATCAAGGACAAAAACGTACTGGACAACAAGGTCACGGTGAACGGCACGGCAGATATAAGGCTACTGTACCTTTGCGAGGATGAGGATGAGCCATTCCATTTCGTACAGCATGAGATAGGATTCACTCATACCATCGACATCCCCGGGGCTTACCAGGGCATGGACTGCACGGTGGATGCCGAGGTGGCGGAATTCTACGCAGACCCGAGGGAAGACATAAACGGGGAATTCCGGATAATCGACGCAGAAGCCATAGTCAACCTGGAAGCCGAAGTCATTGAGCCCCTGGGGCATGATATCCTGGTGGATGCCTACAGCCCCTCGGTGGCCATGGAGCTGAAAAAGCGCAAGATCACCCTGTCGCGGTTTGTCGGGGAAGGCCGTGAGCAGACGGTCGTGAAGGAAAGCATGACCTTCCCGGCAGGGGTTCCCAGGGCCAGGAGGATACTCTTTGCCGATGTCAAGCCCGTGGTGACCGATGAGAGGGCCGAAGCCGGCAAGGTCGTCCTGGAGGGCGTCCTGACAGCAAAGGTCATCTACCAGACCAACGATCCGGACCAGCTATTGGGCAGCATCAGCCAAGACATACCCTTCAGCCATACGCTTGAGATCGATGGTGTGGAAAGCGGTATGAAGTGCACAGGCGATGTGTATGTTGAAAACGTAGTCCACGCCCTGTTGGCCCAGGATGAGGCAGAGCTCAAGGTGGTCCTGTCCGTAGGCGCCCACGTCACCCACACCTACGAAAAGGAAGTGATCATCGGGGCAGACGAGGCGGACCAGCCTGCAGCTCCTGACAGCGGTATATACATATACTTCGTCCAGCCCGGCGACAACCTGTGGTCCGTTGCCAAGAAGTACAACACCACGACCTCGGCCATCAGGCGGTTTAACGATATCGATGAGGACGGCAAGCTGGTTCCCGGCACCAGGCTGATGATCTACAAAAAGCTGAATTCGCCGGCGCTTTGAAATCTGACTTAGAAAAAACCTGAATAATATAACTGTATAAATACTGTGGATCAGGCTGAAAGGATCATGCCTTTCGGCTTTTTTGTTTTAGCGGTGAAAAGTGAATATTATATAAGGGTATAGAGGAAATAGCATTTCTAGTGTATAATAATTAGCAAAATAGTCTAGACAAAGGACTGGACCAGATGAGACAGATCAGCTTGAGGGCTCCGGGCAAGATAAACTGGACCCTGGATGTGACAGGCAGGCGTCCGGATGGGTATCATGAGGTCAGGATGCTAATGCAGTCCGTAGACCTTTTCGATGAAATAACCATAGTACCCGGCGGCGCCGACATAACCCTTGTCAGCGATTTTGAAGGGATGCCCCTGGATGAGCGGAATACCGCCTGGAAGGCCGCAGCCCTCCTTATGGATATGGCCAGGATCACAGGGGGCGTGGAAATACACATCAAAAAAGGGATCCCCATGGCTGCGGGCATGGCCGGCGGGAGCGCTGATGCTGCAGCCGTCCTGGTCGGGCTGAACGAGCTGTGGGGCCTGGGGCTGACCCTGTCCGAGCTGGAAACGGCAGGTCTTAGGATAGGCGCTGATGTGCCCTTCTGCATAGCCGGGGGTACTGCATTGGCCGAAGGCATAGGGGAGATGCTTACCCGCCTTGAGCCCATAGAAGGTGTCTGGCTGGTGCTGGTCAAGCCCCCCTTTGGGGTATCCACCACAGAAGTATACAAGGCCTTCGAGATGGATAAAAATAACAAATACAATGATACAGGAGATATCTATCTTAAGCTAAAAGCCAGGGATTTCAAAGGTCTGGCTGCAACCGGGCTATATAATGCGCTGGAGCAGGTCACCATATCCATGCATCCGGAAATCGATGCGATAAAGCAGGAGCTTTTGAGCCTGGGCGCTGCCGTGAGTCTTATGACAGGCAGCGGCCCGGCTGTATACGGTGTTTTTGAAGACAAAGAGGCAGCCCGGTTGGCTGAAGAGCATATGAAAAAAACCTATACCCAAACCTATCTGGCCAGGACCCGGGGCAGAGGCGTAGAACTCATTGAGGGAGGCAGATGCTAATGAATAAGATCAACGCTGTAATATTGGCGGGCGATAACAAAAAGGAAGAGCTGCTGGAAGGCGTCACCAACAAGGCGCTTATGCAGATAAAGGGCAAGCCTATGGTCCAATTCGTAGTGGATGCCCTCCGCGACTCCGGTTGTATCGACAAGATCTCCATCGTCGGGCCTGTGGAGGAGCTCAGGGCATATTTGGATGGCAAGGTGGATTACTACTGCGAAGGCAAAGACCACCTATTTGACAACGTAAGCGCAGGCATGGAGCCTTTTTCAAAGGATACTGCCGTCCTGCTCGTGACCTCCGACATACCCATGATCACCGGTGAAATGGTTGCGGATTTTGTGCGACGCTGCCATGAGGTCGGGGCGGACCTGTGCTACCCTATCATAGAGAAGCAACTGAATGAGCAGCACTTCCCCGGCGTGGAGCGTACCTATGTCAAGCTGAAGGAAGGCACCTACACCGGCGGCAACATCATTTATTTGAATCCCCAGGCCTTTGACCGCTGCGCGGAGTTTGCCCGCAAGCTGATTGACTACCGGAAGAAGCCCTGGAAGACCGGCAGGCTGCTTGGGCTCAAGTTCCTTGTGGGCCTGTTCGTGGGCATGCTGACGATACCGGATATAGAAGAGCGCTTTTCCGAGCTTTTGGACATCAGGGCCTCAGCGATCGTAACGCCCTACCCCGAGATCGGCAACGATGTGGACAAGCCCAGCGATGTGGAAATGGTCAGCAATTACTTTGAAAAGATAGCATATTGATTTATTATATATTTTAATATAAACAGGTATAAACATATATATTGTGTCAATACTCCTAATAGAAGTTTTAGCGATCACGGGGGTATTGACATGAAACGACTCCTTTGCGCAAGTCTGATCATCGCATTATCTGCAGGCCTGGCGTTTTTATGCACAAGCAGCGGCCCCAGGCCGGCGAGGGAGGATATACTGAGGTTTCACATCATCGCCAACAGCGACTCCCCTGAGGACCAAGCCCTGAAGTACGCCGTGAGGGACGAGCTCGTATCGGCCTTCAACCAGGCCTTCAGAAATGTCTCGGGCATAGAGGAAGCAAAGGCGGTGGCCCTGGCCAGGCTGGATGAGTTTGAGGATCTGGCCTTGCACAAGATCAAGAGGGAAGGGTTCGACTACCCTGTCAGGGCAGAGCTTGGCTTGTATGATTTCCCCACAAGGGCATATGGCAACCGGGTGTATTCCGCCGGATCCTACGAGGCTCTCAGGGTGATCATCGGCGATGGCGGCGGGGCCAACTGGTGGTGCGTGATGTTCCCTCCCCTGTGCTTTGTGGACGCATCCTCAGGCGGCCTGGCAGAGCCGGAGCCGACCAAGAATGAGGGCGAAGGAGAAGAAGCAAAAGCCACCCCTGAACCTGCAGGACACGAGGGAACAAGGGTCGAATACAGGTTAAAGCTCCTGGAATGGCTGGAAGGCTTTATAAACTGGCTCTCGAAGATTTTTTCATGAATTGCATAAATTAAAAGGATAAAAGCATAGGTGTGTTCAGCACCTTTTTTTATTGCTCATTTTACACTTACACCCTGCGATCCAAGCCTTGCTGCGGCTTGCAAGGAAACAATTGACACGTATATGGCTTTTTGGCTTTAGCAAACATATGATTAAGGCTTCTTATGAAAGGAAGATAACAATGGCACACCGAAACAGGCTCAAGCTCAAGCTCGTTTCAGTGCTGGCCGCAATCCTTATTATTGCTGCCGCGCTGAATGCTTATCATACGCACAGGTCAGCGGCAGAGGCCGCCGTCCTGAGTTGGGGCTCATCGGGGGAAAAGGTGAGCGAGATCCAAAGCAAGCTGAAGCAGTGGGGCTACTACGACGGGCCGATCACAGGCTACTACGGGGAGCTTACATATAAAGCCGTAAGGCTCTTCCAGCAGAAAAACGGCCTGAAGGTAGACGGGATCGTAGGTCCTGAAACAGCAGCCGCCTTAGGGATCAATCTTGGAGGCAGGACCCCGGCAGCCAGCGCATCCGGAGGCGGGGGCAACCAAAACGATATCTACCTTCTTGCCAGGGCGGTCCACGGTGAGGCCAGGGGTGAACCCTATGTTGGCAAGGTAGCCATAGCGGCCGTAGTGCTTAACAGGGTCAAGCACCCGGATTTTCCCAACACCATAGCGGGTGTCATCTACCAGCCCGGAGCCTTTACGGCAGTCGACGACGGGCAGATAAACCTGACACCTGACGAGGAGTCCCTGAAAGCTGCCAGGGATGCCATGAACGGATGGGATCCCACTTATGGGGCTATCTATTACTGGAACCCGGCGACAGCTACCAGCAAGTGGATATGGTCAAGACCAATACACATAAGGATCGGTAAACACGTTTTCGCTAAATGAATGCAGCCTTACGGGAGGTATAAGCAATGACAAGATGGGTTTTGCCCCTTGTTCTGGCTATTGCTCTGGTTGCGACCGGAGTATGGGGCTACAACCAATATAACCTGAATCGCCAATACGGCATCCACATGGACAACATCTATCAAAAGTCCTTCTACGACCTGGTGGCGAGCGTAGGCAGCACGGAGATAAAGCTGTCGAAGCTTATGGTGAGCAGCGACCGGGGCCAGCATATCAGGCTCCTTACGGACCTCAGCCGTCAGGCGGACTATGCGCAGACCAACCTGAGCCAGCTGCCCATATCTCATATAGCGGTCAAAAAGGCCCAGAAGTATTTGAACCAGCTGTCCGATTATGCAAAATATCTTAACAACAAGGTATCTGATGGGAAAACCATCAGCACCGAGGAAATGGACAACCTGCGAGAGTTATACAGAAACGCTGTCAGGCTCAATGCCGACCTTGTCAGGCTTGACAGGGAAGTCCAGAGTGGCAAGGCCGGATGGAGAGAGATAGTCAAAAAGGGCAGATCCACCTTTTACGAAACCTCCGACGACCTGGTAACAAAGCAGTTTGTCGAAATGGATCAAAAGGGCATAGAATACCCGACGCTCATATATGACGGGCCTTTTTCCGAAGCCCTTAAGGACAGGTCGGACATAAAAGGCCCAATCATCAGCCGGGAAAAGGCCGAGGAAATCGCCCGGGAGTTCATCGGCAGAAATTTGGTCCGGGAGATCAGGTTCAGCAGCGAGGGCAGCGGGGAGTTTGCCACCTGGGGCTTTGACGTCACGCTGAGAGACTATGACCACCCCTATTATATACAGGTCAGCAGGAAGGGCGGCAAGGTCGTGAACCTGATCGGGCAGTACAAGGACGGCACCCCGAAGCTGTCGGTCGAACAGGCCAAGGAAAAGGCCACTGCCTTTCTCAGTGAAAAGGGATACACCAACATGGTGCCGACATACCAGCAGAAGTACGGGTCAGTATCCGTCATCAACCTTGCATACTCGGAAAACGGGATAATATTCTACCCTGACCTCATAAAGGTCAAGGTCTCACTGGAAGACGGGAGGATCCTGGGCTTTGAAGCCCGCAACTACCTGATGGCCCACAAGGAGCGGGACCTTGAGGAGCCGAAGCTTTCTCTCGAGGAAGCCCGCAAGCTGGTCAGCTCCAAGCTGGAGCTTCTGTCGGCAAGGCTGGCTGTGATCCCTACTGACGGCGGGAACGAGCGTTTTTGCTATGAATTCAAGGGAAAGTACATGGGCAATCTCTACATCGTGTATATCGACGCGATGACCGGACAGGAAGCCGATATCCTGCAGGTGATCGATACTGAGAACGGCTCATTGGTAATGTAGGCAAAAACTGCAGAGCATAAGGGCTTGTATACGGGAAAAGCTATATATGCGGCATAAGCCGCGCACTCAAAGGAGGTATCGATATGGCTCGTAACGGTGGTATAATGTCTGAAGAGCTCAAGGCTGAGATAGCGAAAGAGCTGGGCGTGTACAACATCGTGAAGAATGAGGGCTGGGGAAGTGTATCTTCCAGGGATTGCGGAAACATCGTGAAGAAGGCCATAGAAATGGCCGAACGCAACATGGCCCAAAACCGGTAGTAGCTCAATATCGATGCACCTGAAGGGAAAAGCGAAGGAAAACTCCTTCGCTTTTCTTCATGGGCTGTCAAAATCTACGGCCTGCAGCGGCGGAGATATTGTATAAACAAAACAGGCATAGTAGAATATAGATACATTGTACGGGTCCTAAATGGCTGAAGGCCGCCTGGTGAAAGGAGAATTTCAATGGATGATCGTCCCATAGGCGTGTTTGATTCAGGCTTGGGCGGTTTAACAGTGGTGAAGGAACTGAACAGGCTGCTGCCTGAGGAAAGCATAGTCTATTTCGGGGATACTGCCCGGGTTCCCTACGGCACCCGGTCAAGAGAAACAGTTATGAAATATTCTGAGCAATGCATAAGGTTTTTATTAAGCAAGGATATAAAGATGGTGATAGTGGCCTGCAACACCGTCAGCGCTACCAGCCTTGCGGCCTTGAAAGGGATGTTTGACATACCCATTTTGGGGGTAATAGAACCAGGGGCCTTGGCAGCAGTCGAGGCTACGCGCAACAAGAGGGTCGGGGTGATCGGCACCAGCGGAACGATCAAGAGCGGTGCTTACCCAGCGGCCATCAAAGGGCTGGACCCGTCTATATCAGTTTTTGAAAAGGCCTGCCCGCTTTTTGTGCCCATCGTGGAGGAGGGCTGGAGCGATTCAGAGGTTGCCCGGCTGACGGCCCGGGAATACTTGTCCGGTATAAGGGCTGCAGGGGTGGACACCCTGGTGCTGGGTTGCACCCATTATCCTCTCCTGGCTGCCGTCATATCGGAAATCATGGGCCCGGAGGTCAGGCTGGTCAACCCCGCTGAAGGCACAGCCGCAAGGGCCAGAGAAATCCTGGCGGCAGAAGGACTTGAAAGGGAGAGCAGGGATCCTGCCCGTGCCGACTTTTATGTCAGCGATATCGGCGAGCGGTTCCAGGCTATTGGGAGCCATTTTCTGAATAAAATTATAAACGCGGAATATATAGAAATCGAGAAGTACTGACCCGTGATAAAGGTTTTTTCAGAAGGAGGTGCTACTGATGGATAAGAATATCATCCTGACCATTAAGGGCAGTCACCGGAACATGGATGGCGAGGACAGATCCATTGAGCTTGTCACCCAGGGGAGATTGTTTAAGAAAAATGACGCTTATTACATAGAGTACGAAGAGAGCGAGCTGTCGGGTATGCAGGGTACCAAAACCCAGATCTCCATCAAGGACGGTACCGTGATGATGGAGCGCTTTGGCAAGTACCCTTCCCAGCTCCTCTTTGAAAAGGGCAAAATGTACATAAACAGCTATGAGACCCCCTACGGGTCTATCCAGATCGAGGTCTATCCCACCAGGGTCCATCATGAGCTGGACGACAACGGGGGCAAGCTGGACCTTGAATACCAGCTGGGCATAGATGGGCGCTTCGTCAGTTCCAACGAGTTGCAGCTATATTACCGGTAGCTTTTATGCTTTTTGTGAAGTTTTGTTTGACTTAAACCGGTTTATATACTATTATAAAATTGTAACTGTTAGCATTTAACTTTAAGCTCATCCACTCTGGTTAGCGTAGACTCAGTTCCTCCCTGAACTATTTTTACTTTTACGGATGAATATTTTAAAGTTGGCAACAATATTAATGATCGTCACAGACTGAAGATGGCTGCAGAGAATTGACTATCGTATTATGGGCAAGACTCATATCCTGGTTGCTTATCTAAACAATATTATATAAAAGTCTACATTATTTTTGATAAGTCCGCCATATTGCAGCGAGCTTTTTAAAGCTGTGCTTATATGTCGATAAACTTGTATTTAAATAAGGAAAGAGAGGTTTTAAAGTTTGGATCTTAACAATCTGAGCAACAATACCATCCTTGAGCTAAGGGAGTTTGGAAAGCAGCTTGGCATCAAAAGCGTGACCAAGTATAAAAAGGATCAGCTTATAAAAATGGTCCAGGAGAAGCTGACCGAGCTGTCTAAAACTCAAGGAAGGCCGCCCGCGGCCCCGGACAAGGCTACAGCCCCGGTTGCAAAAACAGCGCCAGGTACGGCAGCAAAGCCTGCCGAGGCCCCGGCAGAGGGGGAAGTTGCAAAGCAGGATGCGGCTGAAAAATCGGATGAGGCCGCTAAACAGGATGCGGCAGTCAGGCAGGCCGCAAGCCCAACCGATGCTTCGGGAACGGCCGCTGTAACGGCAGCTCCGCAGGCAGCTACGCCTCAGGAGGAGCAGCCTGCCAGACGCAGAAGGGGCAGGCCTCGCAAGGCGGAGGTGCAAGCAGACCAGGCTGCTAAGGAGACAGGCCCTGAAAGCGCAGCACCGGCCCCGGCAAAGCAGGAGGCAGTAAAGGACTCAAGGGAGGTCTCGCCGGAAGCTGCCGAAGCTGCGGAAGGCAGGAATGAAGCCCGCAGCGCTGTC
This sequence comes from Bacillota bacterium, assembly GCA_029777885.1. Lineage (GTDB taxonomy): Bacteria > Bacillota > Clostridia > Caldicoprobacterales > DTU083 > JAKORJ01. The sequence continues at coordinate 2,902 of JAKORJ010000032.1, read as the reverse complement.
GCGGAGCAGACCGAAGAGGATGAATACGAAAAGAAGGTAGCCTACGCGAGAAAATATTACAACACGTCAAATCCGGCAATTCCAGAGCTATTAAGCAACAGCGACGTTTCAGACGCAGAGGGCGTACTGGAGATTATGCCCGACGGATACGGTTTCCTGCGTCATGACAATTACCTGCCCGGCAGCAAGGACATATATATATCCCAATCCCAGATAAGGCGCTTCAACTTAAAGACTGGAGACCTGGTAGCGGGCAAGACCCGGCACACCAAGGAGGGCGAAAAATACAAGGCACTGCTGTATGTCACGGCGGTAAACGGCATGAACCCCGAGGAAGCCATCTACCGCAAGCCCTTTGACGAGCTGACCCCCATATATCCGAATGAACGCATAACTCTTGAAAACAAGAAAAACCCCAAGGACCTTGCGACCCGCCTCATAGACCTGGTATCCCCGATCGGCAAGGGGCAAAGGGGACTCATCGTATCGCCTCCCAAGGCAGGTAAGACTACTCTGCTCAAAAAAATAGCCAACAGCATTACCCTGAACTATCCCGATATCTACCTTATCGTGCTCCTGATCGACGAGCGGCCGGAGGAAGTCACGGACATGCAGCGCTCCATAAAGGGCGATGTCGTCTATTCCACCTTTGACGAGCTGCCCGAGCACCATGTCAAGGTTGCGGAAATGGTCCTGGAAAGGGCCCAGCGCCTGGTTGAGCACAAGCGGGACGTTGTCATACTGCTTGACAGCATCACCCGCCTGGCCAGGGCATATAACCAAACGGTGCCTTCCACGGGCAGGATCCTGTCCGGTGGCTTGGAGTCCAACGCCCTGCACAAGCCCAAGCGCTTCTTTGGCAGCGCCAGGAACATCGAGGAGGGCGGCAGCCTGACCATAATCGCCACAGCCCTTGTTGAAACGGGCAGCAGGATGGATGACGTCATTTATGAAGAGTTCAAGGGCACGGGCAACATGGAGATACATCTTGACCGCAAGCTGTCCGAAAAGCGGATATTCCCTGCTGTGGACCTGTACAAATCGGGCACCCGGAGGGAAGAGCTCCTGATGACCCAAAAGGAGCTCGAAGGCGTATGGGCCATTCGCAAGAACCTGAGCGAAGGGCGGCCTGACCGGATCATGGAGATCATCATAAACGACCTTATGAGGACCAATTCCAACGATGAGTTCATAGACCTCATGCTGGAGCACTTCAGGATGGTCGAGAAGGAGCTGGGCAACGACCGGGATTCATACAGCAGGTACTGAAGCATTCGTCTGTAAAGATCGGTTGCATATTGCACTTTAATTTGATTTGTGCTATACTGTCTTAGTTGTAATAGCCTGCCTTCTAAGCGGCAAAGGATATACACTGTTCATGATAATAGTCAAACTCCACGAAAGAGGTGAAAATAATGAAGCCTAACATTCATCCGCAGTATGGTGAAGCAGTGGTAAAATGTGCATGCGGTGAGACCTTTGTCACCGGTTCTACAAAAAAGGAGATCCGCGTTGAAATATGCTCCAAGTGCCACCCCTTCTTTACCGGCAAGCAAAAACTGGTGGATACCGGCGGTCGTGTAGAACGGTTTTTGAAGAAGTACGGAATGGAAAAAGACAACTAACACTCTGACCGGAAATGCAGATTGGGGTCCCCCTGGTCTGTATTTTTTTATCAGCAGTAATATAAAGATTGAAGTTTTTTAAGGTTTTAACTCTAACAATATAGGGCGGTGACCTTTAGTGAAAAAAAGCATGATAGGCGGCCAGGCTGTGCTGGAGGGCGTAATGATGAAAGCCCCCGAGGCCATGGCCATCGCTGTCAGGCGCGAGGATGGCACCATTGACATAACCACGACCCAATTGACGCCGACCAGGACTAAATATCCCATTTTGAAGCTGCCGGTGCTCAGGGGCATAATAGCTTTTGGCGAATCCATGGTCCTTGGCGTCAAGTCCCTTATGATCTCCGCCGAAATGTACGGGGCGGACCAGGCCGAGCAGTACAAGCCTTCGAAATTTGATGCCTTTATAGCCCGGAAAACGGGCAGGAGCCTGGAGGATGTGGCGATCTTTTTCGCCCTGGTAGTTGCGATCATCTTTGCCGTGGGAATGTTTATCGTCCTGCCAGCCCTGGTGGCGGGCTTACTGCGGACGCGTATAAGCAGCCATGTCCTGGTCAATGTACTCGAAGGGCTGGTGCGCCTGGCCATATTCCTCATATATATAGCCTCCATTTCCCGTATGAAGGATATAAAGCGGGTATTTGAATATCACGGGGCGGAGCACAAGACCATACACTGCTATGAGCACGATGAAGAGCTTACCGTCGAAAATGCCAGGAAATATCCGACCCTTCACCCGAGGTGCGGGACGGCCTTTTTGCTCATAGTCATGGTCATAAGCATATTTATATTTTCATTTTTAGGGTGGCAGAATATCTTCGTCAGAATGGCCAGCAGGCTCCTCCTGCTTCCCCTGGTAGCCGGGCTCTCATACGAGGTCATCAGGCTGGCGGGGAAGAGCGACGCACCCCTGGTGAAAGCTGTTATTTACCCGGGCCTGCTCCTGCAGAAGCTGACCACCCGCGAACCGGACGACAAGCAGCTGGAGGTCGCCATATGCGCTTTCAAGGCTGCAATGGTCACCTGTGGGGAGGAAATGCTGCATGCAGACCAAAGGAATGTCCTTGATGGAAGCCCTTGCTGCGGGGCAGCGGCTGCTCAAGGCGGCAGGGGTTGAATCGGCCAGGCTGGACTGCGAGCTGCTATTATGCAGCGTCCTGCAGTGCGAACGCCACCACCTTTACCTAATGGGCGACAAGCCCCTTGACGCTGAGAAGCATAGGCGGTTCGAGGGCCTGCTTAGCAGGCGGCTCAAGGGCGAGCCCGTCCAATACATC
>JAKORJ010000031.1 GCA_029777885.1 Bacillota bacterium | reverse complement strand
TATTGATTTGCTCTGTTGCAGATAAAGGTTTGATCAACAATATATCACTTCTCTGAAAGAGAGGATACATACTATTTGATTTTACTGAGGTTAAGAGTACAGGCTTGTCCATAATAGTGGATGAAATAGTAACAATTAGTGCTACAGCTGTGAGTAAATACAGGATAACATCAATAGCTCTTGATATCTTTTTCATAACTTCTAGCCCCCTTTATTTCATTGTACAGGAATAAGATAGTAATGTAATTACTCTAAAGTTCACCATCGATACTACCATTGTCGATGTTTGTTTCTCCTTATAAGTTAAAAAAGTGGCTTAAGTATAAGTCATGGGATACTTCTGTATAATACGTTTTATTAGCTGAGAGTGCAGTTACAAGTATACTTTTGCTGGAAGAATATATCTGTTGCAGTTTCTATAATAACCATAGGAAGGTACAAAACGTACCAAAAAAAATATAAGGAGGAATACACAATGAGAAAAAGCTTATTGGTAGTAGTTGTACTGCTGTGTGTAGCTAGTCTTATGGCTGCAATGGCGTACACAAGCGCAACGTTGAGAAACCAAGCTAGCTTTAAGGTTTCTAACACTGATGCAGCCCTTTTAGCAATCAGGGCTGGCGATCATGCGGCAGCGGGCTACACAAGTGGATCAACTTCAAAGGAACTGGTAATTAACTGGGCAAAAGGTAATAATGGCGAGTTTGGTGTTCAATCGGGCAGTGTTTATATTTGGGAAAACCTGTTTTACGTCAAAAATAACGCTGACCATCCTGTAAAAGTCAGCATAACTGTGCCAAAAGATTCAGCAACACCGGAACCCAATATTTTTTCAAAAGTATACATAAGAGTTAATGGAACCGATAAGTGGGTAATAGTAGCTTCTCGTCACACTACTGCATACGGAAATAAACTTGAATTCGAATTACAGCCAGGTCAAGAAGTAGGCATAGATTCCATGATAGATTCTATGCAAAGAACTCTGGGAAATGGAGTAAAATCTTTTAACCTGCAGGTTTTAGCTGCACGTATAGAGAACAAAGACTGATAGAATATTGCTAAGTAAGGGCGAGGGTAACACCTCGCCTTTTAAGCTATTTGAATGTTTTTCAAAGTAATCTTGCAAAAATGCAGTAATAAATACCAGAAAGGCTATAATGTATGAAAAACGATGTTCTTAATGTTATTGCTCTGATACTTATATTAAGCATTTTAATTGTATTTACTTCTTCAATGTCAGCCATATCAGATCGCGACAATGTTTTTTCTATAATCGGCTATAAACCTTTAATAGTCGCCACCGGCAGCATGAAACCCGCCATTGATCCTGGCGACATCATTGTAACCAAATCCATAAACCCTGAAAAAATAAAGCCCGGCGATATAATCACCTACCGGGTCAATGGTGCTATTCCCGTTACTCACAGAGTGGTCAGGCTTGAAAAATCCAACGGTTCGTTACTGTTTGTAACAAAAGGGGATGCCAACAAAGGTGATGATCCTGAGCCTGTGTCCGCAGACCGGATCATAGGGAAAATGGTGTTCAAAATATCGAAAGCCGGCTATGTCGCGGAGTTCTTCAAGACTCCGGCCGGCTTTATGATAGGGATCATCATCCCGCTGATCATTGCTTACATACTGTCAGCAGCAATCATAATAACTGAAATACGAAAGAAATCTAGGGCAAGCCAAGGCTGACCTGTTTCAGCTGATGATGCCGCAGCTTAATACCCCAGCTCCCCCGTAAAGGTCTCGTCGTTGTCTATCCAGTCCTGGACCTTGATGAACCGGTATTCGTCATGGGTGTCACGGATGATGACCTGCTCTATGCCGGCATTGATTATGATCCGCTTGCACATGGAGCAGGAGTTGGCGTTCTTTACATACTCACCGGTTTTCATATCCTTTCCCACGAGATAGAGGGTCGACCCTATCATCTCATTCCTGGATGCCGATATGATCGCATTCACCTCGCTATGTACGGAGCGGCACAGCTCATACATCTGCCCCCTGGGCACATTGAGCTTTTCGCGGATGCACACGCCAATATCTATGCAGTTCTTGCGCCTTCTAGGCGCGCCCGAATAACCTGTCGCGATGATCTCATCATTTTTGACTATGATCGAGCCATAATTCCGCCTCAGGCATGTGCCCCTTTTAAGCACTGTCTCGGCGATATCAAGGTAATAGTTGTGTTTATCCCTTCTATTCATGTAAGACACCCCGCCCACTCTTGTTTATCTACATTATACAACAAAATTCTGACCAATTGAATAATTACTGGGATATTAGGGCCTTGCAGGACGATCTATATCCATTTGTCAGGAATAACTAGAAAAGCCTATAAATATTTGGTACAATAAAATAAGTACTTTACGGAGGTGCTATTTAAGAATGAAATTATCAAAGGAAGAGAGAGCAAGGCTCTTGTCATTGTTTGAAGGGCTTAGGGTAGCCGATGTGCGCGACGGCATGGACTGGAACATGATGCACCATTATGGCTCTATGAGCCCTGATATAAGGCCGCTGTTCCGGACCAGGGCTATAGGGATAGCCAGGACTGCCAGGTATCTGCCCTACCAGGGCAATATACCCCATATGACACCGGAGGAATATACCGAGTGGTCCGGATACTATTACAACCATATCTGCACATACCCGTGGTTTGATGACATAGAGGACGGCGACTTCATAGTCATCGACCAAAGCGGCGTCAACGCCGGGCTCATGGGCTCAAACAACGGCCTGGCTGCTTTTGTTAAAGGAGCCAGGGGGATCGTCACCAACGGCGGGGTCCGGGATACGGATGAGCTGATAATACAGAAGGTGCCTGTCTGGTCCAGGATCATTTCCCAGGGCATGGTGCAAGGCAGGCTGCAGTTCGATGCCAAGGACATACCTGTCAACGTTGGCGGCGTCGTGGTCAATCCTGGAGATATAGTCGTGGCTGACGGTGACGGCGTCATCGTAGTACCAAGGGAAATGGCGGAGCAGGTAGCGAAATATGCCCGCAGGGAGCTGCAAAACGACAAGGCGGGCCGGAGGAAGCTATACGAGCAAGCCGGCCTGGAGCTGGATGAAACAGTATTATAATTTTACTTACTTAATTTATAATTATGGGAATAAGTATAGTAAAGTATAAGCAAGCATAAACCGGTATTGCATTCCTGTAACATACAGTATAGGGGGTTATTAAGAAATGAAACATTGGAGACTGTTTTGTGCAGTACTGCTCAGTGCAGCCCTGCTGCTTACGGCAGCCGCCTGCCGTCGGGAAACCGGGCCGGCGACAAGCAAAGACCCTGAAGCGACTCCAAGCGAGGATCCCTTTGAGTATGAGGAAAAATACATAGAGATACCATCCTTAAAGGAAGTGTTCAAGGACCATTTCATTGTAGGCGCAGGCCTTGAACCCAACGCCCTCATAAGGTACGGGGACAAGATCCCCTATCATTTCGACAGCATCACGCCGGGCAACTCGATGAAGCCCGATGCCACCCAGCCTACTGAAGGCAATTTCCAGTTTGGGCGCGGGGATCAGATCGTTGACTTTGCCCTGGAGCATGATATGGAGATCCATGGGCACACCCTTGTATGGCACAGCCAGACCCCGGCCTGGTTTTTCCAGGAGAACGGGAAGCCCGTATCCCGGGAGACCGCGATAGAAAGGCTGAGGAACCACATCTACACGGTAGTAGGCAAGTACAAAGGAATCGTGAAGGAATGGGATGTAGTCAACGAGCCCATAGCCGACGATGGGAGCGGATTAAGGAATTCCCCCTGGTATCAGGCGATCGGGAAGGACTATATCAAGCTGGCCTTCCAATTTGCCCATGAAGCGGACCCGGACGCAAAGCTGGTGCTCAATGACTACAACATTGAGGTGCCGGGTAAGCGGGAAGCCTTTATAAACCTCGTCAAGGAGCTTCTGGATGAGGGGGTGCCTATCCATGCCATAGGCATACAGGGGCATTGGCAGCTCGGGTGGCCGTCTTATGAGAGCATCCGCCAGTCATTGGAGATGTTCTCCAAGCTGGGGCTTGAGATCCAGATAACCGAGCTTGATATATCCGTGTATGCCTGGGGCGACAACTCCATGCTGCCGGCGGTGACGCCGGATCTTTTGAAACGTCAGGCTGACAGGTATCAGACACTCTTCAACATATTCAAGGAGTTTGACCAGATAAAGAAGGTCACGACCTGGGGCTTTGCCGATGATGATACCTGGCTTGACAATCACCCGGTCAGGGGCAGGAAGGACTGGCCCATGATGTTTGATACGGAGCAGAAGCCGAAGGAATCCTTTTGGAGAGTCGTGGAGGAGCCGGTCCTAAGCGGTATCGAGGCTGACAAGGGCGAATGGGCGAAGCCCTTTGAATGTGGCCTGCTGACCTACCTGCTGCGGGTCGATGAGGGGACCGACCAGGTCAGGATCAAGCCCGTAGCCAATGACCTGAAAGTACAGGTCACCGTGGAAGGTGCGAAAAAGGACGGTCAATACTATGTGATAGACGTAAAGCAGGGGGCGCCGCAAGCCAAAATCAAAGTCACTGGGTATGGCAAAACCAATACCTATGAGATCTATGTCCGGGAAAACAAAAAGGAGACAATAGGCAAGTGGGAGTTCAACGAAGGTGAAGGTGAGCAAACCAAGGATGAATCCGGCTATACCAAGGATGCCTATGTGGGCGATGTTGAGTGGGTCGAAGGCATCGAAGGCAAGGCTATCCGTTTCAAGGGCGAAGGAGAAAGCGTCGACCTGGGACTGGGAAGCCTGAATATGTTTGGCCCCAATGCTTTCAGCGTTTCGCTCTGGATCAGGCCTGAGCTGCTTTCGAGGACCACAAGGGTGCTGTGGTACGGCAACTCTGTCTCCAGCAGCTCCATCCTGTGGCGGGTATCGACCCTTACGGGCGGCGGAGTCCAGTTCCATGTCCAGCAGCCCCTGGACAATAAAAATAAGGGCTCGCAGTTCGTCTCGACCGAAACGGGGCTTGTAAAGGCCAATGAATGGAACCATATAGTGTGCGTGCGCGACAGCGACACTCTCACTATCTATGTGAACGGTGAGAAATGTGCCAGCCAGTCCTTTGGCTATACCGTGGACCTGAGCGGATCTACCCTGCCCCTTGCGGCCGGGGCCGACAAGGACAAAAAGGGCGACCGGTATGTAGGAGCCATGGACAGCGTGAGGATATACAACTATGCCCTAACTGATAATGAGGTCAGGGAGATCTACAACGCCAAAGGCAAGTAACGGTTAATAAACTATAAAAAAACGCAGGCGTAAACAATTGCGCGGGAAATGGGCCGCCGCTTGTTTACGCCTGCCTGAATGGGCATACTATAGCTTACAATATATCATCCATACATCACACATGACAAAGGAGCTGCAACAGATGAAAAAGATACTTATGTTCACGATGGAAGGGTGCCCCCACTGCCGCAATGCCAGGCAGTACATGGAGGAGCTCTTTCAAAGCAACCCTGAGTACAGGGAGCTTGACATCGAAATAATCGACGAAGTCAAGCACCCTGAAATAGCAGAGAAATATGACTATTATTTTGTGCCGACCTATTATCTTGACGGTGAAAAATTCCATGAGGGAGTACCGAGCCGCGAGATGGTGGCAGACCTGTTCAAAAAGGCTTATGGATCCTGACTTTAAGGTGCCTTTTACGGGACGGCCTAAAAGGCTATGACCAGCCCTCCGTCATTGGCATAGGTGGAGCTTATACCGGACATCCCGACTATTATTATATCCTTGAAGTTATACCGTTCCATTATCCGGTTTTTGAAATCAAGGGCCCTTTGAAGGCAGTTGCAGTGGGCGATACCGAGTACCTTTTCCTCCAGGCGGCTGCCTTCCTCCCCTATGACTTCGACCAGCCGCTTAAGCGCCCTCTCGTAGCCCCTGACCTTGTCCACCAGGCGGATGTTGCCATTGTCGGAGCCCATGATCGGCTTGATATTGAGTATGCCTGCAGCCTTGGCCACCAGGGGGTTGAGCCGGCCTGACTTGACCAGGTTGTCCATGTTTTCAAGCACGAAAAAGGTCTTCATTTCCTTGATGTAGCTGTTTACCCTATCAACTATCTCAAGGTTTTTCAGGTTGTTTTTTATGTGCTCATGTATCTTGAGGCTTACCAGGGTCTCGCCTATGCAGGCGCTCATGGAGTCGAAGACGTGGATAAACCTGTCGCCGGCCTCTTCGAGGATGGCCTGTTTGGCCTGCATTGCGCTGTTGTACGTCCCGCTGAGCTTAGAGGAGATGGTGACGACGAAGATGTTTTTTGCCTCCCTGAACTTCTCCATAAAGTCATACACGGCGGGGCATGAGGTTGAGGGGGCGGTCCTGCTCTCCTTCATTGCCTTGATATAATCCTGTTTGTCGAGGGTATCATCGTCAACGTATTCCTTTTCCCCGATCCTCATGGTCAAGGGTACGATGTCGATGTTCGTTTTCTTTTTGATTTCTTCACTTAAGTCACAGCAGCTGTCAGCAACGATCTTTATATCCATTTATACTCTCCTTTGCTTCGCCCTTGGTTTCCGGGCGTAATAAGCTTATTCTACCACAGCTTCATATATAAAATCAGCTATTATCAGAAATTATACACGGTTGCGAGGGAAATCAAACACGGACCCGATGCAGGTTTAAAAAAATAATATAACGGAGGCAAATATGAGCAAGTATCCAAAGAGCGTAAACAAGGAACTGGTGAATCCTGACCCGTCAAAGGAAGCCCGGACGGTCATAAGCTATCTTGTTGATATCTACGGCAAGGGCATACTCTCAGGGCAGCACGAAGCGGAGTTCCCTTACAGGCCGGAGCTTGACCGCATCCGGGAGGTTACCGGCAGGCTGCCTGCCATAAGGAGCATGGACTTTCTCAACTATTCATCGGCCATGTCCTGGCCTGATGATGTCACCGAGAGGGTCATGGACTGGTACTTGAACAAGGGCGGCCTTGTCACCATCTGCTGGCACTGGTATTCGCCGATGGGCGGCAAGCCGGTTACCAAAAGCTTTTATACCAGCCAGACGGATTTTGACATAAGGAGGCTGCTGAAAAAGGGTACGCCTGAGCATGTTGCGGCCATGAGGGACATGGAGATAGTGGGGCAGGAGCTTGCGCGCCTTAGGGATGCAGGTGTGCCGGTGCTCTGGCGGCCGTTCCACGAGGCTGACGGCGCCTGGTTCTGGTGGGGTGCCCACGGGCCGGAGCCCTGCAAAGACCTTTACCGGCTCATGTATGAAAGGTTTACATACGAGTTCAAGCTGAACAACCTGATCTGGGTCTGGACCTTCGCCTTCAATGAGCTCAACATTGACTGGTACCCCGGCCATGACTGCGTTGACATCATCGGTATTGACAAGTACTTCCCGGCAGGGGATTATAACCCCAACAAGGAGGGCTTTGAAGCCCTGGTCTCCTTCGGGGGCGACATCAAGCTTATCGCCATGACCGAAAACGGGCCTATCCCCGATCCGGACCTCCTGATAAAGGAAGGGACAAAATGGCTCTGGTTCTGCCCCTGGTTCGGCAGCTTTGTAATGGACGGGAAGATCAATACGCCTGACCACCTTTACAAGGTCTACAACCACCCCTATGTGATCACCCTGGATAAGCTGCCCGACTGGAAAACCTACGAACCAGGGCGGAAATGAGGCAGCATGGCATGGAAGTATACTTGATAAGGCATGGTGAATCAGAAGGCAATGTGCTGGGAGTGTTCCAGGGCTGGGCAGACTACCCTCTGTCAGAGCGCGGCCGGACACAGGCGCTTATGGCCAGGGAAAAACTTAACGGAGTCAGGTTTGACCGTATATATGCAAGCGACACCGCAAGGGCGGCTGAGACAGCCGGGCTTATTTTCCCAGAAGAAAAAGACAATATCCTGTATACCGGCAAACTGAGGGAGACCTGCTGTGGCAGCCTTGACGAGCTGACCCCTGCCCAGGCTGAGGGCAGGTATGGCAGCCTGTATACCGGCAGGGAGGACAGCTGGGATTTCAGGCCCTTCGGAGGAGAGCATGCCGGGGACATGGAGGAGCGCGTGGTCGGTTTCCTGAAAGCCCTGGAATCAGAGTACCCGGCTTTGGAAAGGATAGCCGTTGTTACTCATTTCGGGCCTATAGCGGCAATGCTGGCATATGTCCTGGACGCAGGTTTCCAAACCCTGTGCAGCCACATAGAGCTGTATAACTGCTCGGTAAGCATCATAAGGTATGACGGCAGCGGATGGAGGGTGGCTGCAGTCAACATTGCTGACCATTTGGGCTTGTAGGCTTTGGTCAGTATCGTACAGAATCCAAGTTTATCATGATAATAAGTAAAATATAAAGAGAACAGGCAAAAATCAAAGTAACCAGGAGATGCTTCGAATTATTCCGAAAACCTGGCAATTAAAAGTAAAATAAGGTCAATTATGAACATTGAACAAAGCCCTCGCATATGGTATATAGTAACTAAGGTCAAAGAAAGTCAAAGTAAAACATAAATAAAACCACTGCGACCTATAATAATTTAAAAAGAAAACGAGGGAGGAATTGAAAATGTTCGGATTGACACCTTACAACAGAAGAAGCGATGGGCTGCAGAGAAGGGATAGAGAATTCAGGGACATATTCGATATACCGTCATTGTTTGACCGCTTTTTCAACGACGGCTTCTTCCCGTCCTTTTATGGGTTTGACAACCAGATAAGGGTAGACATCAAGGAGGACGACAATGCCTACAAGGTGGAGGCCGAGCTGCCCGGTGTGGACAAGGACGAGATCAGCGTGGAGTTGAGGGACGGCAGGCTCACCATCGGCGTAGAGCGCAAGGAGATCACCAATGAGGAGAGGGAGAACTATATCCGGAGGGAGCGCAGGCTCAGCTCCTGCTCCAGGACCTTCTATGTAGACGGGGTCAGGGAAGAGGATGTCAAGGCCAAATTCCAGAACGGCATACTGACCATCATACTCCCGAAGGCTGATGGTGAACAGAGGAGAAAGCACAGGATACAAATAGAATAAGGATGGGATTACAGTTTAACCAAGCAATTGATCACGATTCGGATGAATATGAAAAGAGGGCTCAAAGCCCTTATTTTTTTGCTGGTTATCCCTGGGATCATTTATTATGTCAGGATCCACCCATGGATTTAATTTTTATGCTTGGATCCATCCTAATGCTATTGGCTACGATCGACTGGATAAGCAGGAACACTCCCGCATAAAGCAGGATGTCGCCGATGCTGATAAAGCCGCTGAAAGGCCAGGGTACCTGGATCACATCCCCGAGGAACCAGAGCCTGGTGTTTTCATTGATAATATGATAGGTAAGGTAGCGGCCTTCGAGCAGGTGCCTGAGATTGCTTGAACTTACGGCGATTTCGGTCACCCTTGGGGACAGGGGCATGGAACCGCCGTTCAGCAGTATGACTATGAAATTAAGGAGGCTTCCGGCTCCTGCACACCACAGGAACGGGAGCTTCCTGTTGAACCATACGAATGTGAACAGCAGGCAATAGTGGGCGACAACTGAGGCAAAGACGACCGGGCGGGATGAAAGGATGCCTGACTGCATAAGGAAAAGGCAGGCATATTCTACAAGCACCGAAAACAGGATCAACAGGGGATATTTGAGCCTTATCCCGGTCAGGTTGGCGAGCCTGCCTCCCCTTAATAGCCCCAGCAAGGCTGCCAGGACGATTATGCTAATAAACATAATTAGCTTCTGCCTTTTGCAAATTTTCTGTTTCTCTATACCGGGTCCTGTCCTCTTCCTCCAGGACCGATATCAGGGCTTCGGCTACGTCGGGGTGAAATTGCTTGCCCTTTTCATTCCTGAGGATGCCGATCGCCGTATCCCTGCCCAGGGCCTTGCGGTATACCCGGTCGGAGGTCATGGCGTCAAAGGCATCGGCAGCCCCAAGGATGTAAGCGTCCGTCGTCACCTGGTCAAGCTTGAGCCCGTCCGGATACCCGCTGCCGTCGTACCTTTCATGGTGATGGAGTATGGCATCCAGCACGCTTTTGGGAAAAGTGACATCCTCCAGTATCTTTACCCCAATGATGGGATGCTGCCTTATACGGTCCCATTCATCACCGGTCAGGCTCCCTTTTTTATATAGGATGGCATCTTCTATGCCGATTTTACCGATGTCATGCAGCAAGGCCGCGACCTTTACTTCTTCGATCCGACCGGGGGTATAGCCTAATTTTCGAGCGATGCGTTCAGAATAGTATTCGACTCGCTTTGAATGACCTTCTGTATATGGATCCCTGGCTTCTATGGCTGCCGTAAGTGTCTTGATCATCTTGTAGTACTGTTCCTTGGAATCCAGGTAGAGCTTGAAGGAATGCCTTGCCAGCAGCAAGGGCCCGAAGAGCATGATGACATATATCATGCCTGATGGATTCTCATAAAGCTTATAGATAAAAAAGCCAAGAGGCATAATGGCCACGTAGTTGGGCACAGCCCAAAGGGCCCCCTTCATCCATGTGATGACCAGGGGACACCCGGTGAGCAGCTTCATGAATGTCGTCATGATGCCGGTGTTTATTACAAATACGAGGGAAAGGTATGCGATCATCAGGGGGATCAACATGTAGGTGCTCCTGCTGCCCATCCAGGCTGACAGGGCATCGTATACCAGGCCGGAAAAGAAAGCGGAAAAGGTGAAATTGACCAGGTTCATCAGGGTCTTGTTCAAGGGGAAGTTGAAGGTATGCTTGTATGTCCCGTCTTCGTTCCGTATTATGAAGAACACTATCGATGAAGCCGCGACCAGGGTCGCAGCATAGGTCCCGTGGCTTAGCTGAATGGCCAGAAGGATGGCGAAGGTCACGCTGACGACGCGGTCCTTAGAAAAATACACGGGCTGGGATTCGCATATGGAACCGATCAGCATCCAGAAAAGGAGCTGGGGCAGCGTGATGTTTTCCAGGCTCAGGCCGCAATAGGCCAATATGCCGATAGTGATCGCCGTGGCTGAAGAGAGCACTGTATAGTATAGCTTTTTGCTCATGGTATCTGCTCCTTGGGTATTATAGATAAGCCAAAACATCCGGTCATTCAGGTTTTATCTGAAAGAGAACATTGCGCCGCCAGCAAGCAGCAAGGAAACAAGGCTGATCAACAGGGTAACTATACCTGCCCAAATCTTCTTCATCGCATATAGCCTCCATCTTATGGTCTCTGTCCTTCGCTAGACAGACAGGCTATATCCGCTCCGCTTGAAAGGTGATGTTGACGGATGTTTTGGCTTACTATCGTGATTGTGATATGCCTTAGAAATACTGGCTGAGCCTGCGGTTCACCGCGTCCAGGGTCGCCCTTACAGCAGCCATATATTCATCGTCTTTCACTATGGACGACCCGCTCAGGTACTCCGTGCCATAGCCTGCATAATGCAGGACGGTCAGAAGTATCGTATACTGGCCCGCGAGATTGACCCTGGCGATGTCGGAAAGGGCAAAGACAAAATCCGACCCTATGCATTTGTGGATGGCCGTAAGCGTGGCTTCCACCACGACCCGGAGCCGGCCCTGGACCGAATTGCCGCCAACAGCCGTCCCCTCGAAGGTCTCCCCGTCCTTTATGAGCACCACGCCCGCCTGGGCTTTGCCCTGCTCTATCTGGAGGTCGACCCGGCCGATGACCAGGCGCGAGTGCCTGATCTGGATCCCGCCCTCATCGACCTGGGCTATGCTGATGATTTTATGATCAACGCTTATGTCATATTTCGTCAGTAACGCCGACTGTACGTCCCGGACTATCTGCTTGGCGCCCCGCCCCATGTCGGCCAGTATGTGGATTTCGGTAACCTGTCCGCTATCGTCAAGCAAGACCTTTGACGAGACCACTCCAGGCAGCCTGTTCAAAAGCGCTTGATATTCTTCTGATTTTTGGGACTGGGCCATATCGTTCACCTCTAATATCACACTGTTTACACAATAATAGTCTTAATTCTATAAATGAGCCGGAATTCCTTCTTTTTCACTAGATGCGCGATAATATTTCGGGATAATGTAATATCAGGCAAAAATCAAATCAGATTGTAAATTAAAAAGTTATATGGTAGAATCGTGTTAACGGCTTTTGTAACAATCATATAAATAAACTGCCGTCTGGTTGTTGAAAGTTACCTCTCATATTCAAGTCTAAGAATACACAAATGTAACTGGGGGTTTATCGATGAACACAGCTCTGAAAAAAGCAGTCAGGATTACTGCAGCTTTATTAGTATCAATTTTATTGATCCCGGCAGTCACATCATGCAGTGTATTGCTGCCCCGTGAACAGGAACCCCTCCCCCCTCCCCTTGCAGAACCGCCTGAGCCCAGCTACAACCTGTATACGGTAAAGCGCCTGGACCTTATCAATCAGATACAGGAAGGCGGCATTTTCATACCGGTCACAGAGTATCCCCTGAGCTTTGGCGACAATTCCGGCCGGCTGGCTGAGATCAACATAAAATCCGGAGACCGCGTGAAAAAGGGGGATCTACTGGCCAAGCTGAATGTTGAGGACCTGGAATACAATATCAGCCAAATGGAGATAGAGCTGAAAAAGCAAAAGCTGTCCTTTGAGAAAATGAAGATCGATTACAACAAGCTTTTATCCGACATAGAAGACGCAAAAGCGGTCCTGGCTGCCGCCCAGGATGACCAGGAAGCCGAACAGGCGAGAAATAGGCTGGAAGAACTTGAACGCCAGCGGCAGAAAACCGATATAGATATTGAAATTTATGAGCTCAACCTCCGGCAGCAGGAGGCGAACCTGGAGCGATCCAAGAAGAGGCTGGAAAATGCCCAGCTCCGTTCGCCGATCGACGGTATAGTCAACTTTGCTGAAGGGCTGGACCCCGGCGATTGGGTCGACAACAACAGGACGATCTGCACGGTCGTTGACCCGACCAACCTGTACCTCCGGCTCAACGCCGCCGGCATAAACGGCCTGCACCTGGGCATGGAGGCCGACGTAGAGATAGACGGCGAGATCTATAAGGGCACCGTGGTGATGACCCCGGGTTCCACCAGCCAGCAGCCTTCGGACCAAAGGCTGCGCAACGCCATAATACTGACGGTAGACGAGCTGCCTGAAAGCGTATTGCCCGGTCAACAGGCAATAGTACGGGTGCTGCTGGAAAAACGGGACAATGTGCTTGTTATCCCCAAGGCGGGCCTGAGGACTTACGGAAGCAGGAATTACGTACTGGTGCGTGAGGACGAGAAAAATAAGGAAGTGGACATAGACATAGGAATGCAGACGGCCACATACATAGAAGTCATCTCAGGCCTTGAAGAAGGCGACGTTATAATCTTGCGCTAAGGGGAGAGCCGTATGTCCATTTTGAAAATGATCTTCAGGAAGATGCTCCGGAACAGGTGGCTCATGTTCTGCCTCCTGGTGGGCTATATATTGTTCATAGCGCTCATGTGCAGCATCCCCCTTTATACCAACGGCATCATGCAAAGTCTTTTGGACAGGGAATTTCGGGACCAGCAGGTGCAGAAGAACCGGTACCCCGGCTATGTGCGCATAGAAAGTGAATATGATTATTACGTGGGCGGGTATGAGGTACGCAAGCGCCTGTATAATGAGATCACTGACCGCGTGGAGGGCGAATTCTTGGCTGAGGTCGGGATACCCTTGCAACAGAAGGTATACTACCATGAGACTCCCATGTTCAAGGTGATTGAGGACTACAGGCAAAGGGATGTGCCCGATGACCCCTTGAGCTTCAGGTTCGGATATTTTTCCGGGATGTACGACAATATTAAGCTCCTGGAAGGAGCCCTTCCCTCTGACGAGGTGAAGGACGGGGTCTATGAGGTCATAGTGACCCAGCAGACCATGTACGCCTGCCACCTGGCAGTGGGCGATATGTTCCTGGTGGAAAGCAAAAAGCTGGGGGACAATGGGCTAAAGACAATCAAGATCGTCGGCGTATTCGAGATAGATAATAAAAATCCTCTATACTGGGCTGACAACCTGTCCCAGTACAGCAGGAACATATATTTGAGTTCAAATCTGTTCGAGCAGGAATTCCTGGGCGATTTCCTGATAGACAGCACCTTGTGGCACTATTACCTGGACTACCACAAGATCAACGTGGACAACGTGGAGCACGTATATGCCAAATATGATGAGCTAGCCGCCTATATCAAGGGCAAGGGCTTCATGACCTACATACCAACGATAGGCTCCCTTCCCTCGTACAGGCAGCAGCAGGCCAGGCTGACGCCCCTCCTTATGGCCTTGTACGTCCCGATAATCATCATGCTCCTTTTATACCTGTACATGGTTTCTGCCCTCGTGGTCGAACGCCAGAGGAACGAGATATCCGTGTTGATAAGCCGCGGAGCGGGGCGGGGCCAGCTCATGCTGACATATTTCATCGAATCCCTTATCCTGGGCGGGCTGGGCCTCATTGCAGGCCCGCTGTTGGCCATATTCTTCACCCGCATACTCGGTTCCACGAACAATTTCCTTGAGTTTGTGAACCGGGGCGCCCTGAAGATCCATTTCAATTCCCAGACCTTGTACTTTTCCCTGGCAGGCATGGTCCTGTCCGTTATCATGACCATGCTACCGACCTATTCGGCTACAAGGGTCAATATACTTGAACACAAGCGCAGTATAACCCGTCAGACCAGGCCACCCCTGTGGAAGAAATATTTCATCGACCTATTGATACTGGCAGTATCCTTATACGGGTACTATCGCTTCACGGTGAGGCAGAGGGACCTTATTCAAACAGGAGCCGAAAGCATGTCCATAGATCCGCTCCTGTTTGCGGTGCCTGCCCTTTTCACCCTAGCCCTGGCCATGATCTTCATCAGGCTGTTCCCCTATTTGGTTGAAGGCTTATACCGCCTGGGCAAGCGCTTCTGGCCCCTGTCCATATACACGAGCCTCATCCAGGTGGCCCGCAGCGCCAACGCGTACCGGTTCCTGACCTTGTTCATAGTGATGACCGTATCGACGGGCATATTCAGCGCTACATCAGCCCGTACGATCAACCAGAACGCGCGGGACAAGATCAGGTATGCAAGGGGCGCTGACCATATACTTACGGCCATATGGACCGGGGAGAACGTTCCTTCGACAGGTTCCACGCCTCCGCCGGGCTCGGGCGCGCCGGTCGGGGAGGAGACGCCATCTACCGGGAGCAAGATGCCCCATTATGAGGAGCCGCCCTATGTATATGAGGACCTTGCAGGCGTGGAAAGCGCGGCAAAGGTCCTGGACACAGAGGCTAGATTTTATAAAGGAAGCACCACATATTATGCCAGGCTTTTGGGAATAGAGCCTGTCGCCTTTGCCAAAACCGCCTGGTACCCCTCAGGCCTGACCAGGAGGCATTGGTACTACGATATCAACCAGATGTGCTACGATGACAGCATGGTATTGATCTCAAGGAATATGGCTGAAAGGCTCGACCTCAAGCTCTGGGACACCTTCACGATGTACTGGCCGCCAAACGGGATGGCCCAGTTCATGGTGGCGGGCATAATCGACTACTGGCCCACCTACAACCCTAATGTGAAACCTGACAGGGAAAGCAAGGTATATGACATGCTCGTGGTGGCCCACTTGAGCTATCTTACTGAAAACTCCATCGTCCAGCCGTATGATGTCTGGCTCAGGATGGAGGGGGGCGCCACTACTGAAGAACTTTACCAGGACATCGTGGATAAAAAGGTCAAAATAAGCCGGATCACCGATATCAACGAGGATTACATAAAGCTCAGCCGGGACCCGGTGCAGATGGGCCTAAACGGCGCCCTGACCCTGGTATTCATAATATCGATACTGATCATCCTGTCGGGATTCCTGATCTTCTGGATCCTGGCCATGTATGCCCGAATGTTCCAGTCGGGCATCATGATGGCCATGGGTATAAAGCTTAGGGAGCTCCTTACCATGATGACCTGGGAGCAGCTTTTGACCTCAGTGATGCCTATGCTGTTCGGGGTCGTGGTCGGCGGCGTGTCCAGTTCCCTGTTCGTGCCCATGCTCCAGATGTCCTTTGCGGCCAAGGACCAGATCCCGCCCTTCAGGGTGATCGCAATAGCAGGGGACTATATCAGGATATATGTCATCCTGGGGATACTGGTTGCAGCCGGCCTGTCGATCATAGGGTTCATGCTGTCGAGGCTGAAGATATTCAGCTGCATCAAGCTGGGCGAGGACAGCTGACGCCAAACATGTGGTTGTATTCATATAACAATTTGCAAAAATTAAAGATACATTAAGTTACATATAAAGCAGCGTTTTATATAGTAACAATGCATATATAAATTGTTGACATACGATTTGTATGCATGGTATATTTATATTATAGTAATATTGTGCAATATACATAATTAAGATTTCAGGCTTTTGCTTGCTCCGTTCCTCCGCATGCAAACTGGATTTGTAATTTGCAGTTTAATATACAGTAGATGATCCCGTTTTCAACAAATTATCACATCTTTCATAAAGGGGCTGTATGTATGAGGGGAAAGAAGATTTCAAGACTGACTTCACAAATCTGCATCCTTGTCCTGTTCATCGCCTTGTTCAATCCAGGCGCTGTGACAGTTTCAGCCGACACCGGCTCAGGCTCCGGCAGCGGCGGTGTCATCGAGCGCTCCGGCACCTATGAGGAGTACATAAGCAAGTTTCCGAATGCCAAAAGACCTCAAGCGGAGATAGTCATTTCTCCTGACAAGTATTCCCTCAAGAACATGGATATCAAGATCCTTGAAGACTATGAGGGCAGGCCCGGCAAGTCCGTGCTCACCGATGAGGAAGGCTTCATCGAGTACAAGGTGGATGTGGAGGAGGAAGGCCTGTACAACATCTACATCGAGTACTACCCTGTCAAGGGCAGGCAGTCTTCCATGGAGCGGGAGCTGTGGATCAACGGCGAATCTCCATTTACAGATGCCAACCATTTGACCTTTACCAGGGTTTGGGCCGACTCCGAGGAGATAAAGCAGGACAACCGCGGCAATGACATCAGGCCCCGCCAGGAGGAGAGCCCCCAATGGCAGGGAGCCTGGTTCAGCGATTACATGGGCTATCACACGGAGCCCTATCTGTTCTACTTTAAAAAAGGTGAGAATACCATCAGGCTGGTCTCAGTCAAGGAACCCATGGTCATAGGTTCCATCAAGCTGTGCCAGACCGAAGAAGTACCTACATATGAAGAAGTCAAGAAGTCATATGAGGCAAAGGGATACAAGGAAGTAACCACCGAGCCCATATTCATCCAGGGCGAGGATGCCGTGTACAAATCCGATCCGACCATCTATCCTTTGAATGACCGCACTTCTCCGGCTACAGTACCCTATCATGTCTCAAAGATAAGGCTCAACACGATCGGCGGCTACAACTGGCGGATCCCGGGGCAATGGGTCACTTGGATCGTGGAGGCTCCGGAGGATGGCCTTTACCAGATAGCCATCAAGGGCAGGCAGAACATCACTCGCGGTCTTTATGCCAACAGAAAGCTGATAATAAACGGCAAGGTCCCATTCAAAGAAGTGGAAAACATTTCGTTCAATTATTCGACCTATTGGCAGAATTTCGTTCTGGGCACGAAGGATGAGCCCTATCTTTTCTATCTCAAAAAAGGCAAGAACGAGATCAAGATGGAGATCGTGCTGGGAGACCTGGCAGAGATCCTTCGTGAAGCGGAAGACATGGTCTATATACTCAACAATGCCTACAGGCAGATCCTCATGATCACGGGCAAGAACCCCGACCAGTACCGTGACTATGACCTGGACAAAAAGCTTCCCGGGGTCATACGGACCTTTGCGGAGCAGAGCGAAAGGCTCTACGAGCTGTCCGAAAAGCTTGTTTCATATACAAAGCAGCGCGGTTCCCACAACGCGATACTTGACCGCCTGGCATACCAGCTGAAAACCATGGCCAACAAGCCAAGGACGATCCAGAACAGGCTCCAGCAGTTCAAGGACAACGTCGGCGCGCTGAGCACCTGGATCCTCAACACCCGTGAGCAGCCCTTCGAGATAGACTATATCGTCGTGTCGTCCAAGGGCGAGAAGCTGCCCCGGGCCGACGCGTCCTTCCTGAGGAAGGTATGGCACGAGCTCTCTGCCTTCTTCGCCTCCTTCGTCGAGGACTATGACAGCGTGGGCAATGTCTACGACAAGAATAAGGCAGTGACCGTTTGGATAACCACAGGCCGTGACCAGGCCAATACCGTAAAGCGGATGATAGATGATACATTCACACCCGAATATGGCATACCGGTCAACGTGCAGCTCGTCCAGGCGAGCGTCCTCCTGCCGGCCACTGTTGCGGGCAGAGGCCCTGATATCGCCTTGTCCGTGGGCAACGGCGAACCGGTCAACTATGCTACCCGTAACGCGTCGATGAACCTGACCGGCTTTGAGGGCTTTGATGAAGTCATAAAGGAATTCCTGCCCAACTCCCTGATACCCTTCCGGTTCAACGGCGGTGTGTACGGGCTGCCCGAGCAGCAGCAGTTCCAGATGATGTTCTACCGGACCGACATACTGGAGGAGCTTGGGATCAAGCCCCCCAATACCTGGAAGGAGCTCTATGAGATCATACCTGACATCCAAAAAAAGAATATGGACATAAGTGTCCCTGTCGCTGTAAACAACGATATGTGGGGAGCGATGCAGACCTTCAGCACCTTCCTGTACCAGAAGGGCGGGAGGCTCTATGTGGATGATGATAAGGCCAGCGGCCTTGACACTGAGCAGGCCATAGCAGCCTTCAAGGAATGGACCGACCTCTATCTCAACTATGGCTTCCCCCTCCAGTTCGATGTCATGAACAGGTTCAGGACCGGCGAGATCCCCATCGCGATAAATGAATACTGGCTGTACAACAACCTGCAGGTGTTTGCACCGGAGATCAGGGGACTGTGGGAAATGGCTCCCATCCCCGGTGTCGAACGTGAGGACGGCACGATCGACAGGTCGACCACCAGCGGCGGCAACTGCGTGATGATGCTCAAGAACGCCAAGGACCCCGAGGCCGCATGGCAGTTTATGAAATGGTGGGTCAGTGCGGACACCCAGGTGCGCTTCGGCCGCGAGATGGAGAGCCTGATGGGCGCATCAGCCCGCCATCCTACTGCAAATATAGTGGCCGCAGAGCAGCTTCCCTGGCCGACCAAGGATTACAAGGCCCTGAATATCCAAAGGCAGTGGGTTATAGGCAATCCGGAGGTCCCGGGCGGGTACTTCACCCCGAGGCATTTGAACAATGCCTTCAGGAAGGTCATCAACGAAGGTGCCGACCCGAGGGAAACCCTGCTTGACTATGTCAGGATCATCAATGATGAGATCGATAATAAGCGAAAAGAATTCGGCCTTGAGCTGAGGGATGGAGGGAAGTAAATGGCCACTGTGATCGAAAAAGTCAAACCTGCGTACAAGAGCAGGGTACTGGACAGGATGACCGGACTCGGCAGGGATATCGTCAAGCATAAGGTCTCCTATGCGTTCCTTGCCCCCTATGCCCTGATATTCATAACCTTCACGGTCATACCCGTCGTCATCTCCATATATTTGAGCTTCACCTACTACAACATCCTGGAACCGCCGAAGTTCCAAGGGTTACAGAACTATATAAAGCTCTTCCTGGGTGATGACATTTTCCTCCTGGCAGTCAAGAATACCTTCGTGCTTGCAGCCATAACCGGGCCTATCGGCTACCTGGCATCCCTGATGTTCGCCTGGTTCATCAATGAGCTGCCCCCCAAGGTAAGGGCATTCCTGATCCTGATATTCTATGCCCCATCCATATCGGGCAACGTCTACATGATCTGGACGGTCATGTTCAGCGGCGATACATACGGCTATATGAATTCCACCTTGATGAAGCTCGGGATCATATATGAGCCGATCCAATGGCTGACCGATCCCAAGTACATGCTGACAGTAATAATGATTGTCGTCCTGTGGATGAGCCTGGGCACGGGCTTCCTGGCCTTCGTGGCAGGCCTGCAGTCCATTGACAGGAGCCAGTACGAGGCAGGCATAGTGGACGGCATTAGAAATCGCTGGCAGGAGCTTTGGTATATCACCCTGCCCAACATGAAGCCGATGCTCATGTTCGGCGCCGTTATGTCGATAACCTCATCCTTTGCCATAAGCGATGTGACCATCGCCCTGGCAGGCATGCCCAGCGTAGACTATGCAGCCCATACGGTAGTCAACCACCTGATCGACTACGGCAGCACCAGGTTCGAGATGGGTTATGCATCGGCTATCGCCACTGTATTGTTCGTGACCATGATCGGCTGCAACAAGATAGTTCAGAACCTTCTGAGAAAGGTGGGGAGATAGGATGAAGAAGAAGTTCAGGCGGATCAGGACCAGGAGACTGAACCGGTCACTGGGCGGCGACATATTCAATATAGTGATAATCACCATCTTCGGCATATTCATGGTTTTGCCCCTAATATATGCCATAATGCAGGCATTCAAGCCGCTGGATGAGATCTACATGTTCCCGCCGAGATTCTATGTGGTGAACCCCACCCTGGACAACTTTACCGACCTTTTCCTCCTCATGGCCCAGTCCTGGGTGCCCTTTACCCGGTACATTTTCAACACCCTGTTCATAACAGCGGCCGGTACCCTGGGTCATGTGGTCATAGCTTCGATGGCGGCATTCGTGCTCGAAAAGCACAAGTTCCCGGGCAGCAAGGCCTTCTTCACGATGGTCGTGACGTCCCTCATGTTCTCAGGAGCTGTTACCGCCATACCCAACTACCTCACCATGGCAAGGCTGGGCTTCCTTGACTCATACCTGGCCCTCATCATACCGGCCTTCGGATATTCTCTGGGCTTGTTCCTGATGAAGCAGTTCATGGTGACGATCCCCGACTCCCTGCTTGAATCGGCCCGCATGGACGGGGCGGGAGAATTCAGGACCTTCTGGAAGATCGCCATGCCCTGCGTCAAGCCTGGCTGGCTGACCCTGATCATATTCTGCTTCCAGTCCTTATGGGGCCAGACAGGAAGCACCTTCATATACAGCGAAGAGCTCAAGACCCTGCCCTACGCCCTCAACCAGATCCTATTAGGCGGTTTTGCCAGGGCCGGTGCCGGCGCTGCTGCAATCCTGCTTATAATGATAGTTCCTATCGTGCTGTTCATGGCCACGGAAAGTAGTGTCATCCAGACCATGGCAACATCGGGCATCAAGGAATAGAGGGGAGGGCAAGTGTTTTGAAGCTGAGAAAATACCTAATCTTTACCTTGTTGATACTGGTTCTGCTCACATCCACGGCTTACGCGGAAATTCCCTATAGCAGCTACACATATGACTACTGGGGCAATCCCGTACCTGCTCCTGCGCCCTATGTCCCTACCCGGCTTATAGATGGTACGTCCCTGGGCATAGGCGCGTTCAACAACGCCAGCGATATGTTCGTTTCCTCCGCTGGCAAGATCTATATTGCTGATACGGGCAACAACAGGATCGTTGTGCTAAATGACAAATGGGAAGTCGAAAGGATCGTCGACAAGTTCGAAAGGAACGGAGAAGAACAGACCTTCAAGGCACCCCAGGGAGTCTTCATAACCGACGAAGAGCACCTGTATGTTGCCGATACAGGCAATGGCAGGATCGTTGAGCTTGATGAGAACAACAACTTCGTACGGGAGATAGGCAAACCTGTCAATGAGATAATACCTGCTGATTTTGAGTATAAACCGACAGCCCTGGTCGTTGACAGGGCGAAAAGGCTGTATGTGGTCGCAGCCGGTGTCAACCAGGGCTTGATGGAGTTTGACAGCGAGGGCAATTTCAGGACCTACATGGGTGCGCCGAGAGTTTCTGTCAATATGTACCTATACTTCATAAGGCTGTTCTATACCGAGGAAATGCTTGCCAGGACAACGGACTTCGTCCCTACTGAGTATAACAACGTAAAGATGGATGAAGACGGGTTCATATACGTCACCACCTCCACCATAAGCGTTTACGACATCCAAGGAGCTGTAAGTGCCCGGTCTACCGATGACAGGGTATCGCCGGTAAGGAAGCTTAATCCCACAGGCAAGGACATTCTCAGGCGCCGCGGCTATTTCCCGCCGGTCGGGGACGTCCAGTTCTACTCCAGGGGCTACGCAGAAGGCGGCC
Source organism: Bacillota bacterium (assembly GCA_029777885.1). GTDB lineage: Bacteria > Bacillota > Clostridia > Caldicoprobacterales > DTU083 > JAKORJ01. The sequence continues at coordinate 11,558 of JAKORJ010000031.1, read as the reverse complement.
AGTCCCTGCTGGTCGACGTCTGTACGGACAAATACGGTATATACAGCGTGCTGGACAACAAGCGGGGCCGTATATTCACCTATGACGGTGACAGCAACATCCTGTTCATCTTTGGTGGCAGGGGCAACCGCCTCGGTACCTTCAACAATCCGGTCGCACTCGATAAGATCGGCGAGAATTTCATAGTCCTTGACAAGAGCGTATCCGGTTATGGCCAGATAACGGTGTTCGAACCCACTGACTACGGCAGGCTGGTCCTCCAGGCCGTATATTACCACAATGAGGGCAAATATGACGAGGCTACCGCCTGCTGGGAGGAAGTGCTCAAATACAATGCCAACTCGGAGCTTGCCTATATAGGCATGGGCAAGGCTGCACTCGATCAGGATGATTTCTATACAGCCATGAAATACTTCAGGCTCGGCAACAAGAGGGATTATTACAGCAAGGCCTTCAAGCTGTACCGCAAGGAGGTCCTGAGCCGGTACTTCGGGATCATTGCTGCTGTGATATTACTACTCGCTGTCGGGATCTACATTCGTACCAAGAGAACGGGCAGGAGAGAGGTGGAAGCATGATGGAAGTTCTAAGAGGCTTAAGGTACGTCACGTACCTGATATTCCATCCGTTCAACGGATTCTGGGACCTAAAGCATGAGAAAAGGGGGAATCTCGGGTCTGCACTGGTGCTGGTAGCCCTGCTCAGTATAACATATATCCTCAGGAGGCAGGCAACGGGATTCATATTCAACACCGTAAATCTCCTGCAGCTGAATATAATGGTGGAAATACTGAGCGTTGTATTGCCTTTTCTGCTCTGGTGCATTTCCAACTGGTGCCTGACCACCCTGATGGACGGTGAAGGCAGCTTCAAGGATATAGTGATAACCACGGCCTATGCCTTATCGCCACTCATTCTGATAAACCTTCCGATGATCCTGGTCAGTAATGTGATAACAGTTGACGAAGGGGCCTTCTACTATTTCTTCATATCCTTGAGTACCGTCTGGGCCGCAGGCCTGATGCTCGTAGGGACAAGTGTTGTGCACCAGTACTCGATGACCAAGGCCTTTTTGACCTGTATCTGCATCATCATCGGAATAGGACTGATAATCTTCATAGGCCTGTTGTTCTTCAGCCTGCTGCAGCAGATATTCTGGTTCATATGGACTGTATACCAGGAAATTTCATTACGATTCTAAGGAGGGTTGAGCAGATATGAAAATTTTAAGTAAGATCATAACCCTGACACTCGCCATCACTCTCCTTTTATCCGGTTCGGTAGCCTATATGGAACCTGTCGGCGGCCAGGACACGGACCAGGAGCAGACAGTGCCCATTGATACCAACGAAAATGAAGTTGGAGAAAACACTGACGAGTCGTCAGAGGAACCCGGTACCGGAGAAGAAGAGGAACCGGGTAACCTCCCAACAGAACCGGGCATAGAATCAATGGAAAAAGTAGCTGAGAACAGCAAGCTGGAGCTCTATATCAGCAGGCAGACGGCCGAGGCTGCGATAAAGGTCAAAAAGACCGGAAAGATATGGTATACCAATCCCCGGGGCCGCAACTCGGACCCCAAGGCCTCTCCGGCTTACAAGAACCTAATGAATTCACAGCTTCGCGTAGTATACTATACTCCGGCTTCGCAGCCAAAGATCTACTACAGCTATACAGATTCAGTGCAGCTCGGGCAGTTTGAGATAAAGAAGATAGAGAACGGGGTAAGGATTGAGTACCAGGTAGGTGAAATAGAGACCATATACACCCTGCCCAAGGTGATAAGCGTAGAAAGGATGGAAGAGAAGATCATTGCCAACCTTTCCGAATCTGACGGCAAGACCCTGCTCAGGTACTATTCCCTGCTCACCTATGACAAGGCCACTGCAGAGCAGAAGGAGCAATATCCCAGCCTGGCAGAGCACGATATATATGTCCTGTCAGGGGCAATAAAAGATTTCAGGATGAAACAGCTTGAAGAGATAATTGTTTCTGCCGGGTATACCTTGTATGACAAGAACGAAGACCATATAGCAAATAATGTGCCCCCTGAGGAGGGCAACCTGGATGTATTCTTCATTCCCCTTGAGTACAGGCTGGAGGATGACAACCTGGTCGTCAGCATCCCCACCAAGGAGATAGAATACGATGAAACATACCCGATCGCGAGCATAGATGTGCTCCCCTTCTTCGGAGCCGCGGGGGAGCAGGAGCAGGGGTACATGCTGGTCCCCGACGGGTCGGGTTCCCTGATATACCTCAACAACAACAAGCTGCATACATCCAGCTATTCCATAGATATATACGGCCTGGACCGTTCGATACCCCTGGTTGAAAGAGCCACGATCATCGAGCAGGCATACCTGCCGGTGTTCGGCCTAAAATCCGGAGATGAAGCCTTCTTCTGCATCATCGAGAGAGGCGAGGCTATGGCAGCTGTCAAGGCTGACATCAGCGGCAGGCAGAACTCCTTCAACTATGTGTATCCCAGCTTCACCCTTATACCCCGGGATGAGCTGGATATAAGTGATTTCTCCGGGCTCAGCATAATAAGCGTTTATCCGCCCAGGATCTTCAACAGCGGTATCCAGTTAAGATACGCCTTCCTGGACGGTGATGCTTCCGATTATTCAGGCATGGCTGAATACTACCGCAGCTACCTGGCTGATAAATACGGGCTTACCAGGCTGGAGCAGACCGGAAAGGTCCCGTTCTACCTGGAGATCATTGGCGCGATCAACAAGGTGCGCTCCATACTGGGTATTCCGGTAAACACAGTCGAACCCCTCACCACCTATGAGCAGGCCGTGGATATCATGAAGGAGCTCAACAGCGGCGGAGTAGACAATATAGTGCTCAGGTACAAGGGCTGGGCCAACGGGGGCGTGGACCATACCATACCCCAGACCATCAAGCTCATGTCGAAGCTTGGAGGCAGCAGGGGTTTCAAAGCGTTCCAGTCATATATGAAAGAAATGGGATATGAATACTATCCTGACTTCGGGATCGTCTATGCATACAAGGATACCTGGTTTGACGGCTTCAACCCCAGGGTCCATGCATCAAGGTATATCACGAAGCTCATAGCATCAATTTTCAGGTTCAATATAGCTACGAACCGGGAGGACAGGACAAGGGGCCTGTTGTATGTCATAAGCCCGGCAAAGATAGTAAAGATCGTCGACGGTATGCTCAAAGGCATGGATAAACTGGGCATCCCGGGCATTTCACTCAATGACGCCGCTATCGACGTCAACTCCAACTTTAGGCAGACCGAGCTTTACGACAGGCAGGAAGCCGCAGATACGATCGCAGAGCAGATGAAAAAGATACGGGATGCAGGTAAAAAGCTCATGGTGGACGGCGGCAACTCATATGCCCTGCCCTATACCAACTATTTGCTCAACATCCCGGATGAATCCAACCGGTTCCATCTGACCGATGAAAGCGTACCCTTCTTCCAGATGGTGATAAGAGGCTATATCGATTATGCGGGAGAGCCGATAAATATGTCTCCAGAATATCGGACGGCTTTCCTGAAGGCAATAGAAACCGGTTCAGGAGTGTATTTCAGCTTTATTCACAAGGAAAACTCCGTGGTCAAGGAGACCCTCTATGACCAATATTACTCCAACAACTACAAGGTGTGGATGGAGGATGCGATCACCTTCTATGAGCAGGCTATGGAGGCCCTGGGGCCAGTTCAGGGCATGTTCATGGTCGACCATGAGAAGCTTCAGCATGATGTCTACAAGACCACCTATGAAAACGGTCGGGAAATAATCGTCAACTATAACAGGCAGCCGGTCACCATTGACGGCGTTACGATCGAAGCTCAAAGCTTCAAGGTAGTAAAGGAGGGCAAGTGATATGGCGGCTATTAAGAAAAAGCGCAGGATGGGGCTTGAACAAAAAAGAGCCATGATGGGATATCTGTTCGTGCTGCCCTTTGTCATAGGTTTGTTGATGTTCTTCTTTTTCCCCATGATACAGTCTTTCATATTCAGCCTGAACGTGATCGAAGTCGTCTCGGGCGGTTACAGCTTGCGTCCCAACGGGCTCAATTATTACAGGAATGCCCTGTTTGAGTACGTTTCAACATCGAACCAGGGCAAGAGCTTCATGGTATTGATCGCGGAGGGCCTGGGCACGATGGCGTCACAGGTACTCCTGGTCGTGATATTCAGCTTTTTTGCCGCTAACCTGCTCAACCAGAAATTCCGAGGCCGCTCAATTGCCCGGGCGATATTCTTCCTGCCGGTCATTCTGATGTCAGGCGTCATCGTTACAGTCGACAGCGGGGACCTGCTGCAGTCATCCATGGGAATGACCCAGACGGATGCCCAGGAAGGCGCATTTCAGGCTGTGGCGCTGGCGAGAGTGCTGCTTTCCACCAGGCTGGATCCACGGTTCATAGACTTTATCGTAAGCGCGGTGAACCGTATTTATGAGATCGTCTCAGCCTCGGGAGTCCAGATACTGGTGTTCCTGGCCGGCCTGCAATCCATTTCACCCTCCTTGTTTGAAGCATCCAACATCGAAGGCGCCACCGGCTGGGAGAACTTCTGGAAGATCACGTTCCCGATGGTCAGCCCGCTCATCCTGGTCAATACAATTTATACCGTTATCGATACGTTGACCAATTCCAACAGCGTAGTGATGACGATCATCCGGGATGAGGCCTTTCGAAGTGCAAAATATGGCTTAAGCTCGGCCATGGCCTGGATATATTTCGTAGCTATCATGCTGGTTGTCGGGATCTTAACCGGTATCATCTCCAGGCTGGTGTTCTATCAGGAATAAACCCTTGAATATTCAAGTAAGGCCGGACTACTGATAATTTGGAGGTATGTTATGAGCGCCATGATCGAAAAAATAACCAATATTAGAATATTAGGCCGCCACAGGCTGACCGGCTACACATTGGGCAGAATCGGCTGGTCTATCGTCAGGGGGGTTATCATAGCGGGCATATGCTTCCTGATATTATACCCCACCATGGTCAAGTTCCTGGTTTCAATCATGCCTGAGAAAGACCTTTACGATATATCGGTCAAATATATCGCCAAAAATCCGACGCTGGAAAACTACAAGACCGTAATCGACGCCATGAAGTACCCGACAGCCTTTTGGAACACATTTAAAATCTCACTGGCAACAAGTATCATGCAGCTCGTATCCTGCACCATAGTAGGCTATGGGTTTGCCAGGTTCAAATTCAAGGGCAGGGGATTACTGTTCGCATTCGTCATCATCACCCTGATCGTGCCTCCCCAGACTATAATGATACCCTTGTACCTGCATTTCAAGGATTTTGACATCCTGGGCTTATTCAAGCTTATCCTGGGTAAGCCAATCAGATTGCTCGACAGCCCGTATCCATTTATCCTCATGTCAGCGACCTGCATGGGGCTTAAGAATGGGCTGTATATATACATTATCCGCCAGTTCTTCAGGGGGATGCCCAAGGAGCTTGAGGAGGCAGCTTATGTCGACGGGGCGGGCCTGTTCAGGACCTTTTACAAGATCATGCTTCCCAGTGCAGTGCCGGCTATGCTGACAGTATTCCTGTTCTCCTTTGTATGGCAGTGGACTGACTCATTTTATGCCAGCCTGTTCCTGAGTGACCTTAAGGTGTTATCAACCGCCTTGACCGGTGTAGCCCATGCCATAACCCTGCACTTGACAAATCTTTACAGAACCTCGATATACCTCTCCCCGGCGCTGAGCTCCATGTATATGAATACTGCCAGCCTGCTGGTGATCCTGCCGCTGCTGCTCGTATACATCGTGGCACAGAGGTACTTCGTGGAAAGCATCGAACGGACCGGCATAGTCGGTTGACGGAAAGGGCGCACTATGATTGTCAGGCCGATCACACCCGAGGAAAAAATAACTGCCCGCAAGATCCAGAACCTGGCGTTTCTTATGGAGCAAGACTTTTCAGATGCCGAATCCAACCCTGAAGAATATCGCAAGGGGTATGAAACCACCAGGGCAGCCTTTGACGAGAACGGCAAGATGTGTTCCTGCCTTGAGCTGCTGCCGTACACCGTCAGGTATGACGGGCATTCTGTCGCCATGGGCGGGATAGGCGGGGTAGCCACTCATCCTGAAGCAAGGCGAAAAGGTGGCATCCGCTGCATATTCCAGCACTGCATGCAGGAGATGTATGAAAAGGGATATGTGTTTTCCTACCTATATCCCTTCTCCCATCCCTTTTATCGCAGGTTTGGCTATGAGCTCAACATGGTCCGGACCAGGTGCTCCATCCCGCTTTCAAGCATGGTCCACTTCAAGCAGACCGGGACCGTCCGGCTTTTTACAAGGGATATGGATCAAATGCCCCTTATATCGGTATACGAGGAGTATATATCTGATAAAAACCTTGCAGTAGTCCGGGATGAATACCTATGGAAGAGATTCTTTTCAGGCGACCCTTATAAAGACAATGTATATATCTATTTATGGTACAACAGCAGCAATGCCCTGCGCGGCTATTTGAAGCACAGGATCAGGAAAACCTCTGAATATGGGCATGACATGATCGCTGACGAGCTTGTCTGGCTTGATACCCAGGCCTTTGAGGGGATCATGGCGTTCGTAAGTGGAATGTCTTCGCAGTTTGAGAAGTTCATATGGGATTGCCCCTCCTTTATCGATATCCTTTCGTATTTCCCAGAGCCTTATAATATCGGGCAGGAAGTCATGAGCAATGGCATGAACAGGGTGGTCAATGCCCGCCTTGCCCTGGAGCTTATAAGCGCTCCGCGGGGCAGCGGCAGCGTAGTCATACAAGCTGTTGATGACATCCTGGATGTCAACACCAGCAGATACTGCGTATCATGGGACAAAGGGGTAATCGAGGTCAAGGCGGTCGACAAGGAGCCTGACCTGGTATGCGGCATCAAGGACCTGGGCCCTCTTGTTACAGGCTTCACAACACCTATCCAGCTTAGGGAAGCAGGCAGGATCGAGGTCAACGACAAGGCAGATTTGCTGGAAAGGCTGTTTGCCCGAAAGAAGCTGTTTATCAATGATAGATTTTAGAAGTATGTACTATATTTCGGTATATTGACTTGCAATAACCTATATGATACAATCAAATTGCATAAATACCTGACGGAATTTTGTACAATATGTATGACCAGCAAGGTCAATATCGGGTTCAGTTTAAGACCCTTATGGGTTTTAATAAATAAAAATACAATATAGGAGGTATTCTGTTATGTCAAAAGGTCTTAAGAGATTACTGACCTTGACGATGGTCGTAGTGCTGATCGCTGCATTGGCAGCTAGCTGCAAACGGCCGGTAGTTGAGGAAACTCCGACACCTGGGCCTTCTGATGAGCCCTCCCCCACACCCGAAGAGGTAAGGGACCTGGGCGGCAGGGTCATCAAGGTAGCAGCCTGGTGGGATATGACTCCCCAGGGCGGTACACCTGGCGGCGACCGTCAGGTACAGCGCAGAGCCGAGATGGAGGAGAAGTACAACTTCACATTTGAGTATGTCAACATCCCCTGGGAACAGACCAATGAGACATATTCATCCTCGGTCATGGGCGGCTCACCCTATGCAGATATCGCTACCCTTGAGGACAACTGGATCTTCCAGCATGTCAAGATGAACGAGGTCCATGCCCTTGACGACTGGTTTGATTTCAGCGAGGAAAAATGGGATCCGATGACAACCGGGGTTACTACCATTGACGGAAAAGTATACGGCATGGCAACCGGTAAATGGTGGCCCAGAGGCATGGTCTTCTTCAACAAGAGGATCTTCGATGAAGCCGGTCTCACCTATCCCAACCAGCTAATGAAGACAAAAGAGTGGACCTGGGATAAGATGAGAGAGTATGCTTTGGCATTGACAAAGGATACCGACAATGACGGCGTGATCGACCAGTGGGGCCTTGCCGGTATAGATATGGATATGGCCATGGTATATTCCAACGGTGGTACGATGGCAACCTTCTCAGACGGCAAAGCCACCCTCAACCTGAGAGACCAGAAGGTTGTCAACGCTCTTGAGTATTATTACAAGCTCTGCAATGTAGACAACGTTGTTTACAAGAAGTTCCTCTATGGCGACAATCCGCCGTGGGATATAGCTGCAACCATGTTCGAGCAGGGCCATGTAGGCATGTTCTGGTATCAGTACTGGAAGGTTGACAGCTTCAGGGACAACATGGAAGACGACTACAGCATCGTCCTGCCCCCGATCGGTCCCGACGACCCGGATCAGTCTTACAAGGCTTATATCACGGGCCACAACTTCCAGACCATTCCTATGAATGTAACCAATCCTGAAGATGTAGCTTTCATCTGGGATAAATGGACCGATCCCTTCCCAGAGGACGAACCCGACTCCTGGAAGGAAGGCCATGAGGACAGGGCCCGCGACGAAGCCTACTTTGAAGTGCTTGAGTATATGTACGATACCAACGCATCCGTATCCGTTGGTATCTGGGGTGCTGTAAAAGGCTGCGTAGAGACCTGGTGGGGTCCGCAGGATTCCTTGCTGAAGGGCGACAAGACCGTTTCCCAGATAATCGATGAGTACTTCGACACCTTGCAGCAAGCGCTCGACGACTTCCTCTCGAACGATTAACCTAAGACTCTAAAAGCCCGGTAAGTCGATTACCGGGCTTTTTAGTTATCTGCATCTTACTTTTGGCTAAAATATATAAACAGGCATTGTAAGCAGGAGTGATGTTATCAAGATGTCTATCACCGTGCTATATGGCGGGGTGCTGCATACGATAACGGCCGGCACCATGGATCCTGGGTACATAGTGATCGGGGACGGGAAAATATTGAAAGTGGCTGAAGGCGACCCCGTAAGGATACCTGATGCCGACATGGTCGACCTTAAGGAAAAGCATATCATGCCTGGCCTCATTGACTGCCATACCCACCTGGGGATCCTTGAGGAAAAGGTGGGGGAGATAGGCAAGGACAATAATGAAACCTCGGTCCCTCTGGCGCCGGGTCTAAGGGCGCTGGACGGGGTGAACCCCAATGATCCGGGTTTTTCAGATGCGCTGAAAAGCGGGGTAACAACAGTGATGACCGGGCCGGGGAGCAACATACCCGTAGGCGGGCTCAACCTGGCGGTCAAAACCTATGGCAATATTATTGACAAGATGGTGGTCAGGCAGCCGGCAGGGCTTAAGCTCGCCCTTGGTGAAAACCCGATAAAAACCTTCGGCCAGGCTGATGATATGCCGGTCACCAGGATGGGGACGGCCGCCCTTATCCGATCGCTGTTTTTACGGGCCCAGGATTATGCTATGCTTATGGCTCAAGGCAAGCTAGAATACAGGGACCTGAACATGGAGGCCGCCTTGTTGGCCTTGAACGGGGAAATACCTGTTAGGGTACACGCCCACCGGGCTGACGATATCGCCACCGGGATCAGGCTGGCAGAGGAGTTTGGAATGCGCCTTGTGATAGAGCATGGGACAGAGGCGTATCTTGTCAAGGACTATCTGAAGGAGAAAAACGTCCCGGTCGCCGTAGGGCCGATGATAACTCCCAGGGACAAAATGGAGCTTAAGAATCGCAGTTACGATACAGCCCGTGAGCTTGCAGAGGCCGGGGTCATGATAGCCATCATTACGGACCACCCGTACAACTCCATAGAGCACTTAAGGCTGTCCGCGATCATAGCCCACCAGGAAGGCCTGCCTGAAGCTGATGCCCTGAAAGCCATTACGATCAACCCTGCCAGGATCCTTGGCATCGATGACAGGCTGGGCAGCCTTGAGCCTGGCAAGGACGCTGATATAGCAGTGCTGAACGGCCATCCCCTTGATATGGATACGAAGGTGGAACGCGTCTACGTCAGCGGGGAACTGGTCTATTATAGAGGAAATAAGGTGTAAGGTGGATTATTATGGCGGCGACAGCAGGGGTATTGTATAATGTTGTCGAATCAGTTACTTGAGGTGAAAAGCATGCATAGAAAGCTCAGGCTCGGGCTGCAGAGGTTATGGCTGCATCCGAGGCTTATACTGAATGCAATATACAGTGTATTCTTAAACCTGTTCTACGCCTTCGCCGGCTTTTTCAGGTTCAGGATCTTCGCTGACTTTGGCAGCACCATATCCATGATGCCTTCAGCCAGGCTCAGGATAGACAAAAGGCTGTATCTTGGAGGAAGCTATATCGGTGATATGTCGAAGGCAAAGGCCAGCCTGCTTATGTATAGGAAATCCTGCTTTCATGCGGCCGGCAAGGTGAAGCTGGGCCCGGGGGTCGGTATCGTGGTGGGCAATGGCGGGAAGCTGACGATAGGGGACAATACATACATAACTGCCAATTCCATAATATATTGCTCGAAGGAGATCGAGATAGGAAGTGACTGTGCGATATCCTGGAACACCACTATTATCGATACGGACTTCCATCATATCTATTATCCCGACGGGACGACAAATGAGCTAAGCAAGCCGGTCAAAATCGGAAACAGGGTTTGGATAGGCAGCAATACCACGATACTCAAGGGTGTGACTATTGGCGACAATTCGGTGATCGGTGCCAATACCCTGGTGAACAAGGACGTGCCCCCCAACTGCCTGGCAGTCGGGAACCCGATGAGGATAATAAGGGAGGGCATAGACTGGGAGAAATGATAAACAAAAATGACACTGATGAACCGGCCTTCCGTTCATAGTGTCATTTTATTTTGTATGAACCTTCGTCTATACGTATGTACGTGATCTAGCTGTATGCTTAAGCTTTCACCTTGACTTTTGCGGTATTTTCCCAGAGCCCGTGGATGTTGCAGTAGCTCAACGCTAATATGGTACCGCACTTGTTGAGCCTGACAGCCACCCTGCCGACCGGCTCTGCAAAGGCTCCTGCTTCACCGTGGGCGGTGAAGTTGAAGGTCGCCAGCTCGACCGGGAACTTGCCGCCGTCTTCGAAATAGAAGACCTTGATCCAGGCAATGTGATGCTCCAGCGTGTTCGGATGCTTGATAGCATCCCCTATGGACACCGTGATTTCGAAATCTTCGCCTACTGCCACTTCTTCAGGCATATGTATGACCGGTACGTGCTTCTCACCCTTCCAGTCACCGGTTTGCAGCAGCTTTCCTAAAGAATCCATTATCATTCCCTCCTCAATAATGTACTGTTTTATATATAACCAATGAAGAGCTGAAATAAACACAATGCATGATCATAAAATCATGCATTGTGCCTGTTGGGTATTATGCTTCTGTCAGTTCATGCAAGGGTGGTCAAGACTTTATATGTCACCGAGTATATACTGGTTGACAAGGGCTTCAAGGACTTCCTGCCTGCCGGAGGTGTTGGTTATGGTGTTGTTGAGCGCATACTGCTCGAGCTCCTTGAACCCGACCTTGCCGTTTACTATATCAGCGCCGATGCCCCTGGTGTAGCTGGAGTATCTCTCCTGGACGAATTTCTCAAGCTTGCCGTCCGATAGCATCTTGTGGGCGATCTTCAGCCCTCTTGCAAAGGCATCCATGCCGGCGATGTGGGCATAGAACATATCCTCAGGCTCAAAGGAGGTCCTCCTGGGCTTGG
>JAKORJ010000249.1 GCA_029777885.1 Bacillota bacterium | reverse complement strand
CTATCGGGTATTCCTCGCCCTTTGCCCTGACCAGCTTGTCGCACAGCTTGATGTGCTCGGACATCCTGGGCCCGTCCTTTGGATTTATAGCCTTTACCTTTACATAATCATCGATGCTCTTTAAGTAGTGGTTATTGTGGTTAGGATGGGCGGCCTCCCTTTCCGGGAACACAAGCTCCTGACCGAAGTCACTGGCCTCTACCGAAAGGTCCGTCAAGGTCACTATGCAGTCGAGGCCATACTCTTCCGTCACCTTGCAGTAAGCCTCAGCGGTTATGTCGGAATTCAGAGTCCAGTCCTTGTAGCTTGCATTGACCAGCTTCCTGGAGATCCCGTTGAGCAGAGGATATACAGGTACCCTGTCAGGCTCCTTGTGCTGCAGCGTGATCGCTACCCGCTCCAGAGCAGTTAATTTTTCATTGTTTTTCATAGCCAAGTGCAGTCCCCCTATTGTTAATTTATCGGCAATCTCATTATAAACAACCGGGGGTCATGCAACAACAGCCTGAGGCCATACTGACAAGATAGTACTATATATGAGCAAGAATAACGTGGGAATCAGGGAATCACTCAGATGGTCGAATGGGCTTTATACCCGTGAAAGAAGGCAGACAGGACTTTGGCAACCGCTTCTGGCGAATCTACCCTTGAAAACCCGTCCCATTCAGCGGGGAAAAGGTCCAGGTACCGCCGGTGCAAAAACCTGTCATCTATGAGCAGGACAAAGCCCCTGTCCTCCTCGGTCCGGATGACCCTGCCCGCTGCCTGGAGGACCCGGTTCATGCCCGGGTACATATAGGCGTATTCAAAGCCCATGCCCTTTGCTTCATTGAAATAACGGGCTATGAAATCATTCTCCGGCGATAGCCTGGGAAGGCCTACGCCTACGATGATGGCTCCGGACAGGCGGTCCCCCTTAAGGTCTATGCCCTCCGAGAATATGCCGCCCATAACGGCAAAGGCTGTCATCGTCTCGCCGGGATCGGTTTCAAAGCTGCCCAGGAACCTCTCCCTTTCCGCTTCATCCATCTGCCTGCCCTGAACGATGCAATAATCCCCGGGCCACAGGGCTCTATATATGAAATATACATTTTCCATGTACTCGAATGATGGAAAAAAAACCAGGTAGTTGCCCCTCATCTGGCTAACGGCATTCTTTATATAGTGGGCGACCTTTTCATATCCCGACTGCCTATCCTTGTACCTGGTGGAGACACTGCCGGCTGCCATGACACACAGGTTTTCCCTCGGAAAGGGCGAAGGCAGGCAGACTACCCGGTCCTCCCGACTGCCCCCGAGCATTTCCCTGTAATAGTCCAGGGGCTGCAGGGTGGCTGAGAAGAAAACAGCAGTCCTTCCCTTGCTGCACGCCTTGCTTATAAGATAGGACGGGTCAAGGCAGAAGAGCTTCAGCTCGACCTCATCATTGATCCGGGTAGCATAAGCCACATAGCGTTCATCAAAGCTATTGCCCACTGCCAGAAAGGCAAGGCAGTCGAAAAACAGATCGATCAGGGCGGGATCCGGCACAAAGCCCTTGTTTTTAGCCAGATGCTCCTGAAGGGCCCGGGCGAACCTGTCCACGTACCCTAAAAGCTCTGTCGGCAGATCAATAGTGACCGTCTGGTACTTTTCCCCGATGGACTTACGCAGCCCGATAAACCACTTGTTGATCCTGCTAAACTCCTTGAATGCCGCGGGCACAGCCGTTTTGAGCACTTGCCTGTGCTCCATGAATGCTTTCTTGGACAGCATGGCAGAGTACATCTCCCTGGCCCTGTCTACGAGGTTGTGAGCCTCGTCGATAAGCAGGGTATAGTCCCCGCCATACTCAAAAAACCGCCTCAGGTATGTCCTGGGGTCAAAGACATAGTTGTAGTCGCAGATCACAAGGTCTGCCCACAGGGATATGTCCAGCCCGTATTCAAAGGGACAGACCCTGTGCCTCATTGCATATTCAAGCAGGATATCCCGGGTGATCAGGGTCTCCTTTGTAAGGATATCGTATATGGCCTCATTTACCCGGTCGTAATGGCCCCGGGCATATTCACAGACCTCCGGCTCGCACTCTACCCTGTCGCACAGGCATATCTTATCCTTGGCAGTCAGGGTCAGGGACCTGATGAACAAGCCCTTTTCCTCCATGATGCCCGCTGCTTGCTCCGCCGCCTGCCTGGTCACGGTCTTGGCAGTCAGGTAAAACAGCTTTTCTCCCATGCCTTCGCCCATTGCCTTGACTGCCGGGTAGAGGACCGACATGGTCTTGCCCGTGCCTGTGGGCGCCTGGGCGAACAGAGGCCGCTTGTCCCTGATCGCACGATAGGCCTCGGCCGCCAGCGCCCTCTGCCCTTTGCGGTAGGAGGCAAAGGGGAAAGCCAGGGCTTTGATGCTTTCATCCCGTCTTGCTTTGGAGCTTACGGCAAGGCTTGCCCATTTTTCGTACTGACCGACCAGGCTATAGAAAAAGTCCTTCAACTCGTCACCGGCAAACAGCCTGGTAAGCTGCCTGATTTCATCCGTTTCAGCATTAATATAGGTGAGCCTTACGGTAACCTCCTTCAGGCCCTCGCGCACGCAGTACATCCAGGCATAGCATTTGGCCTGGGCCCAGTGAAGGAGGCTGAAATCTTCATCGATCAGGTCCAGGGCCACCGTGGTGCTTTTGATCTCATCTATGATGACGCTCGTGTCCCCGGCTATTATGCCGTCGGCTATACCTTCGACTGCCAGGACAAAGTCATCAAATTCAACATCGCAGGCAAGCCTGACCTCCGGGCTGTAATCCTCCCCCGCCGCCCGCTGCAGCCTGCGGTGGAGCCTTGCCCCCTGCAGCATGGATTCACTGCTCCGGATGCCCATGGGCCTTATGTCGCCGCTTTTCAGCAGAAATTCTACCAGATTGCGTACAGATATCCTGACTATAGGTTTTTCCATATGCTTTTCCTTTTCATCCCGG
>JAKORJ010000248.1 GCA_029777885.1 Bacillota bacterium | reverse complement strand
GCAACCACTTTCCCGGTATGCTCATTGCAGAGATGCCCGTAATCGCCCATGATTCGCTTTTTAAGAGGCCATGGGTACCTGCCGGTTTTCAGCATCTCAATGTCATGGTTGGATTCCAGAAGGATGATATGGCTTTTCTCCAGCCAGCCTATCAGCTCGTCGCTGACATGGCCAATGTCCGTGGCAATGGTGATCTTCTTGTCCTCAATGAAGAAATTGTAGCCCACAGGGCAGGCCGCGTCATGGGGTATGGGGAAAGGCAGGATATCAATATCCCCGATGCTGAACCGGGTACATACCTCGGTCATGCGGATATGGTCCGGATGAAGCTTTCCCAGGAAAGGCCTCATGGCGGCCCATGTCCCGCTGTTGGCATATATGGGTATTTTATGTCGTCTAGAAAGGATTCCAGCCCCGCTGATATGATCGTTATGCTCATGAGTAATGAGGATAGCAGAAATAGACCTGATGGACTCGCCAATCTGCTCCAGGGCTTCTTCGATACGCTTTCCGCTGACTCCGGCATCTACGAGGATGGAAGTGCTACCGGATGATATGAATATGCAATTGCCGCTCGAACCGCTGAACAAGCTGCAAACCTTGACCATGTAAGACTCTCCCTATACCGGTTCGTTGTCGGATATGCGTTTGATGTCCGCGCCAAGGCTGGTGAGCTTTTCGACCATGCGCTCATAGCCCCTGTCGATATAGTGGACATTGGAAACCTCCGTTACGCCATCCGCGATACATCCGGCCAATACGCAGGCGGCTCCTGCCCGAAGGTCCAATGCTTTGATAGGCGCTCCGGTAAGCTTATGGCCGCCCTCGATTACGGCCATTCTGCCCTCAACCCTGACCTTTGCGCCCATCCGCCTTAATTCCTCAATATATTGGAAACGGTTATCAAAAATGCTCTCCGTTATGGTGCTGATCCCGTCGGCCCTGAGCAGCAGAACCGCAATAATCGGCTGCAGGTCGGTAGGAAAGCCCGGATAAGGGAGGGTTTTGATATTGACCCTGTTCAGGCGATCCTTGCCACACACCCGTATACTGTCGTC
>JAKORJ010000247.1 GCA_029777885.1 Bacillota bacterium | reverse complement strand
ATTTGAGGAGTTTTTAAGGTTCGTTCACCAAAGATATCAGGCAGACGGAATAGCATGTGTCCATAAGGTGCCAACGGAGTTTTTACCATTACGGAACGCAAAAGGCCAGGTATGCAGCGCGAAGGTTGAGCATAAGAGCTGCGTAGATTACCTGGGAAGATATAAAGGCATACCGGTGGCCGTTGAAGCAAAGCACACAGAGGACAAAAGGATCGCTTTCAACAGGGTAGAGCCTCACCAGGCGGACTACCTCGACGACTGGCTCAAGGATCCAAACGCAATAGCACTCGTCCTGGTGAGCTTCAGCCTTCGCAGATTTTACGCAGTACCATGGGAATTCTGGAAAGCAGCGCTGGAGAGCTGGCAGCAGCACAAGGGTAAGGAGAAGAGGACTGTAACCGCATACGGATGGACATGGACCACGCCAGGCATGGCCAGCGTATCGGAAGAGCAGCTCCACCCAGACTGGGAGATAAAGACCGGAGGAAGATCAGGACTCCCATACCTTGAGATTATAGACAATATGACAGGGGGAGAGGTCAATGCAAATGGAAGACAAGGTAGTAAAGTCATTTGATATGAACAGCCTTATAAAAATAACGAGGCTTCCACTGATATGCATCTACAACAGTCCTTCAGATTACCCAGGAAAGTATGTAGCAAGGCTCTGGGATGTGGACAAGCCAACCAACATGGTGGCTATAGCCGAAAGTCTGGAGGAAATCAGAGAAGCTAAACCACCGGAGATGATGATCATGGACAGGATGCCAAACGACGACCCGGTGATCGTCGAAACATGGATTTGAGAGAGGAGGCCCAACCACATGGATATAAAGGGAATACACGCAACACTAAAAATTACACTTTCGCCAAAGGACTATGTAGAGCTCCTGACCTTAATGATAAAAGACGTTGAAAAAATGATTGAATGGGGTGAGAAAAATTGAACAAAGCGTTTTTAATGGGGAGGTTGACCAGGGATCCGGAACTGCGATACACACAGGCAGGCGTCGCAGTATGTACCTTCACCCTGGCAGTGGACAGACCAAAACCAAAGGACGGAGAAGGAGGAACCGACTGGCCAACCATAGTGGCCTGGAGACATAAGGCCGAATTTGCAGCAAAGTATCTGACCAAGGGGCGCAAGATCCTTGTCGTGGCCACAGT
>JAKORJ010000246.1 GCA_029777885.1 Bacillota bacterium | reverse complement strand
CAGGGATGACTACAATGAGATCGACGCAACTGCCGTCGTCGAAAACGGCGGAGGGGTGCAGGTCGTGGACAGGGACTACCGTGTCGTATATTCCAAGGGCCTTGACACCATCGGAAAGGACAGGCTGACTGTTGAAGAGTTTACAGCTTTCCTGACGGAAAGCAAGGATAAGCCCTACCATTACGATATCCTCTATCATCCCAAGGGCGGGTTCTGGCTGATCGTTACCTTTCCTACCTCTATCCGGCTGGACTTTGCCCTGGTGTACAACAAGGCGGCTGCAGCCGGTGATTTTTCCCGGGCAGGAGGGGCGATCGCCCTTGTCGTCCTTATATATCTTTCGGTCCTTGCCCTGTTCGCCTTTATCTACTCGAGGATCACGGCAGCGAGCATAACCGTTCCCTTGCGCAAGCTATGTGACGGGACAAGGCTGCTTCGGGAAGGCGATTATTCCGTACGGGTGGATCTGCGCCTGAAAAATGAGTTTGCCGAGCTGCAAAACACCTTCAACGACATGGCAGCCAGGATCGAGCATGAAATATCCCTGCGCAAAAGGTCCGAGGAGGACAGGCGGCAGCTTATCCTCGACATCTCCCATGACCTTAAGAATCCTATGGCCAGCATACAAGGCTATGCGGAGCTGCTCTTGAACAATTCGTGTATACCCGAGCAGGAGCGGGAAGAGTATCTTGAGATCATTTTAAGCAACAGCAAAAGGGCAAACAGGCTGCTTACCGAGCTGTTTGAGCTCTCACAGCTGGACAGCCCGGAGTTTTCGCTAAAGCCTGCAAGGACAGATATCTGCGAATACATCCGGCAGATGTGCGGCGAGCTGGTGCCACTGCTGGAGCGGGAAGGCTTCAGCTATGAATTCGATATTCCTGATGACAGTGTTTTTGTGATGCTGGATCCCGACCGATTCAACCGGATCATTCAAAATCTGGCAAGCAATGCGATGCGGTACAATCCCAGGGGGACACAGGTCACGGTAAGCCTTGTGGCGCAGGATGATCAGGTCCTTATCGATTTCAGCGATGACGGGATCGGCATTCCGGAAGAGCTTGCAGACACCATCTTCAAGCCATTTGTCCGGGCAGACGGTTCACG
The DNA here is from genome assembly GCA_029777885.1 of Bacillota bacterium. Taxonomy (GTDB): domain Bacteria; phylum Bacillota; class Clostridia; order Caldicoprobacterales; family DTU083; genus JAKORJ01. The sequence continues at coordinate 561 of JAKORJ010000246.1, read as the reverse complement.
CAACTCAAGGACCGGCGGCAGCGGATTGGGGCTTTCCATAGCGAAGAAGATCGCAAAGGCGCACGGAGGCGATTTAGTGCTCCTCTCCGGCGGCAGCCGGGGCAGCACCTTCAGGATCACGATACCCACGATTTAAGATAGATTTAAGATACACATCAGCTGTATGAAAGGTTCGATCGCTACTATAGTGATGAGCCGAAAATACAGCTGATTTTTTATTGGAGGAGATGATCATATGAAGTTTATGCCTTATGGCAATATGCTGCTGTTGACAGCCGCCATCCTGGCGCTCCTGGCCTGCTGTGCGCCAAGGGGTAGTATAGTGATCCTCGAGGATCCGAGTGGTACAGGAGCCATAATGGACTTTAGCGGGTGGAGCTCAAAAAGCAAGTGCGAGCTTTCCCTTGACAATGGCAACGTGCTGCAAGTGGAGGTCAACTGCAAAGACGGGGAGATCACATTTGATATAAGCGGCAGAAAGGGCAGTGAGCCCTATACCGGGAAGAAACTGAAGTCGACCACCTTTACCGTAACGGTGTCTGAAACGGATATATATGTGAT
>JAKORJ010000245.1 GCA_029777885.1 Bacillota bacterium | reverse complement strand
GATAGATTATACACCCTCCAGGGTCGAGTTTGGCTCAAGCAGCCGGGCTGTTGAGGCTGCGATCGACTGGTGGGAACGCGGAGGCCTGGTGACCTTCTGCTGGCACTGGAATGCCCCGACCAAATACCTGCTGAACACCGAGGAAAATCCATGGTGGTCAGGCTTCTACACCAGGGCTACGAACATAGATCTGGCAAAGATAATGAACGGTGAGGACCAGGAAGGCTATGACCTCCTGCTCAGCGATATCGATGCGATCGCTGAGCAGCTTAAAAGGCTCCAGGACGCAGGGGTGCCAGTCCTATGGAGGCCGCTCCACGAAGCCTCCGGTGGCTGGTTCTGGTGGGGGGCTAAAGGCCCTGAACCGTATAAAAAGCTTTGGATACTGTTATACGAAAGGCTTACCTACGAGCATGGACTTAATAACCTTATCTGGGTATGGAACGGCCAGGCGGCTGATTGGTATCCCGGCGATGATTACGTGGATATAATAGGCGAAGATATTTATCCCGGTGAAAAACAGTATGGGTCGCAAATCGGCAGGTTCAGCAAGGCCCTGGAGTATACCGGCACCAGGAAAATAATAGCCATGACTGAAAACGGATGCCTGTTCGATCCCGACCTGGCCTTCAAGGAAAATGCAAGATGGGCTTGGTTCGGGACATGGTCCGGCGAATTCGTGATAAACAACAACACCAAGGCTTACTCAGAGCAATATACGGAAAAGCATATGCTTAAGAAGGTTTATTCCCATGAACGCGTCTTGAGCCTCATCGATATACCCGATATTAAGACTTATCCACTTGACTGAACTGCATAAAAACTGGGCGGAGATCCGCCCTTTTTATTTTTTATCTATTCCACGATTAGCAGCTTTTTAGACTTATCTTTACTGTTAAACTATTCTTAAGTTCCTGCTATTTCTTTCTTTTCAGCAATACCAGTCCGCCGCCCGCAAGGCCTGCAGCCGCTATGTACATCAGTATGCCAAGGTCGCCGGTCTGCGGAGGCTCCTCTTCAGGTGTGCCCGTTATAAGGATCACGCTCCTGATATTGGCGTTATGGTCCCCCTCATCCACCTGCAGGCGAATGGTAGCCCCTTCAGGGATATTAACGTTGGTCGGTTCATTCCTGGGGAACTCACCCCACCATGATCCGGTGCTGGGTATGGGGAGCTTGGCTGCAAACTCGCCATTGACATACAGGCTTATGTGGCCGTCTGTCTCATGGTCGCAGTCATAGGAAAGCATGATCTGTACAGATGCCGGCACATTCTCCCACTCAGCATAGAAGCCCTCCTGGTGAGTCTCTACCAGCGTTTCATCATCAGCACCAATGTTGGTTTTGAACTTATCATCCGGTACTTTGGCATCAGCGACCTTCAGTATTACCTCTTCACCGGCTGCATGGGCGAGCGCTGCCAGTGACACCAATAGCACAACTGCAAGTAGGATCGATATCAGCTTTTTCACCATGATCATGATACCCCCTTGGAAATGTTTTGAATCTTTCATCAAGCTGATGCATTATATGCATGTTTCCTTTTCGATATTCCCAAAATAAAAAGCTGCCTGTCAACTTACCGACAGCTATGAATTATGAGTTTCCAGATATTTATTTCTTTCTGCTCTTCAGCAGGACCACACCGGAAGCACCGGCCAAGAGCACGAAGGGCAGCATGCTGGCATACCCTGTCTGGGGATTGTCTTCTTCTGCTTGAGCACCTGTACCGTCATCAACGCTGTCAATCCACAATGTTATAGCTTTATCATTGGGGTTTGCATTGGACTCAAACTGGATGCCAAAAGCCTGTATAGGAGTTCCTACATTGTCAGGAAGCGTCCATGTTATCTCATTCCACTGGCCCTTTTTGAAATTAGTATACCACAGGCTTTCCCAGCCCTCCCAGTTGTCACCCCATTGTACAAAGGGCTGGATAACTTTCAGGTTGTCTTCGCCTTCTGGTACATATACTTTATATGTGTATTTTTTACCTGCCGCAACGCCTTCAGTCGGCGCAAACACCTGATACTTGTAATAGTCACCGGTTTCCAGAACGACCTTCATAGAACCGTTGCCGTCTGCTTTAAAGGTAGTATCATGGGATACTGTTGACTTGTTGTAGCTCCATTGTGTATCAACTTCTTTACCTGTCCAACCCTGCAGATCGGTATCAAAGTTATACTTGAACCCTTCTGCCAATGCGATGCTAGTGAGCGACAACAATACTGCAGCTGCCAAGAATACTGATAAAAGCTTTTTCATTTTTTATTCCTCCTTGTTTTTTTCTTAAACCCATAATATTTTACAAATTCCAGCAGTATTTTTAAGAACAACCTGATGAGGTGGATGTCCCAGGCGATTCATATTATGCTATTAAATAAAGTCTTATTTCTTTCTGCTCTTCAGCAGGACCACACCGGAAGCACCAGCCAGGAGCACAAAGGGCAGCATGCTGGCATACCCTGTCTGGGGATTTTCTTCTTCAGATGTGGGTATTTCGCTGGCTACATAAACGACTTCATCTTCGGTCAATGCAACCCTATCTTCAGAACCCTCTGCTTTTTTCGCCAGGAACTGGATACCAAACTTTGTGAAAGGCCCTTGGCCCTCAGGAATGGTCCAGGTTACTTTTGCCCATTCGCCGGGCTTTGCTGTCGCCCAGTCTGAGTTTGCCCAGGCATAATTTTCGTCCTGTCTGAATATCTGCCAGCCATCAAGCTGTGTGTTCTCAGGGATGTAAACACATAGCGTGACGGTATCCCCGTAATTTACCTTGCTGAAATCAGCCAGTCTGAAAGTATAAGTGGTATCGCCTTTCTCCAATGTAACCTTGGCCGCACCACTAGGTACAAAAGTTTTGTCATGTACGACTGTTACACCACCTTCACCCCATTCCTGGCCAGTGGTAGCTTCATGCCCTGTTTCCCAGCCATCCAATCCGTTAGAAAAGTCATAAACTCGTTCAGCAGCCAGGGCATATGTTGACAAGGATAGCAGAACTAATAACGCTAGCACTACAGTTAAGAGTTTCTTCATGTTTATGTTCCCTCCTAATTTTTATATTCAATGCCCTATTTTAGGGCAATTGTATCAATTATCAGCCGTTGCTTTATACAATATAGCCATGTCCTATTACCAATTATATAGTATGTTGCTATATATATCAAGTATAAAGACCATATTTTATAAAATATAGGTTGAATACAACAGAAATGAAGAAAAGCACAGATATGGCCGATCACCCATCTGTGCTTTTAATTGTTTCCACTATATTTAGTTTTACAAGCCTAATTAGCTGTCATGATTTCATCCCATATGCGGTTGTAGATATCAAGTACATCGCTGACGTCGTCAAACACCTCGCACTTTTCGAGGATATCGTCGTCAGGATATGCCGACTTGTCGTTTTTCACTTCATCCGGCAGCATGTCATAGGCAGCCGAGTTCGGGGTCGAATAGCCAATATACAGCGTATTTTTGAGTGCATTCTCAGGGTCGCACAGCCAGTTTATAAACAGCTCGGCTTCCTTCTTATGCTTGCTGTTCTTGGGTACTACCATTGAGTCGAACCACAGATTTGTTCCCTCTTCTGGTACGACATATGCCAGGTTCTCATTTTCCCACATGGAATAAATCGCATCACCGGAGTACACTACTGCCAGGGCAGCCTCCTCAGCTACCATCTTGTCCTTGACGTCATCCCCAACATAGGCCAGCACCAGAGGCTTTTGCTCTATCAACGACTGCTTTGCTTGCTCAAGCTCCGCCTCATTGCGGCTGTTGAGCGAATAGCCCAGTCTTTTCAGGGCGACGCCGATGGCGTCCCTTTGGCTGGCGTACATAAAGATATTTTTGCTATACTTGGCATCCCATAGTATATCCCAGCTCGTCACGGGCTCATCGACCATTTCCTTATTATAAAGTATGCCCAGGGTGCCCCACATGTAGGGAACGGAGTATTCGTTGTTCGGATCGAAATCGAGATCCTTGAATTTCTCATCGATATACTTATAGTTGGGAATATTGCTGAAGTCCAGCTTGGCCAGCCTGTCTTCATTGATGAGGCGTTTGATCATATAATCCGAGGGAAACAGCACGTCATAGTCTGCATTGCCGGATACGACCTTGGCATACATGTCCTCGTTCGTCGTAAAGGTATCGTAGATGACCCTTATCCCGTACTCTTTCTCAAAGGCCTTATATACAGATTCATCTATATAATCAGCCCAGTTGAATACCTTGAGGGTGGGCTTACCACTGCCCCCACAGCTTGCCAGGCTAAATGTCATGGCTAGTAGGACTAACAAAAACATTACCTTGATAAGTTTTTTCATTTTTCGGTCTCCTTTCAGTGTCGTCCTTGGACGTCCTTATATTAACTATTATCAGCAAAAGTAATACACTGACAAACATAATGGTCGACAGCGCATTGAGCTTGGGGCTGATACCCCTTCTGGCCATCGACTCCACTGTTATCGACAGGTTCGATACGCCGTTGCCCGTTGTAAAGAAGCTTATTACAAAATCGTCAAACGACAGGGTCAGGGCAAGCAGGAAGCCTGTGATCACGCCGGGCATGATCTCGGGCAGAATGACCTTTTTAAAGGCGTAAAAGGGAGTCGCGCCCAGGTCCAGCGCTGCTTCGTACAGGTGCTTGTTCATCTGCTTGAGCTTGGGCATCACCGACAGCACCACATAGGGTATATTGAAGGTTATATGGGCCAGGAGCAGGGATGTAAAGCCCAGGGGGATCTTGATCGATGAGAAAAGCAGCATCAGGGATATACCGGTTACGATGTCAGGGTTGAGCACGGGTATATAGTTGATGTTGAGCATGATCTCCCGCTTGATCTTCTTCATGTTGAATATGCCTATGGATGCAGCAGTCCCAACAATGGTCGCTATCAGGGAAGCAAGCAGGGCTATGGTGACAGTGTAATACAGGGAAGTCATTATTTGGCTGTCCTTGAATAGCTCCCTGTACCATTGCAGGGTGAACCCGGTCCAGTGGCCTCTGGATTTTGAGGCATTGAAGGAGTAAATAATCAGTATAATAATGGGGGCATACAAAAACAAAAATATCAGAAATACATAGGATTTTCTCAGAAACCGCATCACCACAGCCCACCTCCGCCATTCTCCTGTTCATACCTTGACATGAAGCCCATGCTAAGCAGTATAAGCAGGAGCAGTATTATCGACAGGGCCGAACCAAAGCCCCAGTCGCCGGAAAAGAGGAACTGGCGCTCGATCAGGTTGCCTATCAGCATGAATTGCGCGCCTCCCAGCAGCCTGGATATGACGAAGGTCGTCACGGCAGGCATGAACACCATGGTTATGCCTGAAAGCACGCCCGGCAGGCTCAAGGGAAATATCACGCGCTTGAAAACTACAAGGTTGTTGCCGCCCAGGTCCTGGGCCGCCTCGATAAGGCTCCTGTCAAGCTTGGATACTACCGAATATATGGGCAGTATCATAAAGGGCAGGAAGTTGTATACCATGCCAAGTATCACGGCGCTTTCCGTGTAAAGGATATTGACCCTCGGCAGCGTCAACTCCATGTTGAGGTATGTGGCTGCCAGCCTTTCCAGGGTGCCAAAGAAAGCGTTAATGGTGCCGTTTTTCTCCAGCAGGGTCATCCATGAATAGGTCCTGAGCAAAAAGTTCATCCACATTGGGATAACTGCAAGCATTACCAGTACGTTTTTGCGTTTGAAATCCTTGCCGGCCAGGATAAGGGCAAGGGGATAACCCAGCACCAGGCATATGACTGTACTGTAGACTGCCAAAAGGACCGACCGGATCAGCACGCTTATATACATCGGTTCCCAAAACTTTTTGAAATTCTCCAGGGTAAGCACCATGCTGCCGTCCGGAGTTTTGGCTGTCACGCTGAAAAACAGCACCAGTAACAGCGGAACTACTATGAATATCATCATCCATACGGCATAGGGATATGCGAGCCACCTGTATTGCTTCATGCCTTCAACCCCTTTTTCATGATGTGGATATCAAAGGGGTCGATGCTCAGCCCGACGACCGAACCCTCTTCAGCCATCAATGTGCTGTGGACCGTCAGGACATAGCCTGCGCCGTTCAAGCCCTCTATTTTCATCTCATAGTGCACGCCCTTGAAGGTAACTGATATCACCTTGCCTACGAGCATCCCTTCAGACTGGGGCCTGACCTTTATATCTTCCGGACGCACCACCACATCGACGGGCTCATCTTGCATAAAGCCCTTGTCCACGCAGTCGAACTGCCGGCCCAGGAAGGTCACCTTGTAATCCTCATTCATGATGCCGTCGATTATGTTGCTCTCTCCTATGAAGTCAGCCACAAAGGCGTTTTTGGGCTCGTTGTATATGTCCTGGGGAGTGCCGATCTGCTGTATCCGCCCGTTGTTCATGACGACTATGGTGTCGGACATAGTCAGGGCTTCCTCCTGGTCGTGGGTGACATATATAAAGGTGATCCCAAGGGACTTTTGTATCTTCTTAAGCTCAAGCTGCATTTCCTTGCGCAGCTTTAGATCCAGCGCTCCCAGGGGCTCATCCAGGAGCAGGACCTCGGGCTCATTGACCAGGGCCCTTGCTATGGCCACCCTCTGTTGCTGGCCACCGCTCAAGGAGTCTATGGTCCTTTTGTTGAAGCCCTCCAGGTTGACAAGCCTGAGCATATTGTTTACCTTATCCTCTATTATCCGTTTGTCCATTTTCTTTATCTTAAGCCCGAAGGCAATGTTTTCAAAAACGTTCATATGGGGAAATAAAGCGTACCTTTGGAAAACGGTATTCACCTTCCGCTTGTAAGCAGGCAAATCATTTATCCGCTTGCCCTCAAACAGAAGGTCTCCTTCATCAGCTTCCTCGAAGCCGCCAATGATCCTCAGGGTCGTGGTTTTGCCGCAGCCACTGGGTCCCAGCAGCGTAACAAACTCGTTCCTGCGGATATACAGGTTGATATTGTCCAGTGCCTTAGTACCGTTAAAGGCCTTTGAAATATTGACCAGCCTCAATATGATCTCATTGTTCAATTTTCTGTACCTCCACTGTTGTTATGCTAGAAACTCGGCGGCGTTGCGACCCACAAGACCGTAGATTTAGACTTTGCCGCATTCTCAATATAATGTGCCACTGTGGGCTTGAAATAAAACGTTTCCCCCTTTTTCACCCTGAAGCTCCGTCTGCCCAGGTGCAGGATGACCGATCCAGACAGTACATAGCCGAACTCCTCACCGTCATGGGGATCCTCGGTTTTCGATCTGCCATTGGGCATAAGCTCCAGGATGATGGGCTCCATTTTGTTTTTCTGGGCATTGGGGACGATCCAGTGAATATTGTGGTTCAGTTCTTCATTTTCATAGCTGAAGATGTCGTCCTTGTTGAATACGATCTTTTCCTCGACCTGTTCGTTGAAAAAATCCCTAATGTTCGTGCCCAGGGACTCCAAAATATCCATCAGCGTAGCAATGGACGGAGATGTCAGGTCCCTCTCCACCTGGGAAATAAATCCCTTGGACAGCTCGCATCTGTCTGCCAGCTCCTGCTGGGTCAAACCGTTGTAAATGCGCAACTCCTTTATCTTTTCACCTATTTTCATGCATCCCATTCCATTCTACATTACTAAACTTTCTGTTTATAAAGGCTAAACAAACATATATATTAATACCACATTTAAAATGCGAAGTCAATAATAATTTTGATATGTTGATAATTCGTTAATAAAAATGGATATTATATGGTATTATGTATCTATATGCACAAAATTCATTAGCCAAGGAGAATGGATATGCTGCAGCTTAAGGATATAACCAAGAGGTACAGGACGGGCGACTTCCTCCAGACAGCCCTGGACAGGATAACCTTGAATTTCAGGAAAAGTGAGTTCGTGGCCATCCTCGGCCCCAGCGGCTCTGGCAAGACCACCTGCCTCAACATCATAGGCGGGCTGGACAGGTACGACCGGGGAGACCTTATAATCAACGGGAAATCGACAAGAAATTTCACAGAAAGCGACTGGGACGCCTACCGCAACAACAGCATAGGCTTCGTGTTCCAGAATTACAACCTGATCAGCCATTTGAGCATCATAGACAACGTGGAGCTGGGCATGACCTTAAGCGGCCTTCCTGCCTCCAAAAGGCGCAAAAAGGCCGTCGAGGTGCTCACCAGGGTCGGTCTTAAGGACCATATGAAAAAAAAGCCCGGCCAGCTCTCAGGCGGAGAGATGCAGCGGGTAGCCATAGCCCGTGCCCTGGCCAATGACCCTGACATCATCCTGGCTGACGAGCCCACGGGCGCCCTGGACACCCAAACCAGCATCCAGATACTCGAGCTGATCAAGGAAACAGCCAGGGACAAGCTGGTCATAATGGTGACCCACAATCCTGCTCTGGCCCAAAGGTATGCGGACAGGATAATCGAGCTTAAGGACGGCCGGGTCATATCCGACTCAAACCCCTATGATGAGCCGGAAGAGAAAAGCGCGTACAGCCTGAAAAAAACCAGGATGAACTTTTT
>JAKORJ010000244.1 GCA_029777885.1 Bacillota bacterium | reverse complement strand
ACCAAGGTCGAGCGGGGCAACAGGGTATTCCCTGCCTCCGACAAGTCCTCGGATGTCATAAAGACCCTGGAGCGGTATGTAAGGCAGAACAATGTGAAGGTAGTACAGGCGGAAGCGGAAGGCATAGCTGCAGAAGATGGCGCAGTCAGAGGCGTCAGGCTTAAAAACGGGGATTTTCTGCCCTGCGAAAGCGTGATTCTTGCGACCGGGGGCCTGTCATACCCAGCTACGGGCTCTACGGGCGACGGCTACCGCATGGCGCGCGACCTGGGGCATACGGTCACACCCTTAAGGCCTTCCCTGGTCCCCCTTGAGACCCTGGAGGATTGGCCAAGGGATGCCCAGGGCCTGTCGCTCAAGAACATCGGCATAACCCTGAAGGACAAGCAGGGGCGAAGGGTATACGAGGACTTTGGTGAAATGGTCTTTACCCACTATGGGGTGTCCGGCCCTGTCATCCTGTCGGCCAGCTCGTATATAGGAAAAGCCGACCCCAGTGGGTATCGGCTCTGTATCGATTTAAAACCTGCCCTGGACCATGACAAGCTGGATGAAAGGATCCTAAGGGACTTTCTCAAGTATTCACGCAAAAATTTCTCAAACAGCCTGGATGACCTCCTGCCCAAAAAGCTCATACCTGTGATCGTCAGGCTGTCGAACATCCCGCCTGACAAGCCTGTCAACCAGGTAAAAAAAGAGGAGCGGCAGCAGGTGGTGAATCTTTTGAAGGAACTTATGCTGACTATAAAATGCTACCGCCCCATAGATGAAGCTATCATTACCTCCGGAGGTATTTCTGTCAGGGAAATAGACCCGTCAACCATGGAGTCCAGGCTGGTCAAAGGCCTGTTCTTCGCCGGAGAGGTAATAGATGTGGATGCCTATACAGGAGGGTTCAACCTGCAGATAGCCTTTTCCACGGGCTACCTGGCCGGGCAAAGCTGCTGACCCTTCTATTGCCTCTTATTGCCTCTTATTTTTTGTTCTTGCCCTTTGCCTTGCCCTTGCAGGTCTCAAGCATCTTTTTTACCTTTTCCATGAACTTCTCAGCCTTGGCTTTGGCGTTTGCGCTGTTGCTTTTCACCTGGGATTTTTCATTTTTGCCGGTTTTCTTCGATGACTTGTAGCCCTTGTCGTCATCTTCGTCATCATCGTCGTCATCTTTGTCGTCGCCTTTATATTTTTTATTGTAGTTTGCCTTGTCTTTCGCCTTTTCCTTGACCTTCTCTACGACCTTATCCTTTGCCTTTTTCAGGTCGCGGCTGCATTTATCATCCTTATCATCATCTTCATCTTTGTCATCATCGTCTTTATCATCGTCATCATCTTCGTCTTTGCCGATATTCTTGCCATCGCTGTCTTTGTCCTTGCCTGCATCCTGATCACCCGGGTCATCTACAGGATCCTGACTGGTCTGGTCTCCGCCGGTTTCGCCTGGCTGGTCAGCCTGTTCACCATCAGTGGTCCCGGGATCAGCCTCGAAATCCTTTTTGGTAAACTTGGCCTTGAACTCCTCTTTGATCTCAGCCTTGACGGCCTTGAACACAGCCTTTACGCCCTTCAGCGCATCCTTGGGCTTTAAGCCTAAGGCCTTTGCGGTGCAGCCCAGCCCTTTGTTTGCAAGGAAGACCTCCAATACCTCGTCAAAGCTTTTCTCGGTCTGCAGGGCCATGGCATAGACTGCGAGTATCTGCCTGCTGTTGAGTACGCCGTCTATGTAAAGCTTGGCTGCCTTTTCCCCAATGGTCTCCTCAAGGATTTCAGCCGTTACCAGCTTCTTGAGGGAGCATATGCTGATATAGCCCTCATCCGGGATCTCGTCTTCAGAACCTGTCTCGTCTCCGCCGGCAGGATCTTCACCGGTGTTTTCGCCTTCACCGGGCGTTTCCTCATCGCCGGTTGGGTCTTCGCCTTCATTGGTGGTTTCATCATCGCCGCTGCCTGTCTCATCTCCGCCGGCCGGCTCTTCGTCGGGATCCGTTGTTCCTTCACCGTTGTCGCCGGTTTCATCGGTCTCTTCATCGTCGATGTCAACGACCTCGATGGTGACCGATAGGTCCTCCAGCAGCTCCTGCAAGGGAACGTTCAGCTTTTCCCGATCTTCTTCGGGTATCCGCTCCAGGACCCATTTGATGATGGCCCAGCGGTCGGTCAGGGTGCTGCCATACTCTTCGGCGACCTCGCTTATATCCTTCCCGTCGACTATGGCCTTTTCCAGGACCTGTACGGCCCGCTCAAGAGCGGCCTTGTAAGCCTGAAGCGCCACCGTGCCGTATCTTTCCTTGTTCTGCTCGATCATTTCCCTGGCTTCGGCCAGCCTCTCCTCCGAGATGTCGTGGAGCAGTCCGGCCTTGGCAACAGTGTTGAATGTAAAGAAGAGCTGCATCTCCTTCAGGAACTGGTCAAATCCGTAAAGCCAGCTGTCCGGGGTTATGCCCGTTTCGATCGTGTCATTCCCGCCGCTTTCCTCGGCTGCAAAGCCCACAGTCGGCAGTACGGTCAGGAGTATCGCTAAAACCAGTAAAACTGCTATCTTGCGTTTCATTTTAGTCCACCCTTCTTGTATTTTGGAAGTTTTTTGATCGTTTTCTCAAACCTCTTTATAAGCTCCTTAAGCTTGCTTCCCTGCTTCTTTTCCTCTTTGCTGTCATCCTTTTGTGACTTCTTCTCCGCTTTTTCAACTTCCTTGTCCTGCTTCTTCTCGTTTTTTTCGTCTTCCTTGTCCTGCTTTTCCTTTTCCTTGGCCTGCTTTTTATCCTGTTTCTCCTTTTCCTTATCTGCCTTGTCCTTGTCCTTTTCCTTGCCCTGGGTTTCTGTCTCCCTGGTATCCTCCCCCTTGTCCTTGCCGGAGCCTTTACCCTTGCTGTCTGCATTCTGTTTCTTGCCGCCGGCCTTTGAGTCACCGGCTTCACCGGCGTTGGTGTTTTCGTCCTTGGTTTTCTCGCTCGCTTCAGCCTTTTTCAGCCTGCCCGGGGCGACTCCCTTACTGTTTGCTTCTTCCCTGGTTTCCTTGTCCACAACGACTGTGGCAAACTGTACCTGCTTTCCCTTTTCCCCAATGATCTTCTGCTGCTCTTTGGCTAACTGCTCAAGCTTGCTATCGACCTCCTTGGCCTGCAATTTGTAAAGAGGATAATAGGAAACGACGATTTCCTTCTCTTCCGCCCCGGTGTCAGCACCCTCAAGGGAGGCCAGGGTGAACTCCGAGATGACCTTATCAACGTCGGCCCCCAGGTAACCTATCCGGGACAAGATCTCCACAGCCTCAGGCCCATAGCCTTTGGCGGACAGGACCCGGTTTTGCCTGTCAACGGCGAACTCGGCATCATGGTTTGCTTCGATCGTAATGTAGGCGAATACACGGTTGTTCAGTAGTAAGTGCTGGCTTGCCGCAAGGGCGAAAAACAGCAGGAATGCTGCCGCCAGCGCAGCCGCCCGGACATAGACAGGGGCAACTGTAGTATTGGGAAGCCTGACTTCAGCCCCGATCTTCTCCGTTATAGTACCCTTTATTTTTTTGTATTGGCCGGTGGGAGTCAGGACTATGTACCAGCCCTCACCCTTTTCGATAAGCAAACCCCTCATGCTTGATCACCACTTTGCAGACAGTCTTTTATATAATCTTTCAAGTAGACCAGATCGCTGTTTATAAGGATAAAATTGGCGAGTATATATTTGCGGTGGCGCTCGAGTGTTTTCCTGCTCAGGCCTGACCAGGCCTCCATTTCCTTCATGGGAAGCGTTTTCTTTTTGATTATCGAGCGGCTCGCGGCAGGGTCCTCAGCCAGGCGCCTGGCCACCATCACCATCCGTTTTCGTACATCCGCATGCTTTGGAGAGGCGGCGGCCAGTTGGCTGAAGGTGAGGGAGTATTCCTCCAGGAGAGCTTTATAGATATCGATCTCCTGGCGCAGGTTGAACTCATCCTCCTGCCGGCAGATGATATCCTCCACCCTGCCCGGCTCAAACTCCAGGTCGTCCTCCTCCTGGAGCTGGCTTATGGGTATCTCCCTTTCCCTACGGCTCCTCCTGTAAAAGTCGATTATTTCCCTTTTGATCAGAAGGCCCGCAAATGCCAGGAAGGATGCTCCCTTGTCCGGGTCATAGGTGTCAAGTGCACGGTTGAAAGCACCCAGAGCAAGAGCATATTCCTCGTCATTTTCGATGTGGATATAACTTCCCTTGACCCTGCTGGCTACGCTTCTTATGTAATTGGTGTACCTGTCGATGAACCTGCTCCGAAGCGTATCGTTCTGCCTGGCAGCTTCCAGCTCTTTTAGTAGCACATCACCGCTGTCTTCGGAGGAAGCACGGAAGGAAAACAGTTTCAAGGAAGTATCACCACCTGTAATATAGTACGGTGCCTGACCATCATTTTCTGGGGGTAGTTGTTACAAAAATTTAAAATTTCTTAATACAATATTAACTTACCTGGCGGCAGGCTTCAAACGCCAAATATAGGCAATAAAAACAAGGCACTATGATGTTGTATTTGCTGCGCCCCGGTGCTATACTATATACAGAACATACGTTCGGATCGAAAGGAGGTGCAGGGGAGTATCCAAGGCTCCCGGGCCATGAAGGTGATAATGAAACCCATCAAGATGATCGCCTGGTTCAACGAGGAGGGAGTTCCTACGCCCGTGCGCTTCAACATCCGCCAAAAGGATGAGTCCGGCCTGACTGTCAGGATAGACAGGATCCTTCAGAAAAGGGAAGAAAAATTGGCAGGCAACCGTATGCTGGTTTTTACCTGCCAAAGCGTCATCAACAATATTGAAAAAATGTACGAAATCAAGTACGAGCTGAGCTCGTGCAAATGGTACCTTTACAAGATCTAGGGCTTATTTCCTGTTGACTATCTTTTCAACCATGGGCGCTCTCAGCCTGGAGGCTGTCGGCATATTGGATCCGAGCAGGGGCCTGCAGTAGGCCTTGAAGGCCTCGGTCACATGGTTGCCTTCCTTGTTGATATATTCATCGGGCATATGCTTCGTGAGCGCGGCGATCTCCTTTATGTCGGTGAGGCGGTAGTCAACGGCATAATCGCCGACCCTGTGTATCGTCACAGATCCATCGACGTTGTGGAGTATGGCAAACTGGGCAGCCCGCTCGCCGACCTCCCTTGCCTCTATCTGGTCGACATCGGATACGCAGCCGATGAAGGACCTCTGCAGGTAGCCGAATGTATCGGAGCGGACGCGCTTGATATTCAGCTTTTCCTTGACCAGGTCGGACAGGAGGTCCCCAAGGGCTCCCGTGCCTGACAGCTGCACGTTGCCGTGGGCATCCTTTTCCACGTTCTTGGACAGCTTGACCATGATCGGCTGGCCGGTCTCATCCTGGATACCCTCGGATACAGCTACTACGCAGCGGCCGTATTTATCATAGACAGCCTTGACGTCAGACAGGAACTTGTCTACGTTGAACACCCGTTCGGGCAGGTAGATGAGATGGGGGCCGTCGTCTGCATACCGCTGTGCCATGGCCGAGGCAGCGGTCAAAAAGCCTGCATGCCGTCCCATGACGACGCCGATGTATACACCGGGCAGGGCGCGGTTGTCAAGGTTTATGCCCATGAAGGCCTGGGCTACGAACCTTGCGGCAGACCCGTAACCGGGGGTATGGTCATTGACCATGAGGTCGTTGTCGATGGTTTTCGGGATATGGATGGCCCGGAACTCGTATCCAACCTTGTTGGCTTCCTCGTTTACTATGCGGACAGTATCCGAGGAATCGTTGCCGCCAATGTAGAAGAAGTACCTGACCTCGTGGGCCTGCATGATCTTGAACATTTCCTTGCAGTATTTCTCGTCAGGCTTGTCCCTTGTTGACAAAAGCGCTGACGACGGGGTGAGTGCTACCTGTTCGAGGTTGTATTCGGTCTCCTGGGACAGGTCGATGAAATTCTCATTGAGTATGCCGGACACGCCGTTCAATGCGCCGTATACCTTGGTGACCTGGGGGTATTTCCTTGATTCAAGTACAGCACCCACCAGGGACTGGTTGATGACGGCCGTCGGCCCTCCACCCTGAGCTATCAAAACTTTACCTTCCAGCTTCATAGTATCCTCCTTATGTACGCATTATATATATTTATTAGTGCGGCAGCTGCACAGCATTTTTGAATTTTCCCGTGCATGTCGCTGTCAAACGGTCCTAAAACCAACATTCATATTATTTTATTTATCTGGAAATGTCAAGCCGGGCGCCTGCAACATATTCGGCTTATTTAGCGTCTGTATCAATGAATAAAGCCGGTAGATCCCAGAACGGAGGTGCGCAATGAAAAAATATATCATAATTTTGCTTGCTGTGTTCCTGGTCGCACTGCCAGGCATAGCCTCTGCAGCAGGCAGCATTCCCCAAACAAGAGACGGATCGATTGCCTCGCCGCCCAGTCCCGTGGATGGCGTTGCGACCCCTGTGGACCCCATGCCATACCCTGAGGAAGTTGCCCCGGTCTATCCCGTTATCCCGGCATACCCCGGTGACGGCGGCAGCATAGATGTGCCCCCGCCTACTCCCATCGGCGTCGACGAAGTAGTCCCGCCATATCCTGGTGTTGGCGGCAACGTATACCCTGGCAGTGAAGGCAACGGCGGCCGCGACATAGCAGTCCCGCCGGCCCCGCCGATCATTGCTCCTGAACCCGGCCAGGCAGACAGCGGAGCTCCGATCTCTGAAAGGACCCTCCCTCCTGATATCGAGTACGAAAACCCCGAGCAGCCTGTTTCAGGCGATACGACGATAGAAAACTCGGCCAATGTACCGGGGGCAAGCCGGGGCGATGCGGTCCGCACCCAGGAAGAAAGCGCCAAAGGGCAGGAATATGCCGGAGAAGCTTCCCTGGTCAGTGTCCTGAACAGGAAGCCGGTCGTCGTTTATTATGCTATAGGCTCTGCCGTGATAATACTGACGGCTCTTGTTGTTGTAGTGATCCTAAAGAAGAAAAAAGCCTGATCCGTCTCCCGGCTAATAACCACTTTTCTCTGAAAGCCTGCTTTGTTACCCCCGCAGGCTTTTTTTATTTTTCACACCGGCTCCATAGCCATCCTGTCCGCATCAAAGGCTGTTAGGCAGGGCGCCAGGGCCCTAGGGTCGGTAATGTCGGGATCCAGCCACATGTCCTCTGCCTCTGGGGTCAGGATAACGGGCATCCTGTCATGTACCTGCGCCACCAGGGGGTTGGCCGCAGTGGTCAGTATGGAAAAGGCGGTCACCAGCTTTCCTTCCTTGTCAGGGAATTCATCATAAATGCCGGCCATGGAAAAGATCGAAAGCTGCTTTACGTAGATCTTATGCTTGATTTTTTTCTGCCCGTCCTTCTTCCACTCGAAAAAGGCGTTGGCCGGTATTATGCACCGCTTCGCTGCAAGGGA
This sequence comes from Bacillota bacterium, assembly GCA_029777885.1. GTDB lineage: Bacteria > Bacillota > Clostridia > Caldicoprobacterales > DTU083 > JAKORJ01. The sequence continues at coordinate 6,927 of JAKORJ010000244.1, read as the reverse complement.
ATTTCGAAACATAGGCTTGCTCACAGCCGTCTCGCTCCTGGCGTTTATGACCGGGCTTTTGACGTATGACGGGGTAAAACCCCATTTCAAGGGTACAAGCTCGCGGCTCCCCCTGTTTATCACGACCGGGACCGTCTGGGTCGGGAAGATCTCGCCGCCCCAATTCACGTCAGTCCAGCCATTCAGTATCCTGTACCGCTCCAGCAGCTCTTCAACATCTGAGTACAACAAATACCTACCGCACATAAGATGGCACCTGCGCTTTTCATATATTTTTCCTCTTATCCAGTATACCACAATGCAGCTTCATGACAACCCAGGCCGGCAAAACAGGGCCCGGCCGGCAATGTAGAGCCTGGCGCCCGGCCCGGGACTTCGAATATATCATTAAAATTGCAGCATACTAAAACAAGTCAGAATAAAGAAACGGAGGGAATGAAATGAATAAGATAATGCGTCCGCAAGAGCTGAAGAACCATATCAGGGACTTCCTGTCGGGCATGACCGACGGTTCGCTGGCCACCTGCATTGAGGGCATACCCCGGTCCAGTCCCGTTCAGTTTTTCCTGGGGAAGGACCTGGATATTTACATACTGTCAGCAGGCGGTGAGAAATTCCGAGCGATTGAAAAGAACCCGAATGTATGCCTGCTGGTTTGCACAGAGTACAGGAATTATACCCGCATCAAGGGCGTGCAGATATTCGGAAGGGCTGAAACGAGCGAATACAACGACACGATCCTGGAAGAGGCCGAGGAGTTTTGCCCTGACCGCCATGTACTGCAGCAGATAAGGGATCAGATAAAGGCCATAAAAATAGTCCCCGAGGAAATAGTCTATCTTAATTCTCTGGAGGACGGGGACAGGACAAAGCAGATCCTGACCAAGGACCACATCACGGTCAAAACCGACAGGCCACGGCCGGAAAGGACAGAGGAGCTCGTGCTCCATTAGCGTAGAGACAGAAAGGCAGGTACCCTTCCAAGGGGCGCCTGCCTTTTGCGATCCTAAATCAAATTTTAAATCATACTATCCGGACATTTACAAGCCTGGTGAATATGGTATACAGGATATAAAATACGAGACCGCTTACAGCCAGGATCATGAAGCCGGCGTCTTCCTCTGCTTCGATCGCCTGCCGCGCACCTGGCATTAACAAGAGGAAAAATGCCACCGTACCGGCAGCTATCAGGTTGTATGCAAATCTCACGCTGATGAAGCCGAAAATCAATGAGACCAGCAGAGTCAATGTAACGGGCACGGTGGAAGCTGCCAATGCTGCCAGAACCTTTGTAAAGCTGCAATTCTTCTTAAGTACTACATTGCCGCCAAGGAATACAACTCCACCCACTGCACCGTACATAATGCCAAAGCCAACTATGGAACCAAAGAAAATGGCAACCGTTAAGAGCAGTTTTTTCCCAAAATTCAAGCCTACCCAAGAGTCGAACCAATCTCCGAAGATATCCTTCCAGCCGCTGGGTACAAAGCTCCAATAGCTTCTCCAGAAGAATATTGCGAAAACAATTGCGGCGAGCAATACATTAACACCCAGAATCACAAGCCCTGCCTGCCATTTGCCCTTTTCTGCAAAATCCCTGACCGCAGCGACCGGTGATTTGAAAAAGCTCATGAAAAAGTCGGACAGGTCAGTAAATATAGGCGGAGTCTGCTTTGGCTGCGGGACATAAACATAAGGTGGCTGCTGCGGTGCCTGGGACGGAGCAGGCTGCTGTGCCGCCTGGGCTGGAGCCGGTTCCTGTACTGGCTGTGTCTCAGCCGTGGCAGCGGCCTGATTCAGATTGTCAACAGTGCCGGCAGCTTCCATGCATGTGCACGGTTTGCCGTCTGTTAGCGGAGAACCGCAATTTGAGCAAAAGTTTGCCATTTGATAAACCCCCTCATTTCTAATATAAATCCAGTTTATAAATATATATGTAGCATAGTTGTTTATTAGGATTCTATCACTTTTTTGCTAACTGCTCAAGCAAAAAAATGCCCGGACTATATTTTCCGGGCGACATTTTGGTTTTTTTATCAGAAATCTGTCTATTGGTCCTCATGCATAACATGAGCCTCCCGCGCCTGCTCGTGCCCATTTTCCGCCTGCTCCTTGTGCTTGGCATCAAGGTGCCTAAGCTCCCTGAGCAGCAGGGCTCCTGTCACCAGGGAAGCAAAAAAGTCGGATGTGGGACCTGCCAGCCATACGCCCGTAAGTCCCAGGCCAAAGAGCCTCGGAAGTAAGAGCAACATGGGGATAAGGAACAAAACCTGCCTTGACAGGCTCAGGACCATGGAAAACGCCGGCTTGCCGGTTGCCTGGAAATAGTTTGCGCTGATTATCTGAAAGCCGATTATGGGCAGGGCTGCCATGAAAATCCTAAGACCGGTCGAGCCCATGGTCAAAAGCTCCTTGTCCTTGCTGCTGAACAGCTGGATAAGCTGTTTTGAAAAAAACTGTGTAGCGACAAAGCCTGTGCAGGTCACTGCTGTTGCGATCAGTATGGCCAGCTTGAGCGTCTTTTTGACCCTGTCATACCTGCGAGCCCCGTAATTGTAGCCTATTATGGGCTGGGCCCCCTGATTCAAACCGAATATCGGCATCAGCACGAGCATGCTGACACTCATTATCACCCCTATTGCCGCATAGCCCGTATCGCCGCCGTATTTATACACACTGTTGTTCATTATTATATTTAACAGGCTTGCAGCCATCTGCATGGCAAAGGGTGCAGACCCGATCGCCAGCATTTTTCTCACAATATTCCACTTCAGCCTGAAATTCTCCCTGCGGTATTTAAGGACACTGTTTCCCCTGATAAAATAGGAAACTACCCACACCATGCTGGCAAACTGGGACATGATCGTAGCTATGGCCGCGCCCTGTATGCCCATGTTGAACACAAAGATGAATACCGGATCCAGTATGATATTCATGACCGCCCCTATTATCATGCTCAGCATGGCGATTTTGGGATTGCCCTCAGCCCTGATGTAATGGTTGAGCCCAAAGCTGACATACTGGAACATAGCGCCCCATAAAATTATTCTCATGTAATCCCTGGCATAGGGCAATGTCTCGCCCTTGGCGCCAAAGAGGTTTAAAAGCTGCTCAATAAAGGTCAGGCCGAATATGGTGATCAAAGCCCCTATGAAGACAAGTATCACAAGCCCGTTGCCTAAAACGGCTTCTGCATCCTCTTTTTTCTGCTCTCCCAGGCGGATGGATATAAGTGAGGCCCCACCTAAACCGATGAGCATACCAAAGGCCATGATGATGTTGAACACAGGCATGCATGCAGTGATGCCGCCTATGGCCAGCGAATTTACTCCCTGCCCTACAAATATCCTGTCAGCCACGTTGTATAAAGAGTTGACTACCATGCCTACTATGGCAGGTATGGAAAATTTCATAAGCAGCTTGAATATGTTTTCCTGAGCCAGTTCCCTGTTTCTGCTCAAATGTTGACCCCCTTCTGCCAATATATTACACTAAGTTTATTATAGATACCTTGACCACGTCAACTACCTTGATTATGTGCCTGTCCCCGTCGTATTCGACATGGCCTGTGCCTATAGACACCGACGGTTCCGTGCCCAGGGCATAGAATATGTCATCGGCGGCCGTCCTGAAAAGCTCCTGCCTGTCGCCTGCGGGTATCAAAGACCAGTCATCTGCATCCATGCCGAAAAATTCTGATGCCCCTTCGATAGTGCTCAGGGCTGCTGCCAGCTCCTCTATGATAAGTGAGTAATCACGGGCATACCTGACTCCCATGGCATTGACCTCCTGCTAAAATTAGATCCGTCCGGCCACGCTGAAAGCCTACACTTAAAGCATGCTATTCCGTTACCGGAGGCGGTATCTCCACAAACCTGACGTTTTTATGCTTGTCCGTTATCCTGTTGACAGCCCATTGATCGTAGAAGAGCACCACCTGGCGCCCGAACACGTCCTCCACGATGAGGGCCCGATCCGTATAGGACAGGTCTTCCCGTGTCAGCTTCCCGTCAAGGACCCACCTTGCAGCGCCAAAGGGCAGCATCTGTACCTGGACATCAACACCGTACTCGTTCTTCAGCCTGTAGGAGAGCACATCGAGCTGCAACACGCCCACCACCCCGATTATCAGGGTCTCGACGCCTATGTCCGGCTCCTTGAATATCTGGATGGCACCCTCTTCCGCGATCTGATATATCCCCTTCATGAACTGCTTGCGCTTCATGGCGTCTATGAACCGCACCCTGGCAAAATGCTCGGCCGGGAAGATGGGTATGCCCTCAAACCGGATGTCCAAGCCCTGGTCGCAAAGGGTATCCCCTATATGGAAGATCCCCGGATCATACAGGCCGATAATGTCCCCCGGGTATGCCTCCTCCACGATGACCCGGTCCTGGGCCAAAAACTGCTGGGGCTGGGTCAGGCGGACTACCTTGCCGGTACGGACATGCTTCACATCCATCCCCTTTTCAAATTTGCCGGAGCAGATGCGGATAAAGGCTATCCTGTCCCTGTGGGCCGGGTTCATGTTGGCCTGGATCTTGAACACAAAGCCCGAAAACAGGGGGCTGTCCGCTTTTACGACCCCGTCTGCAGCCGGCCTGTCCGCCGGAGGCGGCGACATTTGCAAAAAGCTTTCGAGGAAGGTCTTGACCCCGAAATTGGTCATGGCGCTGCCGAAGAATATAGGCGTCAGCTCTCCCCTTAAGACCTGGTTCAGGTCAAACTCATCGCCGGCTATGTCTAAAAGCTCTATCTCCTCCATCAGCCTTGAATGCAGGTGATCGCCCAGAAGCTCCTTGAACTGTGGATCGTCAGGGCTTCCGGTTGTCGATTCGACCATGGACCTGCCATGCTCCCCGCCCCGGAATACCTCTATCTGGCCGGTCTTCCTGATATATACGCCCTTGAAGTTGCCCTCGGTGCCGATAGGCCAGTTCATGGGGTAGGACCTGATGCCCAGGACGTTTTCTATCTCCTCCATGAGCTCGAAGGGGTTCCTGGACTGGCGGTCCATTTTGTTTATGAAGGTAAAGATCGGGATGCCCCGCAGCTTGCAGACCTGGAACAGCTTTATGGTCTGGGCCTCCACGCCCTTGCCTCCGTCGATCAGCATCACGGCGCAGTCCGCCGCCGTTAATGTCCGGTAGGTGTCCTCGCTGAAGTCCTGGTGGCCCGGCGTATCAAGTATATTGACCCGGTAGCCGTCATAATCGAACTGAAGCACGCTGGTTGTTACGGAGATCCCCCTCTGCTTTTCGATCTCCATCCAGTCGGAGACGGCATACTTTTTGGATTTGCGCGCCTTTACGGTACCGGCCATGCGAATGGCTCCGCCGTACAGCAGCAGCTTTTCCGTCAGCGTCGTCTTGCCTGCGTCCGGGTGGGAAATGATCGCAAAGGTCCTGCGTCTCCTGGTTTCCTCCCTAATGATGCTCTCTATATCCAACTCAAGCACTTCCCCTTGTTAATCACAGTCATTTGAAAAGCAAACATTTTTTATTGTATCCTATCAGGATTATTGCCGTCAACAAGCTTTGCATTTCCAGGCATAAAAAGACCCCGGAAAGTTTTGCTTACCCGAGGTCCTATCGGATCATACCTGTTTGGGATCTGTTTAAAATCGTTCATTATACCAGTTCAGCAGCAGTGCTTATCCTTCTTGCCTTTGAACAGCATCAGGCAGGCCCCGGCCGCCCAGTAGGCCAGCGCAAGGAAGACGAACAGCCACAGGAAATAGCCTATCTTAACTACTGCGAAAGCTAGGGCTAGTATACTCCAAAGTACTGCCATCATCAGGATATTGGCAGCATGGACGGATTTTCTCTTGATCAGCATAATGAGCAAAAACAGCAATGCTACGAACAATACGAACAGGAACACTATCAGATGCCATCCGCTCGGAAACGATATCATGATCTTTGAGTAGATCGCGAACACCCCCAATATCGAATAAATCAAGCCCACATATCAAAAATCAGCCGGTATATATCCCAATAAATAATACCATGTATAATATCTTATGAACTGAATACTTTATTTGTTCAAAACAAAAGCGAGCCAGCTTTTTGGCCTGACCCGCCTCCATCAGGATCACGTTTTCGACACGCTTTTATCTTATCGGCTTAGGCTTGACAAGCTACACCAACGGATCCCACACCGGGACCCCCAGGAAGTCACCTATCTCACGGGCGTCCGCCTTGATACGGTCCTTTTTGGTATGGGACATCAATAACAGGCGCTTTTTATTCTTCAGGACGAAATTTATATCGTAGGCGTAATACGAATTGTTGGTGTATACGATCTTTTCAAGGACCTGTATCGCATATATGCTGTCCAAAGGTATGATATTTTTTGGGTTTTCAATGTCAGGCTGTTTATCCTTTGCATTGCGCCCTTTATAATACAATCCTTCCTTCTTGTCAATGACATAGGGCGCCGTCTGGTAATACAAGAGCAGCAAGCCGCCTATAGCGAAAGCCAGGCCTAAGATCAACCCAAGAGATGACATTTCCTTTAAGAACGTATAAAGAAGCAGCAGTATACCAGCTACTGGGAATATGAGGAATAAGACTATCGTTGATGTAGCAGGCCTGTACTCCAGCCTGTCCGGGCTTACCCGTTTGAGCTTGTGGGTCGCATAATTGGAAGCACTCGGACCCAATGGTGTCCATTCTGTCTCCAGCGCCATCGAATCATTGAACTGGCTTGGATCTACCGGTCTCTCCTCAAGCTGCCTATAAGTCAGTCTTACCTTGGTTTTGGTCTTGATTTGCATAATACCATCCTCCTGGTTTATTTAATTTTACCCGGGAGTGATGCCATAATATGTCTTTTGCGTTAATTATATGATACATTTGAATAGATATCAATATGTAAATATTTATATGATCCAGGAATTGAAAAAAGAACCCTCATCGGGTTCTT
>JAKORJ010000243.1 GCA_029777885.1 Bacillota bacterium | reverse complement strand
GCCCTCGCTGGTTGTCAGAAGCGTAAACGTCATGCCGTATGCCTGTTTGCCTTCCACACGCCTTATCAGGTCGATGCCGGCAAGGATATTCGACCACTGGTCGTCTCCTCCGAGCTGCATGCAGCAGTCGTATTCCTTGTTCAATACGAGAAAATCGTAACTCTGCATGAGCATATAATTGAATTCGATGAAAGTCAGGCCCCTTTCAAGCCTCGATTTGAAGCATTCGGCGGTCAGCATCCTGTTTACCGAGAAGTGGACGCCGATTTCGCGCAGGAACGCTATATAGTTCAGGTCCAGGAGCCAGTCGGCGTTGTTGACCATGATGGCCTTGCCGTCGGAAAAATCGATGAATTTCGAGAGCTGGAGTTTGAATTTTTCAGCGTTGTGGTTTATCGTTTCCCGCGTCATCATCTTACGCATATCGGTCCGGCCTGACGGATCACCGATCATTGCCGTACCGCCGCCAATCAGGGCGATCGGCTTATGGCCTGCCCTCTGCATGTGAGCCATGACCATCAGCTGCAGGAAATGGCCTACATGCAGGCTGTCTGCGGTCGGATCGAATCCTATGTAAAATGTGACCCTGTTGTTGGTGAGAAGATCCTTTATCTCTTCTTCATGAGTCAGCTGGGCGATGAAGCCCCTTTCCTTCAAAGTATCGAATACGTTGTCTGCCATAGCTACCTTCCTTTTTATTTAAGCCTTCCTTTAGTTTTTGAGTATTTTACCATACTGTATACAGTTATTCAAGTTTCAAGGGGTTCCGGGCCGGTCGATGTGTCCGGCGTCAGTCCATGAGCCGTGAAAGCAGGAACATGTATAAGCCGCATGAAAAAGGGGGATGCTGAAACCAGCATCCCCGTCCTCCATGTTGACTTACTTGCGTCATGCCGCCGCTTTTCCCGTTTTTTCGCGGTAAAGCAGCAGGTAGAATACCGCCATGACGAACTGCATTATTGCTGCGACAGCGGCTGTCAATATAATGCCGATTATTGGGATCAAGCCAAGTATCATCGTTGCTGCAAGAGCGATCAGCCCGATCAGGAATGTAATGCCGAATACCGTCAGGAAGCAGGTCCTGACTATTTCGACTGACTTTTTGAGCGCACTGACCACGTCAAGACCGTCAACAACCATAGCGGGAAACCAGAGGCTTATCAGTGTGAGCAGTACGATGTCAAAAATCTGGAGAAGGATATAACCAAAACCTTTGAGCAGGAGTACAGGAAGGAACGCTGCTATGCACAGGGCGATATACAGCACGATTTTCCCGATGATGAACATGATAAACTTTGCAAGATTTTCGGTTATCGCTGCCCCTGTATCAGCCAGGGCAGCATTGCCTGTCTCGATCCCCTTGTTTGCAAGCCCATAGTTGACAGGCTGGTAGACCAACTGTGCGATGAGCGTTATGATGCTGCCGCCCAGGGCAGACGTTGCCAGGAAGCCGAGAAGCGTTTTGAACACGTCGCCAGCGCTTCCAAAACCGTACTGGCTTTCCATGGAAAACGAAGAACCGCCGGATATCCCTGCAAGGGCCTGGATTATGTAAGAAATCGCCAGCAGCGCAAACGCAGGGATGATGAGCATCCAGTTCCTCACAGTGAAATTT
>JAKORJ010000242.1 GCA_029777885.1 Bacillota bacterium | reverse complement strand
TTGTGGCCATGATGGCCAAACTTGAAGCGACCGCTGCACCGGCCGCATCGGCACCACAGCCACAACCCAGCACCATGTATTATGTCCAGACAGGAGCCTATTCAGTCAAAGAAAATGCCGACGCCCAGTATTACAAGGTAAAAGCGGCAGGCTTTGACGCGATAATTAAAAAGTCCGGGAACCTTTACAGGGTCCAGGTCGGAGCATTTAACGTAAAGGCCAATGCTGATGCATTCGCGGCCAAGGTTAAGGCTGCAGGTTTTGACACCTATGTAACGACCACAGGCGGCACCCAGGTAGCACCAGGACCGGCTCCAAAGGCTACGGAACCCAAGAAAACCATCACGGTAGGCAGCAAGGTTAAGGTTAAAAAGGGAGCCAAGACATATACAGGAGGAAGCCTGGCCAGCTTCGTTTATAACACCGTTTATGACGTGCTGCAGATAAACGGAAACAGAGTGGTAATAGGCCTTAAAGGTCAAGTCACAGCAGCCGTAAGGCTTGAAGACTTGATACTTCAATAAAGAGGAGGAGTTTCAATGAAGGAAATATTAACAACCCTTGTCCAGGTCGTCATTATTCCGGCCATACCGGTAGTGGCCACCTACCTGGTGAAATACCTGAAGGCCAAAGCAGAGCAGACCACGACCAGGATCAACAACGAGCTCATCAGGACGTATCTTCAGGAAGCAACAGACGCCGTTCTGCAGGCTGTAACCTATACGGCCCAGACATACGTCGACACCTTGAAGAAACAGGGCAAATTTGACAAGGAAGCGCAGCAGACGGCATTCAACACAGCAAAGGATATAGCCCTTAAACTGCTCACAGACGAGGCCAAACAGATGATAGAGTACCTATACGGAGATTTAATGCTATGGCTTGACACAAAGATCGAACAGACTGTTAAAGAGCAGAAGACCTTCACCACCATAGGAACGCTGGAGACATTTACAACGGAATAACACAGACAAGGACCGCCGGGTATTTATTGCATCCGGTGGTCTTTTTTTATTGACTATTAACCAACGGCGGTTTATAATGTTCTCAAAAAG
>JAKORJ010000241.1 GCA_029777885.1 Bacillota bacterium | reverse complement strand
TGAACCAGACCGGGAAAATAGCGATCGCCAGGGTCACTATCCGGGACAAGCAGACACCGGCGGCAATAAGGGTATACAAGAACCTGCTCGTCATGGAAACCATATTCTACCCTGATGAGGTCCGTGACATATCACAGGTGCCAGGGATCCCTCAAAATATCGCTGTTGATGAAAAAGAACTCACCATGGCGAAGCAGCTTATTGAAAACCTGACTACTGAATTTGAGCCTGGCAAGTATACCGATGAATACCGCAAGGGGCTGCTTGAGCTTATCCAAAGCAAGATAGAAGGCGACGAAGTCGTCCTGCAGCCTGAGGCACAGCAGCACAATGTGATCGATCTTATGAAAGCCTTGCAGGAAAGCCTCAAAGAGACTGAAAAGCTAAGGCAGACCGACGCCTCGCACGTTCCAAAGAAAAAGACTGCTGCAAAAAGAAAGAAGGAAACCACTGCAGGCTGAATAGGACCATGAACCGGCGAAGAAGGTGAATGGAAGCTTATGGACTGGATAACCCCTATGGAGCCTATATCAACCAAAAAGCTGATCATTGGCAGCGACTGGATACACCAGATCAAGTGGGATGGCATCCGGGGGCTCACATATATTGACGGGGACAACTTAAGGGTTTACACAAAAAACGGAAACGAGCGGACCGCCTATTATCCGGAGCTAAGTGATGCCAGAAAGCTGGTCAAAGCCAATCGGGCAGTACTTGACGGGGAAATCATTATATTGAGCGATGATGGCAGGCCTTCATTCCATAGGTCGCTTATAAGGGAACGGGTGACGAGCACAGGCAAGGTTAAGTACTACATGGCAAAATACCCTGCTCTTTATGCAATTTTTGATATCCTGTATCTTGAAGACAAGCCTGTGACCTCACTGCCACTTCACGATCGCAGAGAAATCCTTCTAAGCATCGTAGAGCAGGGCCAAAGCATCATGATCACCGATGACTTTACGGACGGACAAGGACTGTTTGAGCTAATGAAGCAGAAAAGCTGGGAGGGGATAGTCACCAAAAACATAAACAGCCCTTACCTGCCGGCCAAGGAACACAGCGCATGGTACAAGCTGAAAACCATAAAGAAGCTCCTGGCAGTTGTCTGCGGAGCAAGCCTGAAAGCCAGCTTGCCAAATTCGCTTATTTTGGGAGTAAACAGGGAAGACGGCCTTTCATTCATAGGCAAGGCATCCCTGGGCCTTACCCAAAACGATTTGTATTTGATTAAGGAGCATATACCAAAACTTAAGAGTAACGCAAGTCCGTTTCAGGAACCGCCCCGGTTGAAAGAACCTGATGTTGTCTGGTTTGCCCCCGTTCTGACGTGCTGGGTAAGCTTTCTGGAATGGACCAATGACGGAGTCCTAAGGCATCCGAAAATCCTTGGCTTTGCAAGCAGCAGCCCAAAAGACGCTGACGGAAGGGAATGGGCACTTGATGAACGAGCTTGATATAAACGGGATAAAAGTCAGGATAACTAATCCCGAAAAGCTGTTATGGCCCCAGCTTGGCATCAGGAAAATAGACTATATAGAAAAGCTGATCGAACTGGCCCCGTATATGCTCCCTCACGCAAGAGACAGGCTGCTGACCACGATCAGGTACCCGGATGGGGTCGATGGAAAATCCTTTTTCCAAAAGGATATACCGGACTATGCGCCTGAGTGGGTGGAGACCGCTTTTTGGCATGACAACAACTATATTTTGCTAAACAGCCTACCGACCCTAGTATGGCTTGGTAATCAGGCCATGCTGGAGTTCCATACCGCCTTCAACCTGTATACCAAAGAAGAATATCCGACCAGCCTGGTGTTTGACCTGGACCCTTCAGAGGGACAGAGCTTTGAGGAAGCAGCGGAGGCAGCCCTGTTAATCAACGAGACCCTGGAGGGGTTAAGGATAAAAAGCTGGGTAAAGACCTCCGGCGCCACAGGGCTTCAGGTGTATATTCCGGTCGGGCGGCGTTATGATTATGATGAGGCAAGAAAAATCAACTTCTTTTTCGGCAGGTATTTCAGCAAAAAGTATCCAAAGCTTTTTACCATAGAACGCATAGTCAGTAAAAGAGGAAAAAGGCTCTATTTTGATTATCTGCAGATGTGGCACGGCAAGACTATTACGATGGTTTACTCACCGAGAGCAAACAGACAGGCAACCATTTCCATGCCTGTGGAATGGGAAGAGCTCAAAAGGGGCATCAGGCCTGAGGATTTTACGCTGCTCAATGCAAAGGACAGGCTTAAGGAAAAAGGCGACCTGTTTGCACCTCTTTTGTCCGATGACCATGTTCAAAACCTTGATTTCCTCCTGGAGCATTTAAATAAGGAATAATATGCCGATATACTGTCCCACAAGAGAGATATTCTGATATAATAGGTTATTGATAGCATGTGCACATTTGTACATATGAAAAGGGGTTTGAGCATGAGCAAAGCAGACCAGATATTCATAGATATGTGCAGGGATATCCTTGAAAATGGCTACAGCTCGGATGGCCAAAAGGTAAGGCCAAGATGGGAGGATGGCACTCCGGCCCACACGATAAAGCGGTTTGGGATAGTAAACCGGTATGATCTGTCCGAGGAATTTCCCATACTGACCTTAAGGCCGACTCCGCTGGCAAAAGCCATCGATGAGATCCTGTGGATATGGCAGAAAAAGTCCAATAACATAAAGGATCTGAACAGCCATATATGGGACGCCTGGGCTGATGAGGATGGCTCGATAGGCAAGGCCTACGGTTATCAGCTTTCGATCAAGCATAAATATCCGGAAGGCGAGTTCGACCAGGTGGACAGGGTGTTGTATGACCTGAAGCACAATCCCTACAGCCGGCGGATAATAACCAATATATATAATCACAGCGACCTGCATGAAATGAACCTTTATCCTTGTGCCTACAGCGTGACCTTCAACGTGACAGGCAACAAGCTGAATGCCATACTTAATCAAAGGTCCCAGGACGTGCTTCCGGCGAACAACTGGAACGTGTGCCAGTATGCAATACTGGTTCACATGTTTGCTATAGCCAGCGGCCTTGAGGTAGGGGAGCTGGTCCATGTTATAGCCGATGCGCATATTTATGACAGGCACATACCCATAGTCAAGGAGCTTATTGAAAGGCCCCAGTATCCGGCCCCAAGGCTTGTAATAAATCCGAATGTCAAGGATTTCTATGAGTTCAAGCCCGAGGACTTCAAGCTGGAAGGCTATATACACGGCCCGCAGATAAAGAATATACCTATCGCAGTATAATGGACAGATTCGCCTACTCCTGACCTTGTTATTTATAATATGATTTTCTACTAAAATAAATGGTTTATGTGACTTTGCATGTAACACAATTCATCCGGGGAGGTCGGTTCCATGTTCAAAAGGGAGATCATTGTCCTGTCTGTACTCCTGGTATTCTTTTTAGCTTTGGGTGCAGTATTCGGTATTGCCACCAGCATGCAGGAACCTGAGGTACAAACCGATGCAGAAGAGACCGACTCGCCATCCCCGACCCCTACGAAGTCGATTTCCGAGCGTATACTGGATAGAAAAAAGCAAACGACCCTGATACTGAATCAAAATGAGCTTATAAAGCCTGAGGAGGTAAGAAAAGGGCTTAAGGTTGAGGCAAAGTTTTTGGAGCTTCAAAGGTATACCAGAGTGATACAGGGCAGTTATTCGGATTTTACAGGCGATGGTGTTATAGACTCGCTGGTGTGGATAATGGAATCAGATAAGCCATTCAGCACAGAAAGCCAGATTTACGGTGCATTCCATATCATTTTTCAAGACGGCAAGTCAGGCCATATAACCTTGCTTAACGATATTTTTGTAGACAAGCGCAATGGTTATGATTTTGAAGGCGTTGAAGGCGGCAGCAAGCTCATTGTACATGATTTCAACGGAGACGGGGTTGAAGACATTTTTATGCAGGTCTCTATATTAACGCCCTATAATCCTTATATTTATAAAATCCTGACCCTTGCAGACGGCGAGCCCCAGCTGCTGTTGGAGGATTCAGATTATTTGCCGTTTTACAATAATGAAATCGATATGGAATTTACTGATGACTACAAGATGATTATAAGCCACAGCAAAACAGGATTTAGGTTTGAGTATGATCTGAAAGCCCGGGGAGAAGATTACTTCAATGAAAACTATGCAATCATCTACGAGAACGGCAAGCCCGAAGACAAGCCTATGATCGTTGGTATCGATCATCTTGAGCCGGTGGACACTGACAAGGACAGAATATATGAGCTATCAGCCAAGCTGAAGGTGCATGGACCATACCACCATTTCTTGGGGGATTTATATATTAAAGTCAAGTGGGATCCTGGTATGGAAGGCTGGGAAATATTTGAATCACGCTTCGAATAGAGCAGACAGTAAAGCAATGCTATAGTTTTCGGTGTTCAAATGTGTATGATTACTTTTGTCTTTACACTGCTATAAGGCGAAAGCCAGGAAGGAGATATTTATGAATTTTATCGTTGCTATAGATGAAAACTGGAATATTGGCTATAAGGGCGGTCTGCTGGAGCGTATCCCAGCTGATATGAAGCAGTTTAGAGATAAGACCACAGGAAAGGTCATAATTGTAGGCCGGAAGACCCTTGAGTCCTTTCCCGGTGGCAGGCCGCTGCCCAACCGCACAAATATCGTATTGACCAGACAGGAAAGCTTCACCTGCGAAGGGGCTATAGTGTGCCATACATATGATGAACTTTTTAGAGAGCTGGAAAAATACAACGATGATGATATATTCATAGCCGGCGGCGGTGAGGTTTACAGGGTTCTGATACCTTACTGCAGCATGGGTTATATTACAAAGATACACAAGGTATATCAAGCAGATACATGCATACCTAATCTGAACAAGAGCGGGAATTGGGAAGTTATATCAAAGGACGGGCCCTATCATTATAGGGATGATATTTACTACAGCTATATGATGTACAAAAATAATACGCCTAAGAAATTCAAGCCACAGGAATAGCTTATTTACTTCCTGCTGTTGCTTTTTACTCTTAAATCATATCTTTATGTCCAGTTCTCAAGTACAGGTTCACGGCCAGGGACTGGGAAAAGGGGAGGGAAAGGTCATTTATGACGGGCCTGTGGACAACAATGTGACCTTGGTCGATGATACGCTGTTTTTCAGCCCTGTTTAAGGACCGGGAGAATCGAAATCAAGCTCCCCGAAGGAGTCAGCCTGACGGTAATAACAGCCTATAAAGACTGTTACCTGGTATACTACATGGACATTAACAACAATGTATACAATAGATTGGCTTGCATTTCCAAGGAGGATTATTTTAGCGGCATGGAAGGGTATGTGCTTATAGATATGCCTGAATAATAAGAGGCTTTCTTAATACCGCAACAGTTTGCGTTGCAAAGCGGCAGATGATAATATATAGACATGTATCATCTGCATTTTTATTTTCAGGCAGGGGTAGTGTGAAATGTTTTTTAAACGCAAGGAGCAAAAGCGGATCAGGGACAATCTGTTGCTGTTGCAGAGCCTGAACGGCAGGGAAGTGAAGTATGTATCGATTAGGGACCCGGATACCTATGGGGAGACCATTATTGGCAAGTACGGCCATATAAATGTATTTGGTGACGAACTGGTAATAATATGTGGAGGTGAAGAGGTATTCAAGCATCCCCTGGAGGGGCTAGAGGCCGGAGAGTTTTTAAGCCTGGATGGTGTCAATCTTAGATATTACGATACTGAAAAAGGTAAACAGTATACAGTCGTAGCGTACTATAAATATCACAGAAAGTAAGTGCCTGATAGGATTAAGAGAACACCGGATGTGTTTCTGCATATAATATATCATATCCGAATGGAGGTGATATACTATATGTACTATGATTACTATCCACTCCAGGTGACATGTCCTCCCGGTACGCAGCCGTATACTATAAGAGCCGGTGATACCTTCTTCAGCCTGGCACAACGATTCAATACTACAGTAATGGCAATCATGCGGGCCAACCCCAATGTTGATCCCAACAGGCTCATGATCGGCCAGCAGATATGCATACCTGGCGCTCCCATGCCCGGGCAGTGCCCGAACGGCACCATGCCCTATACGATCAGGGCTGGCGACACCTACTTTAGCCTTGCCCAGAGGTTTAATACCACCGTCGCAGCCATAATAGCCGCCAACCCCGGTGTCGACCCCAACAGGCTCATGATAGGGCAGCAGATATGCATACCCGGCGCTCCAATGCCTGGGCAGTGCCCGAACGGCACCATGCCCTATACGATCAGGGCTGGCGACACCTACTTTAGCCTTGCCCAGAGGTTTAATACCACCGTCGCAGCTATAATAGCCGCCAACCCCGGTGTCGA
>JAKORJ010000030.1 GCA_029777885.1 Bacillota bacterium | reverse complement strand
GTCCTTCCGGGCTTTAAACCCGACAGTAAAGTCAAAATGCTCTTGCAGCTCAAAGATCAGGCTGAAATAGTGATCGCCATAAATGCCGATGATATAGAAAAAAGCAAACGTAGGGGCGATCTGGGTATAACATATGACCTTGATGTGCTCAGACTGATAGACGCATTCCGTGAAATCGGCTTATTCGTTGGAAGCGTTGTCATTACTCACTACCGTTCACAGTTTGCAGCCGACCAGTTCCAAAAAAGGCTGGAGTCCCAGGGCATCAAAGTATACAGACATTATCCGATCCCTGATTACCCGTCAAATATTTCATTGATCGTAAGTGATGAAGGTTATGGCAAAAATGATTATATAGAAACGACCCGTTCGCTGGTCGTTGTTACCGCCCCGGGGCCGGGAAGCGGTAAGATGGCCGTATGCCTGTCACAGCTTTATCATGAAAGCAAGAGAGGAGTGCAGGCAGGGTATGCCAAGTTTGAGACCTTCCCGATATGGAACCTTCCTCTCAAGCATCCTGTAAATCTGGCATATGAAGCTGCTACGACCGACCTGAACGATGTCAACATGATAGATCCCTTTCATCTTGAGGCATATGGCATAACAGCGGTCAACTACAACAGGGATATAGAGATCTTCCCGGTTTTGGACGCCATACTGGAGAAAATAGAAGGAAAACATCCATATAAAAGCCCGACCGACATGGGCGTAAATATGGCAGGATTCTGCATAACCGATGATGACGTAGTATGCGAGGCATCCAAGCAGGAAGTGATTAGAAGATACTACAGCACATTTTGCGCTCACAGGCAGGGGTTGGCTGAGAGAGCGGAAGTATACAGGCTTGAGCTTCTTATGAAGCAGCTTGGCATATCTCCGAAGGACAGGCCTCCGGTTGAGGCCGCACTTAAGAGGGCTGAAGCCACAAGCGCTCCTGCGGTAGCAATCCAGCTCAATGACGGGACAATAATCACAGGAAAGACCACATCGTTGCTGGGAGCATCAGCAGCAGCTTTGCTGAATGCCCTGAAAGAGCTTGGCGGCATACATCATGACATACATCTGATTTCTCCTATCGTTATAGAACCAATACAACAGCTGAAGGTCAAGCATATGGGAAATCGCAATCCCCGCCTGCATACAGATGAGATCCTTATAGCTCTTTCCATATGCGCAGCCACCAACCCGACTGCAGCGCTTGCCATGGAGCAGCTGCCCAAGCTTCGAGGTTC
>JAKORJ010000240.1 GCA_029777885.1 Bacillota bacterium | reverse complement strand
CCTACTATATTATAAAGTGTGCCTTCTGCATTATCCTGCCTGAGCTGAACAACTGCATAGGGCATCTTTCCGCCCAGCCTGTCCTCAAACCCGACAGGCTTCAGAGGGCCGAAGCGGATAGTATCTACCCCTCGCTTTGCCATTGTCTCGATCGGCATGCAACCCTCGAACACCTTGGTATCTTCGAAATCATGGATCGGCGCCGTCTCTGCATTGACCAGCTCATGATAGAAGGCCAGGTACTCTTCCCTGGTCATGGGACAATTGATATAGTCATCGCCCTTGTTGTACCTGGATCCCCTGAATACCTTGGATTGGTCTATGGATTCATAAGTGATTATTGGCGCCGCTGCATCATAGAAATGCAAATGGTTGCCCTCCACCAGCTCCGAGATCTTTGCCGACAGGCTGTCACTCGTCAGCGGTCCCGTGGCTACTATGACCGGCTTATCATCCGGTATTTCGGTGATTTCTTCCCTGACAAGCTCAATATTGGGGTGGGTTTCGATTATTTCTGTGATATAGGCGGAAAAGCTTTCCCGGTCGACTGCCAAAGCGCCACCTGCAGGTATCCTGCACCTGTCGGCAGCTTGCATTATGAGGGAATTCATCTGCCTCATTTCTTCTTTCAAAAGTCCGACTGCATTTTTCAGGCCATCTGCCCTTAAAGAATTGCTGCACACCAGCTCTGCCAGCTTGTCAGAGTGGTGTGCGGGCGTCATTTTTTTAGGGCGCATTTCATACAAGGTCACCTTGACATTGTGCTCCGCCAGTTGCCATGCGGCTTCACAGCCTGCTAGTCCTGCGCCGATCACGATAGCTCTCATTGATCCTTTTCATCCTTTGCCTCTTCAGTGTAGCCACAGGCCTTGTTGGTACAAGTCGCCACCTTTTCACCCGCCCTTATGTTTTTCAATACCATATGGCTGCCGCATTTGGGGCAGGGTGCCTTTGCAGGCATCTCCCAGGATACGAAATCACACTCAGGATATCTTTCACAGCCATAAAATCTGCGGCCTCTCTTCGTACGGCGTGCCACTATGGCTGAACCACATTTTGGACATAGGGCGTCGATTTTTTCGACCAGGGGCTTTGTATTCCTGCAAGTCGGGAAATTCGGGCATGCCAGGAATTTGCCAAAACGGCCTGACTTTATTACCATGTGACTGCCGCAGTTTTCGCATATCACATCGGAAACTTCATCCTGGACCTTTATCTTCCCAAGCTCCTTGTCCGCCTTTGCCAGGTATTCAGTGAAAGGAGCATAGAACTGACTGAGTATTTCTCTCCAGTTCAGCTCGCCCTCTTCCACCTTGTCGAGCTGCTCTTCCATTTCGGCCGTAAATTTATAGTCCATAATATTGGGAAAATATTTCATCATCAGGTCATTGACGATAAAGCCCAGCTCTGTGGGATAGAGTACCTTATCCTCCCGTACTACGTAACCTCTGTCTATAATGGTCGATATCGTGGGAGCATAGGTACTTGGTCGGCCAATGCCCAACTCCTCCAGGGTTTTGACCAGAGAGGCTTCGGTATACCGTGGCGGCGGCTGGGTAAAATGCTGCTCTCTTTTCCATTCTTTCAATGTGAGCTTTTCACCTTCAACAAGCTGGGGTAAGCTTATATCCTTTTCATCCTTGCCGTCGTCATTGCCCTCTGTATATACTGCCGTATACCCCGGAAACACCTTTCTGGAGCCACTGGCTTTAAAAATGTAATCACCAGCTGAAATCGACACATTCATGGTCTCGTACACAGCGGGCATCATCTGGCTGGCCAGGAACCGGTTGTAGATCAGCCTGTACAGCCTGAGCTGGTCACGCTTGAGGGAGTCCTTGAGGGAATCCGGAGTCAGTTTCATAGACGTCGGCCGGATAGCCTCATGGGCATCCTGTGCCCCCCGTCTGCTCCTGAACTTGTTCGGGGCATCCGGCAGATATTCAGTTCCAAACATCTGTGTTATAGCATTCCTTACATCATTCAATGCCTGGTCGGATACCCGGGTCGAATCGGTCCTCATATATGTTATAAGGCCGATAGAGCCTAATCCCTTGACTTCGACCCCTTCATAGAGCTGCTGGGCTATCATCATTGTTTTCTTGGTTGTGAACCCCAGCTTCCTGGAAGCTTCTTGTTGCATCGTGCTGGTGGTAAAAGGAGGAGGCGCGCTCCGTTTCCTGCTCCCCTTCTGGATCTCCCTTACTATATAATCCGCCTTGTTTATGGCTTTGATTATTTCATCTACTTCTTCCTTATTGGCAGGTTCTATCTTTTTCTGGCCAAGGCTGTGAAGCATGGCCTCGAAAGCCTGCTTGCCAGAAGACGGAATGAATACGCCCTTAAGAGTCCAGTATTCCCTGGGCTTGAACTCATTTATCTCCCTTTCTCGCTCACATATGATACGGGCCGCCACAGACTGGACCCTGCCTGCGCTGAGCCCTTTTCGTACTTTCGCCCACAGGAGCGGGCTGATCTTATAGCCGACTATCCTGTCCAGTATCCTCCGGGCCTGCTGTGCATCTACGAGGTTCTGGTTGATGCTTCTGGGATTTTTGATAGCATTCTTGACCGCCTGCTCTGTTATTTCATTGAACTCTATCCTGCAAGGGGTATTCACATCTATATCAAGCAGGTTGCACAGGTGCCATGAGATTGCCTCTCCTTCCCTGTCCGGGTCGGTGGCCAGATATACCCTTTCTGCGTTTTTGGCTGCCTTTTTGAGCTTGTTTATAAGCTCACCCTTACCTCGTATAGCTATATACTTGGGCTCGAAATTGTTTTCAGGATCCACCCCGAACTGGCTTTTTGGCAGATCCCTTACATGCCCCATTGAAGCCTCTACGGTAAATCCCTTGCCAAGGTATTTTTTTATTGTTTTTGCCTTGGCAGGAGACTCTACTACGACTAGTTTTTGCGCCATTTTGACCTCCAATCAAGCCTTCCACTGTAACATAAATATTTTACCGGGTAGCTGCTTAATTATTCCTTTTATCTCCATGAGGGTAAGTACTGAGTTGAGCCTGCCGGAGTCCAGCTTTGTGAGCCGGATAAGCTCCTCAATGCCTTTCTCACCGTCCAACAGGGCATTATACACCTGTGTTTCAAAAAAATCAAGAACAGCGGCATTTGAAGGCTGGGGCGACGACAGCTTGCTCTCGATATCAAGGTCCTCCAGTATGTCATCTGCCGAAGTGATCACTTTGGCTCCCTGTTTAAGCAGTTCGTTGGTGCCCTTGCTGAATGGACTGCTGATATTGCCAGGTAGGGCATATACATCCCTGCCTT
>JAKORJ010000239.1 GCA_029777885.1 Bacillota bacterium | reverse complement strand
TCGCTGTCCAGCTTCAAAAGCCGCTGAGCGAAGGGTTCTCCCGCGTCCGTAAGTACGACTCCGTACCTGATGGGCGAAAATCTGTTCCCTTCGTATTTTACTATACCATACCCTGTGATTGCAAATCCAGGGTCTATTCCCATAATAACCATATGACCGCCTTCTGACATGCAAGGATTTTGGTGTGAATATTTATAATACGTGTTGCATAATTATTCATCATATTGTATAATCTTTGCAGGACTATTAAAATATTGCTGTGATAAACTGCAGCGTATCCGACCCGGAAATCCGCGGCCGCTGCATACAGCATACATCTAATATTCTAGCACAGTTACGGAGGAATTGGTATGAGTAGCAAGGAAAAAGTGGTACTGGCGTATTCGGGAGGACTTGACACGTCCATCATCATACCCTGGCTCAAGGAAAACTTCGACTACGAAGTCATCGCGATGGCAGCGGATGTAGGCCAGGGCGAGGAACTCGAGCCGCTCAGGGAAAAGGCCCTGAAAACCGGCGCAAGCAAGATATACATCGAAGACCTCAGGGAAGAATTCATAACTGATTTCATATTCCCGACTCTCAAGGCTCATGCCATATATGAAGGAAAATACCTGCTCGGCACATCCTTCGCAAGGCCCGTCATTGCAAAAAGGCTGGTGGAGATAGCGGAGAAGGAAGGAGCCGTAGCCATAGCCCACGGCGCGACAGGCAAGGGAAATGACCAGGTCAGGTTCGAACTGACGGTCAAAGCCCTGGCTCCGCACCTGAAGATAATAGCTCCGTGGAGGTTGTGGGACATCAGGTCCAGGGAGGACGCCATCGATTATGCCGCGGCAAGGAACATACCGATACCTGTCACAAAGAAGGACAACTACAGCATGGACAGGAACATCTGGCACCTGAGCCATGAAGGTTCAGACCTGGAGGACCCGTGGAACGAGCCGCAGTACGACAAGCTACTCAAGCTCATGGTACCTCCGGAAAAAGCGCCCGACAAGCCCACATATGTAGAGATCTATTTCGAACAGGGCATCCCGAAGAAAGTAAACGGCGTTGAAT
>JAKORJ010000238.1 GCA_029777885.1 Bacillota bacterium | reverse complement strand
CGCAGTATCCGCCGGACCCATACGCCTTGTATCAGAAACGCGAGCATTGCCGTGTGACAGGTATGCATGGGGGCCTGACAGAGGCTGAAATGAACGTTCCCTTGATCGTATTGCGGTCTGACAAAGGGGAGGAATGATACTCTTTACCTTGTTATTTCGCCGGGTTGGTCGCGCCCAGTGAGCGGGCCTTTTCCTTTATGCCTTCTGTCATCTCGACACTGCGGTCGTTTAATATCCATACCGCTTCAACGCCGTCCATACTCTCCACAAGGGCTCTTCCTTCCTCATAAGGCAGCAGGAAGACGACGGTGGACAGGAGATCCGCCCATCCGGAATCTTCCGTGATGATGGTGACGGAACGCATGTAATCGGTGGGCATCAGTGTATCCGGCGAGATAAGGTGATGATAGCGCTTGCCTTCATAGACAAAATACCGCTGATAGTCTCCGCTTGTTACAACAGAGGCGTTATGCAAAAACAAAACATCCATCAGGTCGCTGTTTACGTCACCAAATACAGACTTGTCAGGATCCTGTATCGCGACACCCCAGTTGTCACGGCCGTCCATCGGCCCGCTGCCCAAACGGACGTTTCCTCCTGCATTGATATAAAAGGAGGTAACCTCGCTTTTCAGCATTTCCTGCGCCACCAGTTCCGTTGCGTAACCCTTGGCTACGGCCCCCAGATCAATGGACAGATCGGGATCGGCGAAGAACACGCTCATGTCTGCCTCATTAAGCACAATATCGTTGATATCAGTATGAATGGCAGCCCGCTTGAGGCGTTCAGGATCCGGGAGGTAGGCCTTCTCGGGTTCTGAGATCGAATCGCTGCGCGCGTCATGCCACAGGCTCAGCACACTGCCCAGGGCAATGTTGTTTTTGCCCAGCGTTTGCTCGTAGTGATCCTTGCAGAATTTGATCAGCTCAAACAGCGCTTTGTCGACGACAACGGGAGCTTTTGACGCCTTTTGGTTCAGCGTATACACATTATTCAAGCCCTCATAAGGATGGAAGTTATCATACAGGCGATGGTAGGTCTGGAACAAGCTTTCCGCCTGATCGGCCGCCTTGTCAAAGGCCTCCTTGCTTTGCGAAAACCCTTGTATGGTAATGACCGTATCAAAAGTCCCAAAGAATGTCTTGGTATACTTTTCATACGCCTGGTTTGATGAAGCACAGCCCGTCAGGCTCAGGCACAGAATCAGAATCAGGCAGACCGCATATAAACGCTTCATATAATGCTGTTAACGCTCCCAATAACCTAAAGATTTCAAATCACTGCTGCTATCCATCCAGCCGGTGCGCACCTTGACCCATAGCTGCAAATTGACATGGCAGTCAAGCAGCTTTTCAATATCCGCCCTGGCCTGCGAGCCGATCTTTTGCAGCATTTCTCCCTTGCGGCCAATGATGATGGTTTTATGAGAAGCACGCTCGCAGTAGATATCGGCCTGTATCTCTGTCAGATCCTTCCTGATCTCCTTTACACTCAAGACTTCCACGCCGATACCATGGGGCACCTCTTCGCGCAGGTTCATCAGCGCCTTTTCCCGGATGATCTCAGCGATCATCTGCCGCTCATTTTGATCCGTCCACAGATCGTCGGGATAGTATTTAGGCCCCTGGGGGAGATGTTTGTAAATCTCCTGCATCATCGTATCAACGCCTTCGCCGGCTTTCGCGCTGATGGGCAAAACCATATCAAACCCGGCATCGGCAAAGGATGATATGATGGGCAGAAGGTCCTGCGGACGAACCAGGTCAGTCTTATTGAGCAGGAGATATTTGGGTACTTTAAAACCCTTATAGCTTTCTGCCAGTTCATGATCTTCAGGCCTTGGCTTGCTGGCATCGATCAAGACACACAGGATATCAATGCCCTGCACGGCATCCTGCACTGATTTTTCCATATATTCGCCGAGCTTCGTCTTGGGTTTATGGATACCGGGTGTATCAACGAAGACGACCTGTGAATGTTCAGTCCCCACGATCCCCAGAATCCTGTTTCGGGTGGTCTGGGGCTTTGGTGACACGATAGATACCTTTTCGCCAACAAGCCGGTTGACCAGGGTTGATTTGCCAACATTGGGGCGTCCTACGACGGCGACGAAGCCGGAGTGAAACTGCTGCGCTGTATTATCCATGTTGTTCCTTTCCAAGATGATCTTGTACGCCGTTTGAGGGGGAGAAGCTGTGGGGCAAAAGCGCTGAGAGACTGGACTGGGCTACCTCATCCTCGCCCCAGGAGACCAGCACACGGATATCACCGCAAAACTCGCTGAGCACTTGCCGGCAGGCCCCGCAGGGCCAGGGAGGCATTTCCCTGGCAGCAATGGCAATCGCGGTGAAATTCTTGGCTCCCTCACTGACTGCCTTAAAAATGGCGGTACGCTCGGCACAGTTGGTCAAGCCGTAGGAGGCATTCTCCACATTGCAGCCCGTGAACATCCTCCCGTCGTCACACAGCAGGCAGGCGCCAGCCTGGTAATGAGAATAGGGAACATAGGCTGCTTCCATGGCCTGCCTGGCCATTTTGATCAACACGGAATCGCTGTCTTCTCTTAATAGGCCGGCCTTTGCGAGAGCCAGTTCCTCTTTTTCGCGCATGGCAGCTTTATCCTCCTCATTTATATGATCATATCCAAACAGATGAAACATCCCGTGTACCAGCAGATAGCACAGTTCCCGATCATGGGAGTGGCCGTACTCTTCAGCCTGAGCGCGGGCGCGCTCCATTGAGACAACAACATCACCCGCATAATAAGCCCGCAAATCGGGATCCCATTCCTGCCTAAGCAGTTCTACGGCACCCGAAGCGGTCATGCCCGTTGGATAGCTGACGGCGGGAAAGCTGAGCACATCTGTTGCCTTGTCGATGCCCCGCTGATCAAGGTTGATTTCACGGATACCCTCATCGTCCGTTATGCTCAGCTGAACGCAGCAGTCAAGTGTCAAGCCCTCCGCCTCTTGGGCCATATCCGCGGCGAGCCGCAGCAGATCTTCAGGGAGGTCAAAGGATGATTCGTTTTCTATGATCAGCCTCATTT
>JAKORJ010000237.1 GCA_029777885.1 Bacillota bacterium | reverse complement strand
CTTAGAAGGGCCCAGGGGCCTGACGCGGGCATTTATGGAGCCAGGGCAGCTATTATCGGCGGATGCACCGCAACGTCCAACGTCATGACCGGACAGCTCTTTGGCATTCCTGTCAAGGGTACGCACAGCCATAGCTGGGTCATGAGCTTCCCTGACGAGCTCACTGCCTTCAGGGCTTATGCGGAAGCCTTCCCGGACAGCTGCCTGCTGCTTGTAGATACCTATGATACGTTGAACAGCGGGGTCCCCAATGCTATAAGAGTGTTCAAGGAGTTGAGAGAAAAGGGATACGAACCCATGGGTATCCGCTTAGACTCCGGAGATCTGGCTTACCTGAGCAAGGCAGCCCGCAAAATGCTGGACGAAGCCGGGTTTAAGGATGCTAAGATCGTTGCATCCAATGACCTGGACGAAGAGTTGATATGGGACCTGAAAGCCCAGGGGGCCGCAATCGATATATGGGGTGTCGGCACGGCACTTATAACCAGCAAGGATTGCCCCGCGTTGAACGGTGTCTATAAGATGTCGGCCGAGGAATCGGAGGGCAGGCTGATACCCAAGATCAAGATATCGGAAAACAGCGACAAGATAACCAATCCCGGATATAAAAAGGTATTTCGTATATATAACACCCAGAGAAAAGCCATTGCCGACCTTATCACCCTGGAGGATGAAGAGATAGATACAAGCAAGCCCTTGACGATCTTCGATCCTGTGGACACATGGAAGAGGATGACACTTACCAATTACACGGTCAGGGAGCTGCTGGTGCCTATTTTCAAGGAAGGCAAACAGGTTTATGCTACACCGAGCCTGCTAGAGATACAAAAATATGCGAAGGAAGAACTGGATACCCTGTGGGATGAGTACAAGCGCTTGAAAAAGCCCCACAAATATAAGGTAGATCTGTCGCAGAAGCTGTACGATCTGAAGGAAAAGCTCCTTAAGGAGCATTCATTCAAGAACCTATAGCATGATTTAAGAAACCCGATAACGCCGATCCGATGTATTTCATACCATATTATAGTTCTAAGAAACGGAGTTGATGGTATGAGATTTGGATTGGCGCTGTCGGGCGGGGCGCTGAGGGGCGTCGCCCATGTAGGCGTCCTTAAAGCCTTAAGTGAAAATGGGCTGTATCCTTCATATATATCCGGGACCAGTGCAGGCAGCATGGTAGCAGCATTGTATGCCTGCGGATACAGTGCTGTGGAAATGGAGAAAACCGCCCTGACCCTAGACAAGGGCATTTATGATCCGGATTATCCGGGGATGCTGCGCGGGATAATGCAATGGATCCTGCGCAGGGATTTCGACTGGGACGGCTTCCTTAAAGGCGATGAAGTGGAAAAGCTGATGAAAAGGCTGACGAAAGGAATACTTATCAAAGAAGTCAAGATGCCTTTAGCCATTACGGCAGTAGACATCAACGCAGGAAACACCGTGATGTTCGTCAGCCGAAAGAGGGGGTTGACCGATACCAGGCATGTTATATATAAGGACGATGTGCCCCTGTACAAGGCGGTAAGGGCCAGCACAGCGATACCCTCGGTGTTTCAGCCTGTAATCATAGACGGCATGAGGCTTGTCGACGGTGGAGTCACCGAGAATGTACCAGCCGGGGTCCTGCGGCAGATGGGGGCAAAGGTAGTGATTGGCATCAACCTGGGCTACAGCGGCCAGAGAAGGTCGGAGGTCAACAATATCCTTGAGATAGGGAGCCAGGCGATAGATATAATGGCGTATCAGATCACTCGCCTGAAGACCAGTCCCTGTGACCTTATGATAAATCCTGATATTTACGATATTGGCATGACAGAATTCCATAGGGTCGCTGAATGCATCCAAAGGGGTTATGAAAGCATTATCAGCAACCTTCCGGCAATAAAAAAAATGATAAGAAGTTAAAATTCGACTCCGCCATTCTACAAAAACAGCAGCCCTTTTATGCTACTGTTTTGTGGTAGAAGGGGGAATGCACATATGAAAAGGCAGTTTTCCACTGCGCTGCTGGGGTACAATAGAAAACAGGTGATGGACTATATCAAAGAGATCCAAAAGGAGTACGAAACCGATCTTAGCAAACAAAAGGACAGGCTGCTGGAACTGATAGAAGAAAACAGGAAACTGAAAAACGAACTGCAGGCTCAGAACGAGAAGATCAGCCAACTTAAGGAGCAGGAAAAATACATCACAAAGGTGCTGGTCGTAGCAGAGCAAAGAGCCCAAAGCATAATTGAGGAAGGCAAGCGCAGGTCGTTGGAAGAGTTGAACAAGCTAAAGGCTGAGAAACAGAGATGGACCGAGAAACAAAGGGAAATAAGGTCAGACCTTCTTGACTTTGAGAAGACGATAGTATGTCTGCTCGAGAAATTCAGGGACGACATAAACTATTATGCATCCCAGGAGATAAGCGAGACCCTGTTGCTTGATGATCAGATAGATGAAAAGCAAGAAAAAAAAGTGATTGCATGAAAGCAACCACTTTTTTATTGTATATAGCTTTTGTTGTACTTTTTAGTACATGGGGGGCATTCCGCCGCCCTGGCCTGCTGGAGTCTCTTTTTCCGGTATTTCTGCAACCAGGCTCTCAGTCGTCAATACCATGGCTGCTATGCTGGCAGCATTCTGGAGAGCAGAACGGGTGACCTTTGTAGGATCGATTATACCTTTGGCGACCATGTCGCAGAACTCGCCCTTAGCTGCATCAAAGCCGAAATTAGGCTCTTTGCTGTTCTTTACGCGTTCAGCGATTACTGAACCCTCAAGACCGGCATTTGTAACGATCTGTCTCAGAGGCTCTTCAAGGGCACGTTTAACGATGTTTATACCGGTTTTTTCGTCGCTTTCGGCTTCAAGCGCTTCTACAGCTGCAATCGCCTTGATGAGGGCTGTGCCGCCGCCGGGGATGATACCTTCTTCGATACCGGCCCTTGTCGCATTGAGCGCGTCCTCTATTCTGAGCTTCTTTTCCTTCAGCTCGGTTTCCGTAGCGGCACCGACTTTGATCACGGCTACGCCACCGGACAGCTTGGCAAGCCGCTCCTGCAGCTTCTCACGATCATAGTCGGAGGTTGTCACTTCGATCTGGGCCTTGATCGAGTTGATACGGTTTTTGATCTCTGCAGGATCGCCGGCACCCTCAACGATGGTGGTGTTTTCCTTGTCAACACGGACTGTGCGTGCGCGGCCCAGTTGATCGATGGTAGCTTCCTTGAGATCAAGGCCGACTTCCTCGGAAATAACTGTTCCGCCAGTCAGGATCGCAATGTCCTTGAGCATATCCTTTCTCCTGTCACCAAAACCGGGTGCTTTGACAGCTACGCATGTAAAGGTGCCACGGAGCTTATTCAGCACAAGGGTAGCAAGGGCTTCGCCTTCGACATCCTCTTCGATTATGAGCAGCTTCCTGCCCTGCTGTACGATCTGTTCGAGGATCGGCAGGAGCTCCTGGATATTGGAGATCTTCTTATCAGTGATGAGTATGTAAGCATCGTCCAGGACAGCTTCCATTTTTTCAGTGTCAGTTACCATGTAGGCCGAGATATAGCCCCTGTCGAACTGCATTCCTTCTACGACTTCCAGCTCAGTGTGCATTGTCTTTGACTCTTCGACAGTGATAACGCCGTCGTTCCCGACCTTTTCCATAGCATCGGAAATCAGGCGGCCGATCTCGTAGTCATCAGCGGAAATAGCAGCGATCTGAGCTATCGATTCCTTATTTTCAATAGGCTTGCTTTGTGCCTTCAATGACTGGACTGCAGCTTCAACAGCCTTGTGGATACCCCTTCCAAGCACCATCGGATTGGCTCCTGCGGCCACGTTTTTCAGTCCTTCACGAATGATAGCCTGGGCAAGAACTGTAGCTGTGGTAGTACCATCACCGGCTACATCATTGGTCTTGCTTGCTACTTCTTTTACGAGCTGGGCTCCCATGTTCTCAAAGGGATCTTCCAGTTCGATCTCCTTGGCTATGGTAACACCGTCGTTTACTATCTGGGGCGAACCGAATTTTTTGTCCAATACTACGTTTCTGCCTTTGGGGCCTAATGTGATCTTGACTGTATCAGCCAGAGCATTAACGCCGCGCTCCAGCAGTCTTCTGGCTTCTTCGCCGTATTTCAATTGCTTGGCCATATTTTTCCCTCCATTTTATGATTTTGTTATAAGAAATGCATTGTTTAGAATTATTCAATAACTGCGAGGATATCGCTCTGCCGTACTATGATGAATTCTTCCTCGTCGAGCTTGACTTCGGTGCCGGCATACTTAGAATATATGACCCTGTCTCCGACTTTGACCTCCATTTTAACTTCCTTGCCGTCAACCATTCCGCCTGGTCCGACTGCAACTACTTCAGCCATTTGGGGCTTTTCTTTGGCTGAGCCCGGAAGTACGATACCGCTCTTGGTGGTTTCCTGGGTTTCCATCATCTTAATGACGACTCTGTCACCTAAAGGCTTGATTCTCATAAAGTACCCTCCTTATGTAAGTATTGGTTGTTAGCACTCAATCTTGATGAGTGCTAATCACAACATATAGTTTAGTAAAAAGCAAAAATGTTGGCAAATACTACAAGATTTCAGAAACATTCGAAATACGCCGTAAAACCATAAAAAACAAGAATAGCTTTCTATTGCTTCTCATATCTTTTTAATCGTCTCGAATGCTCACGTTTTTATCAAGCTGCCTTTATTCCATGTATTTGCCTGTCAGCTTTTGCAGGACCCTTTGCACCGCATCCTTTGAATTGCCCCAGGGTTTATCCTGATTCCGGTAATCAAACTTCAGGGTGAACCATTTCAGTTCCTGTTCAAGCCTGTCGAGATTTTGTAGCTCTATAGGAATTATGTCCGAAATAAAGTCATCGATACGGCTGTTGCTCAGATTATCGGCTGCTGATTCCAGCACCATGGCCAGGTGTGGTAGGCAAAAGCCTTTAGATGCGGTCAGGGCGCTGCGGAATTCCTTTTCGTGTTCCCATAGATAGATGATCGTGTATACATAGCGATTCAAGGAATTGGCCAATCTGTCGCATATGATGCAATTGTTCACATGCTTCCTGATCCATTCCGCCAGGTCCCTTGCAAATTTTCTGGTGTTCTTTTCCTTTGTGGCAAACCTGTCCAATAATCTGGGAGCTGGATTGGTTACTGCTGCCGCGGAGGATCTGCCGGAGAACTTTTTCAGCTTCTTTATAGTTTCAATAGTATGGGTATGGGTCATCAGGGCAAGGCCAAGCCTGTTCTTAGCATCAAACAGCATTTTGTTATGATGGGGGCAAAACCCTTTGTCATTCACCTCTATCCTGGTGTCAGGCTCCATGACGGAACCGCCGAGGAAGGACTCTACATAAGCCGTTTCAGCCTTGGCTTCAAGGATGCAGACTAGGCATTCTCCGCCTTCGTGGCAGGCATCCCATACCGGTATCGTATCCAGATGATATTTCATTTCAAGCCTCCCAATATATAGATTTGATTTGTATTTTATCATATATAGGGTAAACAGACCATAAACATAAATACATAACAGGACAAATCCAAGCAAGGAGGGCTGGATATGAGATATTCAAGGCTCAGAAGAAACGCTGCCAGAAAAAGGTATGCTTTTTTCATCCTTGTAGCCGTGCTGTCTTGCAGCCTGCTGTATATTTTTTTCGCCGGGACCATAGGCAAATATGTAAGCGATATCATAGCTCCTATCCTGGGTTCTAACGGGATAACAAATGATCCGACCGACGACCCGAAGCTGACCGTGCCGGATGATGAAGACACGGTCAAGGTGACGGAGAACATTACGGCCAGTGCGATCAAGCTGTATACGATTCAGATGGGGGCATTTATCGATGAGAAAAATGCCGAAGACTATGCGCTTACACTGAGGACACAGGGCGGTGCGGGCTATACGGTCAATGACACTTACTACCGTGTGCTTGCCGTCGGCTTCAAGGCGGAAAGCGATGCGGCAAAGGTCAGGGAACAGCTGAAAGCGGACGATATCGACTCACAGGTGTATAAAATCGCTTCTCCCGGGGTGAACATGCAGATAACCGCAACCAAATCCAATGTGGAAACAATAAAATCAGCATTTGCTACCTGGGAGGATGAGTACTACAAGCTCGAGGATATCTTAAAGCAGCTTGACAGAAATGAGATCACGACAACGGAAGCCCAGTCCGAGGTAAGTGAATGCAAGCAGCCTATTGATGATATGACAGACAAGCTCGAGGATCTGAATGCGACACAGGAAAACAATCTGATATTGAGTGGGCTGCTGCAGTTGTATAAGGACACTGCCAATTCACTTGATGACATAATCATGCAAAATCCGTCAAATAAAGTAGCTATTTCTTCAAAATTAAAGTATACTTATATTGATCTGATGATGAAGTACAAGGAATATCTGGAGCAAATAACAGGATAGAGGTGAAGCATGTCACTTGCCCTATACGAAGTAAAGGACATACTAGAAGCTGAAGTACTGGTCGGCAGCAACCTTCTGGACAAAAAAGTGGATGCAGCCTGTGGTTCGGATCTCATGAGCGATGTGCTTTCTTTTGTTAAAAGCCACACTCTCTTGCTGACAGGCCTGACAAACCAGCATGTGATCCGCACGGCTGAGGTCCTGGACGTCAGTGCTATCGTTTTCGTCAGAGGCAAGATCCCTGGCCAGGATATCATAGATTTGGCAGTTGAAAAATCAATCGTTTTGATGACCACATCCTATACATTGTTTGAAGCATGCGGGAAGCTATACATGGCAGGTTTGCCTGGAAAGAGCGGACAAGCATAAATGTTGACAGGTGATCGGGAAAACATAATCGAGCTATCTTATCCGGTAGCACCCAACGATTTTTCTGCAGCAGGCGATGTTTCGGCGAAAGTCAAGATGCTGCTCAAGCATCTGGGTATAGACGCAGCCATAGTGAGGAGGGCTGCGATAGCGTGCTACGAAGCTGAGCTGAATCTCGTGATTCACAGCTATGGCGGCTATATCAGACTGACCGTGAGTCCTGACGAGATAATCATCAAGGCTGAAGATACAGGGCCGGGGATACCGGACATAGACCTTGCAATGACAGCCGGCTATTCAACAGCGCCCGAAACAGCCAGGGAGCTTGGCTTTGGGGCCGGTATGGGCCTTCCCAATATAAAGCGCTGCGCGGATGTGTTTGAAATACGGTCTGAGGTTGGACAAGGCACTTATCTTACAATAATCATCCACCACGACTGAGTATTATAAACAAAGAAGTGATATAAGTGGAGCAATACTATCATTCAGTCACACTGGACAAGGAAAAATGTATGGGGTGCACCAACTGTATTAAGCGGTGTCCCACCGAAGCAATACGTGTCAGGGACGGCAAGGCCGTCATCATTAAGGAGCGGTGTATCGATTGCGGCGAATGCATCCTTGTAT
Source organism: Bacillota bacterium (assembly GCA_029777885.1). Lineage (GTDB taxonomy): Bacteria > Bacillota > Clostridia > Caldicoprobacterales > DTU083 > JAKORJ01. The sequence goes on along the minus strand of JAKORJ010000237.1, from coordinate 38,978 downwards.
GTCCATACCATGCAAAAACCGCCGTTACAGACCCCTTGTCCGTAATAAATGATTACAGGTATAAAATCGCACTTCCGGCACCATCCTTATACGGACAGTTTAAAAATACAGATGACATTAACAAGATCCTCAGTGCTTTGATCGATTTGGGCTTTGACGATGTATTCGAAGTTGCCAGGGCGGCTGAGTATGTCAGCTATCTTGTCAGGGAGACGCTGAAAAAGCCCGGATGCAAGAAGCCCTTGATCTCTTCAGCGTGCCCGGCTGTGGTAAGGTTGATCCAGGTAAGGTTCCCAGGGCTTATCGGCAATATAGTCAGGATAGCCTCCCCCATGGAAATCGGAGCCCAGCTGGCCCGGGACAGATTCTGCAGGGAGCATGAGGTATCCCCTGATGAGGTAGGAGTCTTTTTTATAACTCCATGTGCAGCAAAAATGACAAGCATAAAAAATCCGATCGGCAATGAAAAATCATATGTGAACGGCGCCATATCGATGCTGGAGATATACAGGCATATACTGGAGAGATTGGATAAGGGCAAGGGTGAGAAGCTTCAGAGTGCAAGCAGCTCCGGCGTCAGGTGGGCAATCACAAACGGCGAGAGCAGGTCCTTAGGGATCGAAAACTACCTGGCCGTGGACGGCATACATAATGTGATAGCCGTATTGGAGGAAATAGAAAACAACAAGCTGGACGATCTGGACTATTTTGAAGGACTGAACTGTGTGGGCGGATGCGTGGGAGGCCCGCTTACCTTTGAAAACAGCTATGTGGCCAACAGCCGGATAAGACGCCTGGTCAAGGGCATCGAAAGCAAAGCCCTGGATGAGGCCGAAGCTGAATATGTTAAAAGCAATACAAGGTGGAAGCTTGAGAAAAACATCATGGAAAAGTCAGTGCTTAAGCTTGACACTGATATAGAAGCAGCTATCAAAAAAATGAAGGAGCTGGAAGTTATAAATGCCTCCCTGCCCGGTTTGGATTGCGGTTCATGCGGTTCACCAAGCTGCAGGGCCCTGGCCGAGGATATAGTCAGGGGTGATGCTTCTGAGCTTGACTGCATTTTTAAGCTTAGGGAAAAGGTAAGGAAACTGGCAAAAGAAATGATCGAATTATCGGACAAGCAGATCCATACGAGGAAGGAGCCAGAATAACTGTGACACCAAGGGAAATAGCAGAAAATCTGAACATGCAGGTTTTATCGCCAGGAGCTTTCATGGACAATGAAGTATCGTCAGGGATATGTAGTGATCTCCTAAGCTGGGTCATGGCCCACGGGAAAAAGGACGGCATGTGGATCACAATACAGACGCATATCAACATTATAGCAGTCGCTTCCCTTTTGGAGCTGTCCTGCATCATAATTTCAGGGGGAGCGCAGGCGGATCCAAAAACCATAGACAAGGCCAGGGAAGAAGGTATAACCCTGCTGGCTTCCGGCCTGACCTCATATGAGCTCGCCGGTAGACTCTATGCACTAGGTGTGGGTATAAATGACCAGGAGCTGTAAGCAGGCAGCTGTAGACTTGCATATCCATTCTGCGCTTTCACCCTGCTGCGACGATGATATGACCCCGAACAACATAGTCAACATGGCCTTGCTGAATGGCCTGGATGCCATAGCTGTTACCGACCACAACAGTTGCGATAACGTAGAAGCCGTTATCAAGGCAGCCGGGGGCAGGCTGGTAGTCATACCGGGCATGGAACTCCAGACCGCGGAGGAAGTGCATCTTTTATGCTACTTTCCACACCTTGACGCCCTGATGTCATTTCAGGACCGCATCAGGGGCTTTTATACCGGTATTGAAAACAAGCCGGAGCTTTTTGGCAATCAACTCATCATGAACGAAAGGGACGAGGTCATAGGCATCAAAGAACAGCTGCTCCTGGCATCTTTAAATCTTTCGATAGATGAAGCCCTGCATTATGCCCGCAGCCTGGGCGGCCTTGTCGTACCCGCTCATGTGGACAGGCCGTCATATAGTATCATATCACAATTGGGATTTATACCTGAATATATGGGCTTTACTTTGTTAGAATATTCACAAAAACCACTCATGGAAAATTATGATAGAAGCAAATATAAGCTGATCATTTCCTCAGATGCCCATTCTTTAAGCAGCATATTAGATAAAAAAATGATAATTCCTGTCGAAGAAATCACTTTAGAAGGCATTTTACACTATTTATCAAGCTAAAGGGTTGGACCTTTTCCAGTAAATCGAATGTTGACCGAATAATTTCACATCAATATTTGTTTATTATTTAACAAAAAGTATTGAAGATCGGAATACTTTATGAGATAATAATTAAGATTTTAACAGCTATATACTACTCAGGGAGGGGACACATATGTCACGTTTCATTCTTGCGGAGCATGAAGAAAAACTCGCAGAGCTTAACAGGATCATAGATGAGTACAAGGGCAAGGAAGGCCCTTTGATGCCTATTCTGACGAAAGCCCAGGAATTGTTCGGCTATCTGCCCTATGAAGTCCAGGCCCATATTGCAGAAGCCCTTGATATACCCGTAAGTGACATCTACGGCGTGGCCACATTTTATTCCCAGTTTTCCGTTAAGCCAAAGGGAAAGTACAAGATCGGCGTGTGCATGGGTACAGCCTGTTATGTAAAAGGTTCTCAGCTGATCCTGAATGAGCTCATAAAAGAGCTGGGGGTACAGCCAGGCGATACCACAGAGGACGGAAGGTTCACCCTGGAGGCTACCCGGTGTCTAGGAGCCTGCGGACTAGCACCGGTCATGATGATAAACGAAGATGTATACGGCAGGCTCAAGCCCGAGGATGTCAAGGGGATACTGGACAAATATAGAGATAAATAAAGGACATGGAAGATATATCATTGCATGTACTGGACATAGCTCAGAATTCCATATCAGCCGGCGCATCCTGCGTAGACATTACTATAGAAGAAATACCGGACAGGCATAGCCTGTATGTGATCATAAGTGACAACGGCAAAGGCATGGATAGCAGCGAAGCTGAGCGCTCACTAGATCCCTTCTATACGACCCGGGCCACCAGGCGGGTGGGCTTGGGATTGCCATTGTTCAAAGCCCAGGCTGAAGCGAGTGGGGGCAGGCTTAAGATCGATACGGTATTAGGCAGTGGCACTACAGTGATGGCTTGTTTTGATACCAGCAGCATTGACTGTCTGCCCCTTGGCAGGATGGAAGATACGATGGTGACGCTGATATTATGCAATCCGGAAGTTGATTTTAAGTACACCCACATTTACTGTGACAAATGCTTTGAATTTAGTACACAGGACATCAAAGGCAAGCTCGGATGCTTGCCGATCACCGACCTTTCTGTTATAGGGTGGATCAGGATATATATATCAGAAAATATTGACAAACTGTACGGAGGTGTTGCAAGTGAAGTCGATTCAGGAACTGGAGGAAATAAAACAAAGGACTTTGCAAGCTGTTAATCTGAGAAAGGATAGAAAAGGAACCAGAGTCGTTGTCGGCATGGCGACCTGTGGTATTGCTGCCGGGGCCAGGCCTGTACTATTGGCTTTCGTTGAGGAGGTCCAAAAAAGAAACCTGCAGGACATTACCGTGACCCAGACAGGCTGTGTAGGAGTTTGCCGCCTTGAGCCGATAGTAGAAGTTTATAAGCCTGGCGAGGAAAAAGTGACTTATGTCAAGGTAACGCCTGAAAAAGCCAAACGGATAGTAACGGAGCACATTGTGAACGGCCAGGTTGTAACGGAGTATACGATCGGAGCTACTGAAAAATAACGTAGGAGGTCATAGACAATGAAATTGTATCGTTCACATGTCCTGGTATGCGGAGGCACAGGCTGCCATTCCTCGGGGTCGGCCGGCATTATGGATGCATTCCAGGCTGAACTTAAAAAACATAAGCTTGAAGATGAAATCAAGCTTGTCGGTACAGGTTGTTTTGGCTTGTGCGCTGTCGGTCCTGTAGTCGTTGTTTATCCAGAAGGCGCATTTTACAGCGGGATAAAGGCTGAGGACGTGCCCAGGATAGTCGAAGAGCATCTTTTGAAAGGCAGGATCGTAAATGACCTGCTGTATCACGACCATGCAAAGGCAGAAGATATCGTCAGCACGTTGGACGAGGTCGAGTTCTATAAAAAGCAAAAACGAATGGCCTTAAGGAACTGCGGTGTCATCAATCCGGAGAAGATAGAGGAATATATAGCCTTTGACGGATATAAGGCTTTAGCCAAGGTCCTCACTGAAATGACACCTATGGATGTGATCAATGAAATAAAAGCATCAGGTCTGAGAGGCAGAGGAGGTGCCGGTTTTCCCACCGGCCTTAAATGGGAGTTTGCCCGCAAAGCCCCGGGAGACAAAAAATATGTATGCTGTAACGCAGATGAGGGCGATCCGGGTGCTTTTATGGACAGGAGCCTGCTGGAGGGGGACCCCCACAGCATACTTGAAGCAATGGCGATAGCAGGATACGCCATAGGATCCGATCAGGGATATATTTATGTCAGAGCTGAATACCCGATCGCTGTCAAACGCCTGTCGATAGCGATAGAGCAGGCAAAGGAGCTGGGACTCCTTGGCAAGAACATTTTTGGTACCGATTTCAGCTTTGATATCGAATTAAGGCTTGGAGCAGGCGCTTTTGTCTGCGGTGAGGAAACAGCCCTGATGCGGTCCATAGAAGGCAAGCGCGGTGAGCCTACTCCAAGGCCGCCCTTCCCTGCAGTCAAGGGTGTCTTTGCTAAGCCTACACTGCTAAACAACGTTGAAACCTATGCAAATATACCGCAGATCATCTTAAACGGTGCCGAATGGTTCGCCCAGGTGGGCACTGAGAAAAGTAAAGGCACCAAGGTTTTTGCCCTCGGAGGCAAGATAAACAATACCGGGCTTGTTGAAGTGCCTATGGGCACTACCTTGAGAGAAATCATATACGACATAGGCGGCGGTATACCTAACGGCAAGAAGTTCAAGGCTGCCCAGACAGGAGGACCTTCAGGCGGATGCATACCTGCTGAGCATCTTGATACGCCTATAGACTACGATTCCCTAGCGAAGATCGGATCCATGATGGGCTCAGGCGGCCTTATAGTCATGGACGAGGACAACTGCATGGTCGACATTGCAAGGTTTTTCCTTGACTTCACGGTCGACGAGTCCTGCGGAAAATGCCCTCCCTGCAGGATAGGTACAAAGCGTATGCTTGAACTGCTTGACAAGATCACCAGCGGCAACGGCGAAGAAGGAGACATAGAAAAGCTGGAGGAGCTGGGCAACAATATCAAGGCAGCAGCCCTGTGCGGACTGGGCCAGACCGCTCCCAACCCTGTTCTAAGTACGATAATGTATTTCAGGGATGAATACGAAGCCCATATCAAAGAAAAGAGATGTCCGGCCGGGGTATGCAGGAATCTGCTGAGGTATGTGATCAGCAGTGACTTGTGCAGAGGCTGCGGGCTATGCACCAAGGTTTGTCCGGTAAGCGCGATTTCAGGAGAGCGTAAAGCGCCTCACAGCATTGATCCGGATAAATGCATAAAGTGCGGTGCCTGCGCTGAAAAATGCCCCTTCCATGCTATCACAAAAGGTTAAGGGAGTGACTCAATATGGATATGATTAAGGTTACTATAGACGGGATCCAGGTCGAAGTTCCCAAGGGGACCACGGCATTGGAAGCTGCACGGGTTGCAGGTATAAACATACCAACCTTGTGCTATTTGAAAGGCATAAACGAGATCGGTGCATGCCGCATGTGTCTGATTGAAGTCAAGGGCGCCAGAAACCTGCAGGCAGCTTGTGTTTATCCAGTCGAAGATGGTATGGTGATATATACCAATACACCAAAGGTCAAGTCTGCCCGCAAGGCAAATCTGGAGCTGATTTTATCCAACCATGACCGGAGCTGCCTGACCTGTGTAAGAAATCAGAAATGTGAACTGCAAGAGCTTTCAGCCCAGCTCGGGGTCACCGATATACCCTATGAAGGTCAAAGGATCAACTACACAATTGACGAATCCTCGCCTTCCATAGTCAGGGATCCCAACAAATGTATACTCTGCCGCAGATGCGTTTCGGTATGCAGGAACGTACAGGGCATAGGTGCAATCGGCGTAGTGGAACGGGGATTCAAAACCGTAGTCGAGCCTGTATTTGATAGGAAGCTGGATGAAGTGAACTGCATCTACTGCGGTCAATGCATCACTGCCTGCCCTGTAGGTGCTTTAAGAGAAAAGAGTGACGTTGAGAGAGTGTGGGATGCTATCAACGATCCTGACCTACATGTAGTAGTTCAGACTGCACCGGCAGTTAGGGTAGCCCTGGGTGAGGAGTTCGGTATGCCCATCGGTACAAGGGTGACCGGAAAAATGGTGGCAGCCCTGCGCAGGCTGGGCTTTGACAAGGTTTTCGATACCGACTTTGCTGCTGACCTGACGATCATGGAGGAGGGGACAGAGCTACTTGACCGCCTGAACAACGGAGGCACCCTGCCTATGATCACGTCTTGCAGCCCTGGCTGGATCAAATACTGTGAACACAATTATCCGGAATTTATCGATAACCTATCCACCTGCAAGTCTCCCCATGAGATGATGGGAGCCGTGATCAAGTCCTATTATGCAGAAAAGAACAATATAGATCCCGCATCGATCTATGTTGTATCCATAATGCCGTGTACTTCAAAGAAATTTGAAGCAAAAAGGCCGGAGCTTGCGGCCGCGGGGCGTCCGGATGTGGATGCGGTGCTTACCACCAGGGAGCTGGCAGGCATGATAAAGGCTGCCGGCATAGACTTCAATAAGCTGCCAGATGAAGCCTTTGACCCGGTATTCGGAGATTCAACAGGCGCTGGTGTCATATTCGGGGCAACAGGCGGCGTTATGGAAGCAGCCTTGAGGACAGTTTATGAGATAGTTACCGGCAAGGCCCTGGAGGCAGTGGACATCAAAGCTGTCCGGGGTATAGAAGGGATTAAGGAATTCGAGGTGGACCTGGGTTCAATCACTATAAGAACAGCAGTAGCCCATGGCACCGGCAACGCTAAAAAGCTCCTTGAACTGGTTAAACGGGGCGTTAAGGAATATCATTTCATAGAGATCATGGGCTGCCCCGGTGGCTGCGTAACAGGCGGAGGTCAGCCGATAGTCCCTGCAAAGGAGCGCATGGACAAGGATATTAAGTCATTGCGTGCCGCAGCGATTTATGATGAGGACAAGAACATGCCTGTGCGCAAGTCCCATGAGAATCCATCCGTAAAGAGGTTGTATGAGGAATTCCTGGGTTCGCCCAACAGCCACCTAGCCCATAAGCTGCTTCATACCCATTACACCCCAAGAAGCAAATATTAAAGCAAGAACTGATAAGTGATACGCCAATAAGGAGCTGAGGGTTTTAGAGCTTTCAGCTCCTTTGGTTTTTGAAGCCAATTCTAGGCCAATCGTTCACTGCCTTATCTGGATGATCACAAGTGCAGCCACATTCCTATCATCTTTATAGCTGTTGTCAACTTCTTACCATATTATTGCTCATCCAGGCTCAGTTCTTCATCCAGGCTTACAGCACTTTTCATTAATCAGTCATTACTGCAAGGCTGCGCCTGCAAAAGGCCACAATTCAAATGCTGATCGCAGATATGCTATAATTAATTGGATTTATTAAAACCAAAGGATTGAGCCTACCTATGCACAGCCTGAAAAACGAACTGGTCAACAAAGCATCTCAGCTAGGATTCGATAGGATAAAATTTATGCAAGTACGGCAGCTTGAGCTGTGGGATGAAGAAATAAAGGTGCGCAGGCAATTGGATCCGGACACTGCCCGTTACTGGGAGGAAAGGCGGCTGACTGCCTCATACGCATCCGTCATGGAGGACGGTAGAACGTTCATTGTGGCTTCTTATCAATATGCTCCATACAGATTTGAAGAGTCATCCGGCAAAGGGTATTTCAATGCCCACTACGCAGCATATCCCAAGGGCAGGCAAGCCATGCAGGAGCTTGCCGCGATCCTGATCGAAAGCGGTTTCGCCGCCGTAGTGGATCCGCCCCTGCCCATAAAGCAGATAGCATACCTCAGCGGGATAGGGTGCTTTGGTAAGAACGGGCTTATTCATAATGAGACCAACGGATCGCTGATGACCCTGCATCTTATACTCACAAATGCCCCGCTACCTGTGGACGTTCCGAATGAGTCGTGTATTACCGATTGCGGTAGCTGCGCCAGGTGCATCCATTCATGCCCCACTGGGGCTATTTCTAACAACGGCAGGGTTATCTTAAGCAAATGCCTGAGGTATCATATGCTGTCCCCTGGCATCATACCAAGAGATATCAGGGAAAAAATGGGCAGCAGAATGCTCGGGTGCGAGGACTGCCAGGCATGCTGCCCCAAAAACAGGGCCAGGTTCCAAGAAACGGTTGAACCGGAGGTTCAGATATTCGATATAATGGAGATCCTGATAAGCCACAGCAGTCTTAAAGCCTTAATGGAGCGCATAGGAAAGCTTGTCGGCAAAAACTATGCCAGGGCTCAAAGGATCCTGTCCATGGCTGCGATCGCTGCGGGCAACTCAGGAAATCCAGCCTATGTAGAGCCGCTGTCCAGGCTCATATACCATCCCCATCCGCAGATCCGGGCCCATAGCGCCTGGGCGATCGGAAAAATCGGGGGAGCAAGCGCAAGGGCTGTACTGGAGGCTGCTTTGACTAAGGAAGATGATCCCAGGGTCAGGGAAGAACTACAATATGCCTTGGCGAGGCTTGAATTATAGATTTATATGCTTTCTTATATGGACAAACAATGATATAATGGAAATTGAATATCAGACAGAACATTTGTTCTTATTGAGGGGGACGAAGTATTTTTATGGCCAAGACATATGAGGCAAATGATATCCAGGTGCTGGAAGGCCTTAAGGCAGTCAGGCTCAGACCGGGCATGTACATAGGCACCACTGGGTCCAGGGGTCTGCACCACCTGCTGTGGGAGATCATCGACAATGCTGTAGATGAAGCCTTGAACGGCTATGCATCCAATATAGACGTTATATTACACGCTGACAACAGTGCCACAGTGATCGACGACGGAAGGGGGATCCCGGTCGGCATTCACGACGTACTGAATAAACCCGGCGTGGAGGTCGTATTCACCCAGTTGCATGCCGGAGGCAAGTTCACCACCAACAACTACAGCTATTCCGGAGGCTTGCACGGAGTAGGCGCTGCAGCAGTAAATGCCCTGTCTGAATGGCTGGTGGTGGAAGTAGCCATTGACGGCCAGCTATACTACCAGAGATATGAAACCTATACTGAAAACGGGGACCTGCAGGTAGGCAAACCAGTCACCCCGCTCATAAACAAGGGAAAAACTGACAGAAGAGGGACCAAGGTCAGATTCCTGCCCGACAAACGGGTATTCCCCGATATACATTTGAGTTTCGATGTAGTTGCCAAAAGGCTGAAGGAGCTTGCCTTTCTCAACAAGGGCATCAATTTCACCCTAACAGATGAAAGACTGGAAGATAACAATAAGCGCTGCTACTGCTTTGATGGCGGCCTGGTCGATTTCGTCAAATATCTTAATGAAGACAAGACACCCCTGCATAATGACGTGATATACATCGAAGGGGAAAAAGACGGCATTTATGCCCAGATAGCCATCCAATACACTGATGCGTATACAGAAAGCATATTTTCATATGTGAACAACATTCCCACAACGGAAGGCGGGTCCCATGAAACGGGCTTCAAGACTGCCCTCACACGGGTGTTTAACGATTACATAAAAACCAACAGCCTGTATAAAGGAAAAAACGGCGGGCTGAACGGGGAAGATTTCCGCGAAGGCCTTACGGCAGTGATCTCAGTAAAAATGAACAACATCCAATTCGAAGGGCAGACCAAGACCAAGCTGGGCAACCCTGAAGCCAGGACCGCGCTGGAAGCGATCGTTTCAGACAACCTCCTTTACTACATAGAAGATATTGATAATCAGGACACAGTCAGGGCTATCATCGAAAAGGCCATCAATGCCGCAAAGGTAAGGGAGGCTGCCAGGAAAGCCAAGGAGATTACACGGAGGAAGAACAGCTTGGAGGCAGCCCCCCTGGTAGGCAAGCTGGCCAGTTGCACCGGACGGGATGCAAGGCTAAATGAGCTGTTCATAGTGGAAGGCGATTCCGCAGGCGGATCAGCCAAGCAGGGAAGGGACAGGCGCTTCCAGGCCATACTGCCCTTGAGGGGCAAGCCGCTCAATGTAGAAAAGAAACGCCTGGATCAGGTCCTGGCAAATGAAGAGTTCAGGACCATAATCTCGGCCCTAGGTACAGGCATAGACGAGGATTTCAATATCGACAACCTGAAGTACCACAAGATCATCATATTATCCGATGCTGACCAGGATGGTGCCCATATAAGGGCTATACTCCTTACCTTTTTCTTCCGCTATATGAAGGAGCTCATAAAAAGAGGCCATGTATATATCGGTATGGCCCCGCTTTATAAAATAACCAGCGGCAGCAAGATTGAATATGCATACAACGACGAGGAGTTGACCATGAAAATCAAGAATGCGGGCAAGGGCTATACGGTCCAGAGGTACAAGGGACTGGGCGAAATGAATCCTGAACAGTTGTGGGAAACAACTATGAACCCGGCAAACCGCTTTATAGTCCAGGTCACCCTGGAGGATGCTGCTGAGGCAGAAAGGCTTATCACCATTCTGATGGGCGATAAGGTCGAACCCCGGCGTGACTATATAGCTGCCAATGCCAACTTCAACAAGAAAGACATCTTTCAGGAAATGGGGGTATAATGCATGGCAAGGAGCAAGGACAAGGATGTAATGCAGCAAAACGACAATATGGTCATAGTCAAGACCCTGGAAAACGTTATCCATGACTCAATAATGCCATATGCCGAGTATGTAATAATGGAGAGAGCCCTTCCCAGGGTAGAGGATGGGCTGAAACCCGTGCAAAGGCGCATATTGTATACCATGCATGAGCTTGGCCTAACACCGGACAAGCCCTACAAGAAATCAGCCAGGATCGTGGGGGATACCTTGGGCAAATACCATCCTCACGGCGATGTTTCTATATATGATGCCATGGTCAGGATGGCCCAGGACTTCAATATCCGAAACCCCCTTGTAGACGGCCACGGCAACTTCGGGTCCATAGACGGGGATTCGGCTGCAGCCATGCGGTATACCGAAGCTCGTATGACTCCCTTGTCCTTAGAGCTTTTGCGCGATATAGACAAAGAGACCGTCAACTTCAGCCTTAACTTCGATGATTCGCTGAAAGAACCGGATGTCCTGCCCGGACGCTTCCCGAACCTGCTGGTCAACGGGTCCACCGGGATAGCGGTCGGCGTGGCCACCAATATACCTCCTCACAACCTTGGTGAAGTTATAGACGGCGCGATCGAGGTCATGACCAAAAAGAATGTTACGACTGACAGGCTGCTCGAGATCATCAAAGGCCCCGATTTTCCTACAGGCGGGTATATAATCGGTAAGGAAGAAATACGAAAGGCCTACGAGATCGGCAAAGGCAAGCTCACGATCAGGGCAAAGGTAGATATAGAGAATGCGGCCGGCGGTAAAAAACAGCTGGTGATCAAGGAGCTACCATACCAGGTCAACAAGGCAGCGCTCCTGGAAAAGATACTCAGGCTGAGTGAAGAGAAAAAAGGGATCCTTACGGGGATAGCCGATATCAGGGATGAGTCGGACAGGCAGGGCATACGTGCTGTTATAGAGCTAAAAAAGGATGCCGACGCTGAAAAAATCCTGAACTATTTGTACAAGTACTCGGACCTGCAGATAACTTTCGGAGTCAACATGGTAGCTATAGCTGACGGCAAGCCGCAGCAACTTGACCTGAAATCCCTGCTGGAGTATTTCATAAAGCACCAGAAGGACGTTGTGACCCGGAGGACCAGGTACGACCTGGAAAAGGCCAAGGCAAGGGAGCATATCCTGGAAGGCCTGATCATAGCTGTATCCAACATAGAGAAGGTCATTGCGATAATCAGGTCTTCTAAGAATCCCAGGGAGGCCAGGATCAACCTCGTTAAGGAGTTTGGCTTTTCGGAGATCCAGGCCCAGGCCATCCTGGACATGCGCTTGCAGAAGCTGACCAACCTGGAGATCGTAAACCTCGAAAAGGAATATGCCCAGGTCAAAAAGCTGATAGAGGAGCTAAGTGCCATTTTAGACTCAGAAGCCCTCCTTATAAAAGTCATCAGGAATGAACTCCTTGAGATAAAGAAAAAATACGCCGATGAGCGCCGTACGGTGATAATTGAAGACGGCTCAGAGGCTGAAATAAGGACAGACGATCTTATCTATGTGGAGGATTGCGTGATAACCCTGACCCGTAATCAGGACATCAAAAGGATACCGAAGAGATCCTTCAACAGGTCCAGCCGGGATGTTGAGGCTGTCGAGACGCGGGATATGGACTATGTTGAATTCCTCGTGGATTCAGCCACCAACCACCGCCTCCTGTTCTTTACGGATGCGGGCAACTGCTACTGGGTAATGGGCAGCGAGGTGCCGGAGGGCAAGTGGAAGGACAAGGGCATGCAGCTTAGCGTGCTCATTAAGGGCTTTGACAGAAGCGAACGGGTGATAGCTCTGATTTCTGTCGAAAACTTCGATGAAGACCTGTATATACAGTTTTACACCCAAAACGGTATGGTCAAGCGGACCCCGCTCAAGGAATATGACTCCCGAATCACAAAAATAATAGCCTGCGGCCTTAAAGAAGGCGACAAGGTCGTAGCTGCCGAGTTGACCGACGGTAGCAGCGACATGATGGTCATCACCGAAAAGGGCATAAGCATCCGCTTCAGCGGAAGCGAGGTCAGCCCCATGGGCAGGGCAGCTAAGGGCGTCAAGGCAATCCATCTTAAAAAGACGGATAAGGTCATTTTCGGCCAGCAGGTAAAAGCTGATGAAGGGGAGCTGGTCGTGCTGACAGACCGAGGGTTTGCAAAACGCACCCTGATTTCGGATTATGAACGTCAAGGTCGGGGCGGCGTCGGCTTCAGGACCATAAGCTTCGACCGTAAGAACACCAATGGCAGCAGGCTGGTCAAGGCCTTTTATATAAGGGAACCCTATGAGATCATATTGCTGCAGAAGGATGGTACTACCACAAGGCTCAATATGGACGGCCTGCCCATAGATGAAAGGGATGCAAAGGGCCAGGTGGCGGTCCTAGTCCTTTTGGATAATGAGCTGCTGACAGCTTACAGAAACTATAACTGATATTCGGTTGAACAAACAGCCCTCATGAGAGCTACTCTTATGAGGGTATTTTTTACCCTTGGGGCAAGTACTATATTATATGGCATAAGAGCTATTGGCATATAATAGACTTATATTGAGGTGTTGTACATGAAGGTGATATACATATCCAAAAGCAAGGCCATGCGGATCCTGCTTTGCTTTTACCTTGTCCTGCTGTCCTTCGTATTCATGGAGAACGTCAGCGGGAAAGCCATAGAGGTTTTCCTCAACATAAAAAAGGAGTTGCCGATTTATTCCGTCGAAACTGGTGAGAACAAAATCGCCATTTCCTTCGATGCGGCATGGGGTGCCGAATATACCAGCGAAATCATGGACATCGTAGAAGCGCGGAACATCAGGACCACCTTCTTCCTGGTCCGCTTCTGGATGGACAAATATCCTGACAAGGTCAGGGAGATTGCTGAAAGAGGCCATGAGGTAGCCAACCATTCAGCCACCCATCCCCATATGGCGTCCCTTTCCAGGGAGCAAATGATCTCGGAGATCGTTACCACCCAGAAGAGACTGGAGGAACTGGCAGGTGATCGTGCTGTCAGGCTGTTCAGGCCGCCATTCGGGGAGTACAATGACCTGTTGATCAAGACATGCAGGGAACTGGATATATATCCGATACAATGGGATGTTGATTCCCTGGACTGGCGGGAAAAGGGAGTAGACCACATGTACAACAGGGTAGTGAACAATGTCAGGAAGGGCTCCATAGTTTTGTTTCATAACAATGCCAAATATATAACCCAGGCCTTGCCGCTCATTCTCGATAAGCTACTGGCGGAGGGTTATGAGATAGTACCGGTTTCGGAGCTGATACACAAGGGTGAATACCGGATAGACCATACAGGCAGGCAGATAAAAATTGACAGCTGATCCCCGGTGGTATGGAATATCCAAATAGCATCCTGAATATGTATAGTTCCAGGCAACATGTCTACATGGATGAACAGAAGGGGGAGGAAGCAGATGGCGGAATATACGACCGATAACAACTGGGTCCAGATAGCAGGGGCAGTTAATTCGACCCTGACATTCAGCCACGAGATGTATGGTGAGGGATTTTATAATTTTTTCATAGCGGTGCCTAGGTTAAGCGACTATGTTGACAGATTGCCGGTAACGGTATCGGAAAGGCTTATTGGTGATGTAGACCTGAACGTAGGCGCCAAGGTGTATATAGGCGGGCAGCTCAGGTCGTACAACAAGTTCATAGACGGTGCAAACAGGCTCGTGCTTACCATATTTGTAAGAGAAATATCAAATAATGTTGAAGGCATCAAAAATCCCAATCAAATCTACTTAAACGGATTTGTGTGCAAAACGCCGGTATACAGGATCACGCCGTTCAAAAGGGAGATAGCGGACCTGCTGATAGCCGTCAACAGGGCTTACAACAAGTCTGATTACATACCCAACATAGCCTGGGGCAGAAACGCCAGGTATTGCCAGAATATTTCGGTCGGTGATAATATAAAGGTCTGGGGCAGGATCCAAAGTAGGCAGTATCAGAAAAAGCTCCCTTCAGGTGAAATAGAGGAAAGGACCGCCTATGAGGTCTCCATATCAAAAATGGAAGTCGTAAAGGCGGACCATAATAAAGAAAAATAAGTGCTTGACGGCACTTTTTTATTTGAAGTGATGCTCACATCTTTTCTTTAGTGGTTTAATGTGTTAATATATAAAATGAAGTAGAAGGTTCAGGTACCCTTAGGGGCACTCTCTCCATTTTCAGGATGCAGGGTTGGCTTCTATGGGACATGGATCGTCTGTCCGGCGTAGACGATGAATGGTGCTTTTATTCTATTGGACCTTATCAGGTCACAAAGCCTTACACCATGCTTTCTGGCTATCAGGTCAAGGGTTTCTCCGGGTCGTACGATATACTCGGAGCCACTTTCATGCATAGTAGCAGCAACAGGTATATTCAAGACCTGGCCAGGATATATATGCGCCGGATCTGCCATACCGTTTGCAGCCATTATGCCTTCGACATCGGTATTGAATTTTAAGGCTATTAAGTACAAGGAATCGCCGGGCTGGATTATATATGTCACAAGCTACACCCCCTTTAATTAGCTTTTATAATCTATGCCGGCATTCAATGATAAGTTACAGAACCGGAGAGTATTCACGGTCAGTATAGGAGGAATGAGCTTGGAATACAA
The DNA here is from genome assembly GCA_029777885.1 of Bacillota bacterium. Lineage (GTDB taxonomy): Bacteria > Bacillota > Clostridia > Caldicoprobacterales > DTU083 > JAKORJ01. The sequence continues at coordinate 23,514 of JAKORJ010000237.1, read as the reverse complement.
ATCCAAAATAAGAGATGAGCTGACGGATCAGCTTTTTGAAGCCATACTGTCGCTTAAGGACATTGAAGAGTGTTACCGCTTCTTTGAAGACATCTGCACGATTAATGAAATAAAATCCCTGGCTCAGCGCCTCCAAGTAGCCATTATGCTGAAGGACAAGAAAACCTATCAGGAAATAGTCGAAGAAACAGGCGCGAGTACAGCTACTATCAGCCGGGTGAACAGGTCACTTATATACGGGGCAGACGGTTATAAAATAGTGTTTGACAGGATGTCCAAATAATCCGCGAAGCTACCCTTAAAGCTTTATACAAATCGGCTTTGAGGGTTTTTTATTGTCCGCGCCAGGTTACATTGGTATAATAAATACAAATACTTACCGGGTTGTGATTGAAATGACTAATGATGATTTAGCAAGCAAGTATTATGAATTAAGGGATAAAATAATAGAATCAGAATACCGCAGGCTCAACAGCATGCAGAAAGAGGCCGTGCTGACGACCCAGGGCCCGGTCCTTGTACTGGCAGGCGCAGGGTCGGGAAAGACGACGGTATTGACGAGCAGGGTCGCCCACCTGGTGAAATACGGCGATATATATAAATCCAGGCATCTGCCGGCATCTGGGATAACACCTGATGATATCTCATTGATGGAACTCTATTTTGAAGCCCTCGACACACCTGGCAGGGACACCTTGCTCGTGGCAAAGGACCGCCTGCATGAGCTGCTCAGCTTCAGGGGCGTATTCCCCTCATCCATACTGGCGATCACATTCACCAATAAGGCCGCTAGGGAAATGAAGGACCGCATACACAAGCTGGTCGGCACTGATGCCCAGTACATTTGGATAAGCACATTCCATTCCCTGTGTGTGAGGATATTGCGCAGGGATATCGATAAAATCGGCTATGGCAGCAATTTCGTCATCTATGATGACAGCGACCAACTGAGCGTGATCAATGAATGCCTGAAGCAGCTCAATTTAAATGAAAAATACTACAATGCCAAAGAGATGAGGACGATCATAAGCAGGCTGAAGGATGATCTGAAAAGCCCTGAAGATTACTCCAAGGAAGTGAGCGGCCAGTTCAGGCAGGAAAAGATAGCTGAGATATACAAGCAATATGAATCCATGCTCCGGAAGAACAATGCCCTGGACTTCAATGATCTGCTCGTCAAAACCCTGGAACTCTTCTACCTGCGCAAGGACATCCTGGACTATTACAGGTACAAGTTCCGCTATATCCTGGTGGATGAGTACCAGGACACCAACTATGCCCAGTATATGCTCGTAAAGCTGTTGTCGGATTTCCATGGGAACGTTTGCGTCGTCGGTGATGACGACCAGTCCATATACAGATGGAGAGGGGCGGATATAAGGAACATCCTTGAGTTTGAAAAGGATTTCCCTGATGCCAAGGTGATAAAGCTGGAGGAAAATTACAGGTCCTATCAGAACATCCTCGATGCCGCCAACAATGTCATCAGGCATAATATAGGGCGCAAGGACAAAAAGCTGTGGACCCGCAAGGATAAGGGCGACAGGATAAAGCTGTACAAGGCCGATCATGAAAAGGCAGAAGCGGAGTTTGTATGCAATGAGATAAAGAAGTTAATAAGGCAGGGCAAAAGATATGGTGACATAGCCATACTTTACAGGATGAATGCCCAGTCCCGTGCCCTGGAAGAGGCCCTGATGAATTATGCCATTCCCTACAATATATACGGGGGCCTTCGCTTTTATGACCGTATGGAAATCAAGGATATGATTGCATATTTAAGGGTCATTGACAATCCTGCCGATGATGTCAGCCTTATGCGGATTATAAACACTCCCAGAAGGGGGATAGGGGATGCCACCGTCTCCAAGCTGCATGAAGCTGCCTTGGAAAATGATACCAGCCTGTTTGATATGATGCTCGAATCGGCTGAAAGCTTTATAGGCAAAGCGCCAGGCGCCAGGGTGAAGGAGTTTGTGCAGCTGATAACCGTGCTAATTGCGAAAAAGGAAATACTGCCACTAACAGATTTCATACAGGAGGTTCTGGTCGAAACCGGTTACCTGCCTGCGCTCGAGCGGGAAAACTCTGATGACTCCTTAGCAAGGATAGAAAATCTGAAGGAATTTGTATCTGCCGCGAGGGATTTCGAAGACAACAATCCAGGCAGCAGCCTTACCGAATTTTTAGGGAACATCGCCTTGATTTCGGATATAGACAAAATGGAGGACGACGAAAGCGCTGACAGGTCCACGGTATCCCTGATGACACTGCACAGCGCCAAGGGCCTTGAATTTCCGATCGTGTTCCTGACCGGCCTTGAAGAAGGGCTGTTCCCCCATTCCAGGTCCATGGAATCGGATGAGGAGTTGGAAGAGGAAAGAAGGTTGTGCTATGTAGGCATCACAAGGGCAAAGGCAAACCTTTATATAACCTATGCAGACAGGAGGACCCTGTATGGCAGTTCCGTGCTGAATATGCCGTCAAGATTCATCAAGGAAATACCGGCAGATCTTGTGGATGATTTGAATTCCGGACTTTCATACAGCGTTTCTCATACAGCCGGCCTTGTGCGGAATGATAAATATGTGTCCAATGGACCTAAAGTCATCAATTTCCCGGCAAGAGGCGGCAATACGGACAGTCAGGCAAGATTCCGCCTGGGCGACAAGGTAGTCCACACCAAGTTCGGGACCGGGACTGTAGTTGCCATTGAAGGAGAGGGCAGCGATCTTGTCTTGAAAGTAGCTTTTGTTCAGGGCGGTATAAAGAGCTTTCTCGCGGAGCTTGCACCGCTCAAAAAAGTATGACAGGGGATGTTGATCATGACCAGCGAGCAGGCAAAGAGAAGGATGGACGAACTGATAGCCGAAATTGACAAGCACAACTACAACTATTATGTTTTGGACATGCCTACCATATCGGATGCAGAGTTTGACAGGCTCATGGGCGAGCTCATTCGCCTGGAGGAAGAGTTTCCCCAACTGAAGCGGGCAGATTCCCCGACGCAGCGGGTAGGCGGCAAGCCCTCCAAAGCCTTTGCCCCTGTAGTGCATGAGGTACCCATGCTCAGCCTAAACAATGCCTTCAATGAGGCTGATTTGCTGGAGTTCGACAGGAGGGTCCGCGAGACGGCAGGCAATGATGTAGAGTACATAATGGAGTATAAAATAGACGGCTTGTCCGTTTCACTCGAATATAGGCAGGGCGTGTTCGTGCGCGGCGCCACCCGCGGTGATGGCCTTACCGGCGAGGACGTTACCAACAACTTAAGGACCATAAAGACCTTGCCTTACAGGCTCAAACAGCCGATAGACCTGCTTGTAAGGGGCGAAGTCTTTATACCAAAGGATGCGTTTTTGTTACTCAATGAGCAGCGCGAAGCGGAAGGTCTGCCGCTCTTTGCCAACTCCCGCAATGCGGCAGCAGGCTCCTTGAGGCAACTGGATCCAAAGGTGTCGGCGTCGCGTCCCCTGGATATCTTCATATTCAACCTCCAGGAGGCAAAGGTACCTTTACCGGAGACCCACTCCGATTGCCTGCACTTTTTAGAGGAACTGGGCTTGAAGGTAAGCCCTCTTTTGCTGATAACCAGGTCGATCGGTGAAATCATCAAAAAGTGTGAGGAGTGGATCCCCAAACGCCATAACCTGAGCTTTGACATAGATGGCCTTGTGATCAAGGTCAACTCCTTAAGGCAAAGGGAGCTCCTTGGAAATACTGCAAAGAGCCCGCGCTGGGCAGTGGCCTACAAGTTTCCCGCAGAGCAGAAAACGACCATCATAGAGGACATAGTGATCCAGGTAGGCAGGACCGGGATACTCACCCCGACCGCTGTTTTTCAGCCTACCCTTGTTGCAGGGTCGGTTATATCCCGGGCAGTACTGCATAATGAGGACTTCATAAAAGAGAAAGACATCCGTATTGGCGATACGGTCGTCATACATAAGGCAGGCGACGTCATACCCGAGGTCGTGGAGGTATTGAAAGAGAAGAGGACAGGCAGTGAGAGACCCTTCGTATTCCCGGACAGGTGTCCGGCTTGCGGATCCAAGGTCTTGCGGATCGAAGGCGAGGCAGCCATAAGGTGTACGGACAACAGCTGCCCGGCTCAAAGGAAGCGGCTCCTGGAGCATTTTGTATCCAGGGATGCAATGGATATAAACTGGCTTGGCCCGGCGATCATATCCCAGCTGCTTGACAGCGGGCTCATCAACGATGCTGCGGACATTTATTCGCTTACGCTTGAACAGCTCCTGACCCTTGACAGGATGGGGCCGAAGCTGGCTGAAAATATCCTGAATGCAATAAATGAAAGCAAAGACAGAGGCCTTGACAGGGTACTGTTTGCCCTGGGCATACGGCTCGTAGGCTCGAAAGCTGCCAAGACCCTTGCGGAGCATTTCCGGGATATAGATAACATAATCAATGCTGATAAAGCCGAGCTCACGGCTATACATGAAATCGGCGACAAAATGGCAGAGAGCATAACTGCCTTTTTCAAGGACGAGCAAAACCTGGAACTGGTCGAGAAGCTTAAACAGGCCGGTGTCAATTTCACCTATGTATCTAGGAATACAGCAGTTTCTGAAGCCTTCAGGGACAAAACCTTCGTATTGACCGGCACCCTGGAGAAGTATACGAGAGATGAGGCCAAAGCGATCATCGAGGAACGGGGCGGTCGGGTTTCCGGCAGCGTAAGCAAAAAGACCGATTATGTGCTGGCAGGTGAAAATGCGGGCAGCAAGCTGGCCAAGGCCCGGGAACTTGGTATAACGATCATTTCAGAAGCGGATTTTGAGAATATGCTTGGCAGCTGATTTACCTCCAAATGGATCCAGTAAGATGAAAGGCTGATGTGTGTTGAAACTGAGTAAAGCCGATATAGAAGCCATAGCGGATAAATCCCGTTTTTACCTGGCAGAAACTGAAAAGGACGATCTCACGGAGTTCTTGAGCAACATCCTGGATTACTTCGATAAGATAGACGATGTTGACACCGAGGGTGCGGAGCCCGCGGCCGGTATGGGTGATGCCGATAGTGTAATGAGAGATGATGTAGCATTGCCTTCATTACAGCGGGATGCTATCCTGGGCAATGCGGCATATACTAAGGATGGCTTCTTTTGTGTACCCTATATATGGGGGACCGGAAAGTAAAGCGGAGGACACTACAGTTGGAACTATACAAGCTTACGATACATGAAGCGGCCAGATTGCTTGACAGAAGAGAGATATCCTGTACAGAGCTGACTGAATCAATAATAAGCAGGATAACAGATGTAGAGGATAGGATAGGGGCTTTTATAACCCTGGACATCGATCGGGCACTTGCCCACGCAAAATTTTTGGATAAGCTCGGTCCTGCAGGATATGAAAAGACGGCTTTGACCGGCATCCCATACGGGCTTAAGGACAATATATGCACTTCGGGCATCAAAACTACCTGCGCTTCCAAAATGTTGGAGAACTACGTGCCTTGTTATGATGCCACAGTCTACAGGAAACTGAAAGCTGTGAACAGCATCCTCTTGGGCAAGCTCAACCTTGACAGCTTTGCCATCGGCTCTTCAGGCGAGACATCATATTATGTGCAGACCAGTAACCCCTGGGACCCTGAAAAGGTGCCAGGTGGCTCCAGCAGCGGTTCGGCAGCGGCGGTAGCTGCCGATGAGGTGATGTTTTCACTGGGCACCGATACGGGGGGATCTATAAGGCAGCCGGCATCATTTTGCGGCATAGTGGGTATGAAACCGACCTACGGGCTGGTATCAAGGTATGGGCTGGTAGCTTTCGCCTCTTCACTGGATCAAATTGGGCCGCTGACCAAGGACGTTACAGACTGTGCCCTGGTCCTGAACGCGATCGCCGGATATGATGCTATGGACTCGACCTCGGCAAACAGGCCTTGCCCGGATTACAGCGCTTGCCTGGTCGACGATGTGACAGGGATCAGGCTAGCCCTGCCCCGGGAGTATTTCAACAGCTGCCAAAGCGATGAAGTGCGCTCACAAGTTATCAAAGCAGCTCAAATGTTCGAGGAAATGGGGGCTGTCGTGGAGGAAGTATCCCTGCCCTTGAGTGAATACTCCGTGCCCGTGTATTTAATGCTTTCATCTGCCGAAGGTGCATCAAACTTGGCTAGATTTGACGGCATCATGTATGGATACAGGCCGGATGGCGCTAACAGTCCGGAGGAAATATACAAGAGATCCCGGACAGAAGGCTTTGATGCGAATGTTAAAAGGAGGATCATGCTCGGGAATCTGGCCTTAGATTCAGGCAAATTCAAAAACTACTATCTTAAGGCAGCCAGATTGAGAACTATGATCAAGCAGGAGCTGGACAAAATTCTGGGAAAATATGATATCATTTTATCTCCCACCACTACGGAGACGGCCTTTAGATTTGGCGTGATCCGTGAAAATACCCTGGATAAATACAAGCAGGACATATGCATAGTCCCGGCTAACCTTGCCGGACTGCCTGCAATATCGATCCCCTGCGGCTTTGACAGCACCGGTATGCCCATAGGGATGCAGCTTATGGGTAAGGCCTTCAGCGACGGACTGCTGCTGCGAGTGGCATACACCTTTGAGCAAAATACGGACTATCATATAAAGCGGCCTATGCTCCACAGGGGTGATGTCAATGCGGTTTGAAACGATCATAGGCTTGGAAGTGCATATTGAGCTGTCAACGAGCACCAAGCTTTTTTGCGCTTGCAGTACTGCCTACGGTGCACCGCCTAATACCCAGTGCTGCCCTGTGTGCACAGGTATGCCGGGAGCGCTTCCTGTTTTGAACAGAAAGGCTGTGGAATACGCTGTCAAAATGGGGCTTGCCACCAATTGCGAAATTTCAGAGTTCAGCAGGTTTGACAGAAAGAATTATTTCTACCCTGATCTGCCGAAGGGCTATCAGATCACCCAGCGCTACAGGCCGATATGCACCGGAGGTTACCTGGGAGTTGAAAGCGAGGGATGCTTAAGAAAAATAGGCATAAGCCGCATACAGCTGGAGGAGGACGCAGGCAAGCTCATCCACAATGAGGCAGAAAAGGTTTCTTTAATAGATTACAACAGGTCGGGCATACCCTTGATAGAAATCGTTACAGGACCAGATATCAGGTCAGCCCATGAAGCGGTGGAATTCCTTGAAAGCTTAAGGCTGATAGCACTCTACACCGGTATATCCGACTGCAAAATGCAGGAAGGCTCCTTAAGGTGCGATGTGAATATCTCAGTTAAACCGGCGGCATCCGGGTCCGAGTATGGCACCAGGATCGAAATAAAGAACCTGAATTCTTTAAAAGCCGTGCGCAATGCCATCGAATACGAATCCGAGCGGCTCAAGGTGCTCTTGTCAAGCGGCGGATGCATAATTGCTGAGACACGAAGGTGGGATGACAGCAATAATGTAAGCGAGCCCATTCGTTCGAAGGAGGACGTACAGGATTACCAGTACTTTCCTGATCCTGATCTACCAGGCGTGTATATCGACCGGGGATGGGTAGAGGAGATCCGTTCTGGCTTGCCTGAGCTGCCCCAGACCAAGCGCCGGAGATATATAGAGGAAATGGGGCTTTCAGAGCAGGATGCCAGGCTGCTGACATCGGAGCCTTATAGGGCTTACTTTTTTGAGACCTGCGTTGAAGAGTGCGGCAAGCCGAAAGCAGCATGCAACTGGGTCACAGGCCCTCTCACCAGGCTGCTGAAGGACAAAAACCTAAGCTTCTCAGCTCCGGGTATAAGTCCGGCTTATCTTGCAGGGCTCATTGGGATGGTGGATAAGGAGATCATCAGCTATACTATTGCTGTAAATGTACTGTCCGAGATGCTGGATACAGGGCTGGATGCAGGTTCGATCGTCGAGAAGCTAGGTCTGAGGCAGATAGCAGATGAGGACATGTTGACTGAAATAGTTGACCGAGTGCTGTACGAAAACCAGGATTCAGTCAGGGATTATAGATCCGGGAAGACAAAAGCCTTTACCTTTCTCATGGGACAAGCCATGAAAGCATCCAAGGGAAAGGCGAAGCCCGAACTGCTAAAGACTATCATGGAGAGGAGGCTGGATCAGCTTTAATGCTCAAGCAGGTTTCAGTTTTTAGAATACTGCAGCAGGCTAGCGCACAGGTACATAAGGTCTGCAAGTCTGACCATACCCTTGCAGCTATGCTCAAGCCTGGTATCAGGACTTAATGGCACCTTTTTCGAAAAAACAGGGCATAGGTTCGGCCAGGGATGGATGCCTGCATTGACTGTATCTTGCATGATCCTGTACCACTTGACAGCCTTGCGTATGGGGCTGCTGTATCTGTCGATGTAAGGCCTGATGAGCAGATCGACTGCAGTGTGCCTGCTCTCTAACAAGACCTCTTTTTTAGCTGTATCACTGTAAAACCTTGATATCCTACCCAGGCAGGAGACAACAGCGCCTGCAGCAAAAGCAGATATTGCAGCATCCTTTCTCCAAAAAGAAAATGCTCCGGGTATCTCTCTGTATGCAATACTATAAAGGCGCTCGAAAATTTCCAGCATCCTGTTCCTTATGATCTCCAGCCTAACGAATGGGTAGGACACTGCTAATGCATCAAGTATAAAAAACTGCTGCCCCATTGCAGCGCAACTGGTATCGTATATATGCCGGCCCAATAGTCCGGATATGCTTTTCCTGCTGATGATTTCCAGGACTATTTCGGATAAGAAAAGGTCCTGGTCGGATTTCTGCTTATACAGGTCCCAAGCTGCGATGGCCTTGGATATACAGGCCAGTTCCATAGTGGACATGCTTTGGACCCTGTGTTCAGATGTGAGTCTTTCATACAAGGCATGAAGGCCAGGCTCGAATTTGCTTGCGAGGTCTGCAGGTCCATTCCCGCAGGTCAACAGGTACCCTGCCCCTGCCTCCAGTACAGCAGCCAGGTCGTCTATCCCGTATATGCCTTTAGGAATGTGATCCAGGCAATACTGCAACTGCAAGGCTGGTATAGCTTCTATTTCATCCGCAAAGGTTCCGGGCATTATCCAGTGATCGGTACCCTTCAGGCTTTCAGCCAGGCTGATCAAAGCCCTGATGCAGGCAGAAGTGGCTTTCCATGACAGCTTCGATCTGGATAGCTTCTTAAGTCCCCTGGACGTGCAGACCGCTTTATCGTAAAGCGCTGCCGGCGGTGGAATTTTCATGGCTGATATTCGGGGATCGTCGGAGGACTGCCACCTGACGAGCCTGACCGATACATCGGACAGGTACAGTATACTGAGTACATGGGCGAGGGCAAAGCCTACTGAAAGGTCGGCGGACGACTCTAACCTTCCGGTCATGGAAACAACCTCCCAACGGGTTTCTATTATAATGGTTATGCAAGCGTCCGCCCTGGTAGAAGACAGCCTGTTGATATAATATAATTAGTGCTTGCAAACATTGTCTAAACTAGGCTATAATACTATGAAGGCTCAATTTGACTAATTTTGCTCAGGAAAGGATGCAACCAATGGTACTCAGCATGACGGGCTTTGGCCGGGGCAAGGCCGAGGAAGCAAACAGGGAAGTCAGTATCGAAATCAAAACAGTCAATCACCGTTATCTGGATATAAACCTCCGTCTGCCGAGACCCATGTCCTTTCTAGAGGAGATAATACGAAAAACCATACAGGAAAAGCTGTCGAGGGGCCGGGTAGAGGTATATGCAAGCTATGTCAACAATGCTCCCAACCGGGTAACGGTAACACTGAACGAGTCACTGGCCGAATCCTACATAACCGGTTTGAAATCGCTTGCAGAAAAGTTTGATCTGAACCCCAACTTTGATGTGTCCGCTATTGCCTGTATAGAAGACATATTCACCATTACCGAGGCAGAGGAGGATGTTGGCCTACTGCTAAAGCTTACGGAGCAAGCCCTTGCGGAAGCCCTGGATGCCTTGGGCCAGATGAGAGAAAAGGAAGGAAGCTATCTAGCTGAGGATATCATCAGCCGGACCGAGCTTATAAATAAGATGGTGACCGGTATAGAAAAGCGGTCGCCCCTGGTTGTTGAGGAGTACAGGAAAAAGCTTGAAGCTCGCATGAAGGAGCTTTTAAAATCTACTGATCTGGATGAAATGAGGTTCAATACTGAGATCGCATATTTTGCGGAAAGATCCAATATAACCGAAGAGATAATCAGGCTTAGGAGCCACCTCAACCAGTTGAAGCAGACGATGGAAAAGGGCGGTGCCGTAGGCCGCAAGCTGGATTTCATAGTCCAGGAAATGAACAGGGAGATCAATACAATCGGATCAAAATCAAGCGATATTGAAATAACCGGCATGGTAGTTGATATAAAGAGCGAGATTGAAAAAATAAGGAAACAGATACAAAACATCGAATAAGATGTCAGAAAGCAGGGAAAGCCATATGAGTATCAAGCTTATAAACATTGGCTTTGGAAATATAGTATCAGCTAATCGGATGATAGCGATAGTGAGCCCTGAATCGGCTCCGATAAAGCGGATCATACAAGATGCCAGGGACAGAGGCATGCTGATCGATGCCACATATGGCCGCAGGACCCGGGCGGTCATTATAACCGACAGCGACCATGTGATACTCTCCGCCGTACAGCCGGAGACTGTCGCACACAGGCTGGATTCAAAGGATGGCAGCGCAGAACCGAACGAAGACTAGCTTGAAAGGATCTTATCATGGGTAAGAATGGTTTATTGATCGTAATATCCGGTCCTTCAGGGGCAGGCAAAGGCACTATTTGCAAAAGCTGGCTTGCGAAGCATCCCGAGGCCGTATTGTCCATATCGGTTACCACAAGGCCCCCTAGGCCTAATGAGAAGGATGGTGTGAACTATTTCTTCAAAAGCCGCGAAGAGTTCGAAAGAATGATAGCGGAAAATGAGTTCTTGGAATATGCAGAGGTCTATGGCAACTACTACGGCACTCCGAGAAAGTTCGTCCAAAGCCAGCTGTTGTCCGGCAAGGATGTCATACTGGAAATAGACATACAGGGTGCCTTGAAGGTCAAAGAGCGGTTTGAGGAAGGCGTTTTCATATTTATAATCCCTCCCACAATGGAGGAGCTCAAACGGCGCATAGTGAAAAGAGGCACAGAAGATCCTGAGACCATACTTAAAAGGTTCAGAAGCGCTTATGAAGAATTGAACTTCATCAAAAGATACAATTACGTCGTTGTAAACGACAAGGTGGAAGAAGCTGTCAAGAAGATCGAAGCGATAATCATCGCCGAGAAGTGTCGCGTAGATAGAAATAAAGAACTACATTTAGCTTTGCAGGGAGGTGCACAACATGATCTATCCAACATTGAATTCACTGATGAAAAGAGTGGACAGTAGATATACTTTGGTTGTCGAGGTGGCAAAACGGGCAAGGCAGATAGTCAGCGGTGACAAGCCGCTGGTGGACGGTGATATATCCAAACCGGTTTCATTGGCTATCAGGGAGATCGATGAAGGCCTGGTGACCTACAAGCACACCAAGGAAGGCTTCAAGTAAATCATACTGTGATTCGAAGGGTACAAGGTACCCCTTTTTTCTTATTTAAACGAACCAACAGGGGGTGATGCTGCATGGCTGACGGGTCATATGCGGGGGTTGTGATAGATCGCGTCTCATCCGCGCTTGACAGGGTGTTCCATTATAAGATACCGGACGAGCTTAAGGATAAAACAAAGCCTGGTATGAGGGTGCTGGTCCCATTTGGCAGAAGTACGGTCCAGGGATATATTATCAGCCTGGATGAAACCACAGACATACCCGAGCAGAAGCTGAAGGCCATAAAAAAGCTCATGGATCCATATCCGCTGATCTCTGAGAAGTTTATACCACTGATCATGTGGGTAAAAAAAGAATACCACTGCCTGCTTATAGAAGCCATCCATTGCTTTATACCTCCAGGCATCAGGATCAACGTAAAGGAAAAAAAACAGAAGGTCGTATACCTTTCTTCGGACTATGCCGAGAAGGTAGAGTCAGCAGGCAAGCTGTCAGCCAACATGAAGGCGATCATACAGGTCCTTGAACAGGAAGACGGCCTGCCGGTCAGAGAGCTGCTTATCAATACAGGGGCATCCCAATCCAGTATCAGCTCCCTGGTCAGCAAGGGGCTGATAACGGTCGAGTCTGAGGAGACCTACAGGAACCCCTGGCAATATGAAACAGCAGCGACCCACCCGCCTGTTTACAATGATGAGCAGAACGAAGCCATAAGGCTTATTTGCGCCATTATGAGCCAGGGCAGGGGCACTGTTTTGCTGCATGGTGTGACCGGGAGCGGCAAGACTGAGGTATATATGAAAGCCTCGGCTGAAGCCCTGGCAAGGGATAAGCAGGTGATAGTCCTTGTGCCCGAAATATCCCTGACTCCGCAAACCGTAGGGAGGTTCAAGTCCAGATTCGGGGACAGGGTAGCGGTCCTGCACAGCAGGCTTTCCATCGGGGAACGCTATGATGAGTGGCGCAGGATCTACAACAACAAGGTAGATATAGTCGTTGGAGCAAGATCAGCAATATTCGCCCCCCTAAACCGATTGGGACTTGTTATTATCGACGAATCCCATGAGGATTCATACAAGTCGGAAAAACGTCCGCGTTACCATGCCAGGGAAATAGCCGAGATGCGGTGCCGGATGGAGAATGCCGTCCTGGTGCTTGGAAGTGCGACCCCTTCCCTGGAGGACTATCACAAGGCCAGGCAGGGTGAGTATCACCTGGCGGAAATGAAGCACAGGGTGGACAACCAGATCCTGCCAGAGGTGAAAATAATCGATATGCGCCAGGAGCTGGCAAAAGGCAACCGCAGCATTTTCAGCCAGAGCCTGTACTCAGCCCTGAGACAAACCCTCAATAATCATGAGCAGGCCATACTGCTGCTCAACAGGAGGGGATATGCCCAGTTTGTTTCCTGCAGGAGCTGCGGGGAAGCGATAAAGTGCAGCAACTGCGATATCACGCTGACATACCATAAGAAGGGGAATAAGCTGATCTGCCATTACTGCGGGCTCGAAAGGGAGTATCCGAAGGTCTGTCCCAATTGCAAAAGCAGCTATATCAAGCATTTCGGCCTGGGGACCCAAAGGGTGGAGGAGGAGCTATTGAAGCTGTTCCCTTCAGTCCGCCTGCTCAGGATGGACATGGATACAACGTCGAGAAAGGGCGCCCACCATGATATCATAGAGGCCTTTGGGACCGGCAGGTATGATATTCTTATAGGCACCCAGATGGTGGCAAAGGGGCTCGATTTCCCCAATGTGACCCTGGTAGGCGTCATAGCGGCAGACACTGCATTGAACCTTCCCGACTACCGGAGCAGCGAAAAGACCTTTCAACTGATGACCCAGGTAGCAGGCAGGGCCGGCAGGGGCACAAAACCGGGCCTGGTAGTGGTCCAGACCTACCAGCCGGACCATTACTCGATCAGGTTGGCTTCAAGGCATAATTACGAGGAGTTTTACAAAAGGGAAATAGAGGTGAGGCGGCAGTTCAGGTATCCGCCCTACTCACATATCATCAGGGTATTGATCAGCGGTGATGATGAAAAAGGTCTTATAAACTATGCAAATGATATGCTAGAATGGACAAGGGACTATATCAGCAGGGATCTGGTGCTGAGGAAGGGTCTTGTCGAGATCGGCGCTTATCCTGCACCGATCGAGAGGATCAATAATAAATACAGATGGCATATCATAGTAAAAACCGATACCTCAGAGGAGACCATAAGCGGTTATCATTTGCTTGCAGACGCGTTGCTGGAGAAGTTCCAAAGCGAAGATATCAATACAGCCCTGGACTTCAACCCGTTGAGCTTATTATAGACAGCGTTAATATAAACAGTAAGGAGAATAGAAGAATGGCAATAAGGGATATAAAATTATATAAAAAAGACGAGGTCCTGAGGAAGAAATCCAAGCCTGTCGACAAGTTCGACAGCAGGCTCAGCACCCTTATATCAGACATGATCGAAACCATGTACAAGGAAAACGGTGTAGGGCTGGCAGCACCCCAGGTGGGTGTCCTGAAGCGGGTCGTGGTGATAGACACAGGTGAAGGCATTCATGTGCTCGTCAACCCGGAAATAGTCAGCCAGGAGGGTGAACAGACGGATTATGAGGGATGCCTGAGTATACCCGGGTACAGAGGCAGGGTCACACGGCCGGCACAAGTGGTCGTAAAAGCCCAGGACAAAGAAGGCAGGAATATAGAAGTCAAGGGCGAAGGCCTGCTTGCACGTGCACTGTGCCACGAAATAGACCATCTTGACGGTATATTATATATAGACAAAGTGATACCTGGAACTTTGGAGGAATTGGATTGATAAGGATAGTTTTCATGGGTACGCCTGAATTTGCCCTACCATGCCTGGAAGCCATAAAGAAAAGCGGCAACAGCCTTGTGGCGATCGTTACGCAACCGGACAAGCCCAGGGGCCGGGGCAATAAAATGACCCCGTCCCCTGTAAAGGAATGGGGCATCAAAGAGGAGATACCTGTTTACCAGCCGACAAAAATCAGGACTGACAAGGACTTTATAGACAAAATAAAGCAACTGGAGCCCGATCTCGTTATAACTGCTGCCTTTGGCCAGATCCTACCCCAGGAGTTCCTTGACATACCCACCTTCGGCTGTATAAATGTGCATGCTTCACTGCTGCCGAAATACAGGGGTGCATCACCCATCCAGCATGCGCTGATCAATGGAGAAAAAGAGACCGGTATAACTATCTTTTATATGGACGCTGGCATGGATACCGGGGACATTATTGCTGCCAGGGAAATCAACATAAAAGATGACGAAAATGCCGGAGAACTGCATGACAGGCTAGCCATCCTTGGGGGAGAGCTGCTATCTGAAGTGATAAAACAGTTTGAGCAGGGCAGGCCTGCAGGTATTCCCCAGGACCACGAGAAAGCGACCTACTGCGGCAAAATCGACAAGTCAATGGGTGAAATAGATTGGGACAAGGAAGCCGGCGCCATCAAGAACCTGATCCGGGGTCTGACGCCCTGGCCAGGAGCCTACACCTATTATAACGGGAAGCGGCTTAAGGTATGGAAGGCAGCGGAGCGGGAATACTTTACACTAAACCAATGTGAGCCAGGAACGGTGATTACTGCCGATGAACGCGAAGGTCTAATAGTCAAATGCAGGGACATCGCCCTTCAGCTGCTGGAGCTCCAAGGCGAGGGAGGACGCAGGATGACAGCCGGTGAATATCTCAGGGGCAATCCAATTTTGGAAGGAGTACGGCTCGGGCAGCCGGATAGAGAGGACAATTGATGGTATCAAGCGGAACCAAATCCAGACAGATAGCCCTGAAAGTGCTTATGGAGGTCAACAGGGACGGCAAATATGCCAACATCAGCCTTAAGGATAACTTGCGGACAGTTGACCTCTCAGCCAGAGATGTTGCCTTCGTAGCCCAGCTGGTATACGGTGCCCTGGAAAGGCAGCTGACCCTGGACTATTTTTTAAACAAATTCACCACTTTGAAGAAGGCAAACCCCTGGATCATCAACATATTAAGGCTGGGCGCATACCAGATCCTGTATCTGGACCGGGTGCCTGACTCAGCCGCAGTCAACGAGGCCGTCAATCTGTGCAAGAAAAACGGCCTGTTTGCGCTTAGCGGACTTGTAAATGGGGTATTGAGGAATATCGTGCGCAGCAAGGAAAGCCTCCGGCTCCCGGACAGCAGCCTTTCCAGGACTGAAAATATGTCGCTTCTTTATAGCTATCCATTATGGCTGACGGAAAAATGGATAAAGGATTATGGCGAGCAAACAGCAGAGCATATCATGCAGCCACCGTCGGCAGGGGAAGGCCTGTCGATACGGGTAAACACCCTGAAGTCCGAACCGGAAAAGCTTATTGAAGAATTCAGCAAGCAGGGCATACATGCAGAAAAAGGGCTGTATCTAAGGGAAGCACTTCGACTTAGATACACAGGTGATATAGAAGAGGATTCTTTATATAAAAACGGATATTTTACCGTTCAAGGTGAAAGCTCCATGCTGGTGGCCCACGCAGTCGCACCCAAGCCGGGGCAGACGGTCCTGGATGCCTGCAGCTCGCCCGGCGGCAAGGCAATTCACATGGCAGAACTGATGGGGAACAAGGGCAGGGTATATGCCTGGGATGTGCACGAGCACAGGATCGACCTGGTACGGGCCAACATTAAGCGTATGGGGGCCGACCCCGTAATCCCCGGGGTCATGGATGCATCCTGTTACTCACCGGAGTTTGATGAATTTTTCGACTGCGTGTTGATAGACGCTCCTTGCTCAGGATTGGGGATAGTACATAAAAAGCCGGATGTCAAGTTGAAAGTCACACCCGACGGCTTGAAAGAGCTGGTCAGCATTCAGGAGAGGATCTTGGATGCATGCAGCAAATATGTAAAGCCAAATGGTGTCCTGGTATATAGCACGTGTACAGTCAACAAGGATGAAAATCAAGACATGATCAGCAATTTTCTGGCTGACCACAAGGAATTTTATAAAGAGGATATAGCCTTATATCTGCCCGCTCCATTACAGGATGCTGCTGCAGACGGTATGATACAGCTTATACCTTACCTGCATAATACAGATGGTTTTTTTATAGCTAGACTACGAAAGAGGGTTTGATCATGGCAAATAAGCCTGATTTGCTAGACATGACGCTTGAGGAGCTCGAGCAGGTTTTTGTATCGATGAATGAAAAACCTTACCGTGCAAAGCAATTATTCAAATGGCTCCATAAAGGAACAGCCGACTTTGAGCAAATGACAGACCTGCCCCAGGCGCTGAAAGAAAAGCTCAAGAGCGGCTATAAGATAGGCAGGCTCATCCTCCTTCAGCGTTTGGCTTCATCTGACAAGCGCACCGTAAAGTATTTGTATTTGTTGACTGATAATAATATAATAGAATGTGTTTCTATGCAGTATGAATATGGTATGACCCTGTGTTTGTCGACGCAGGTAGGCTGCAGGATGGGTTGCAGCTTTTGTGCATCCACCACGGGCGGACTTGCAAGGAACCTTACAGCGGGGGAGATGCTGGCCCAGGTATTGGCTGTAAACAGTGACCTGTCAGAGCATAACAAGCCGAATATCAACGGGCTTGTCCTCATGGGCTGCGGCGAGCCTCTGGACAACTATGATAATGTAGTAAAATTTATAAAACTTGTACATGATCCCCTGGGACTGAATATAGGGTATAGAAATATAACCCTGTCTACCTGCGGTCTGGTTCCAAAAATGTATACCCTGGCGGATGAAGGCTTGAATATAAACCTGGCTGTATCCCTTCATGCGCCAAATGATAATATCCGAAGAGATATAATGAAGATAGCCCATGCCTTTGGCATAGAGGATGTTATAAAGGCTGCCAGGTACTATTTTGACAAGACAGGCAGAAGGGTGACCTTTGAATACGCCTTGATTAGCGGCATCAATGACAGACCGGAGCATGCCAAGGAGTTGTGCAGGCTCCTGTCTGGTTTCCCCTGCCATGTCAACGTCATACCTTTGAATGAGGTAAAGCACTTGAGCCGCAAAAGGAGCAGCGAGGATAGCATCAAAGCCTTTATTGATATCCTTCAGTCTAAAGGCATAAATGTCACCCGAAGACGGGAGATGGGGTTGGATATAAACGGTGCTTGTGGTCAGCTAAAAGCAGCATATCTCGAGAAAGAACGGGGGTAGGGCTTATATGGAATACGGGGCATTCACCTGTAAAGGCTCACAAAGAAAATCCAACGAAGATTACTACTACATCCCGGAGCCTGACAGGACTGGCTGTGAGTTTATCATTATTGCAGACGGCATGGGCGGACATAATGCAGGCGACCTGGCGAGCCGCACGGCTGTTGAACTGATCAGTTCCTATTTGTGCGAAAAGGCAAAGGACCACAAGGACAAAAAGCTTTTGGTGGAAAGCATGTACCAGGCTATCACCGAAGCCAATAAGAAAATATATGATATGTCCAAGAGCGACGAACGCCTGCTGGGCATGGGGACTACTCTCACCATGGCCGTATTTGCCCATGGGCTTGTGTATATAGCCCATATCGGAGACAGCAGGTGCTACATCATAAAGGGGAACGAGGTAAGGCAGATAACCAGAGATCATTCGCTGGTACAAGAGCTTTTAGACAATGGCAGCATAACTGCTGATGAAATGTCAGTGCATCCCAATAGAAATATCATAACCAGGGCACTTGGAACTGAGGAAACACTAAAGATCGATCTGTTCGAGGAAATCATATCCGATGGCGATATCGTAGTTTTGTGCTCTGACGGTCTCAGCAACTATGTAAAGCTGGATGAGGAGTTTCGCAATATATCCGGTGACCTGCCGGTATGTGAGCTTGTGAAGGAATTGGGGGCAAAAGCGCTGGCAGCAGGCAGCACTGACGATATAACAATAGTCGCAGCCAGATATACCGGTTATGAAGAAGAGAGGTGACGAGGTTGCTGGGCAAATTACTAGGCGGCAGATATGAACTCATAGAGAAAATCGGAGGAGGCGGAATGGCTGTTGTTTACAAGGCCAGATGCCATCTTCTTAAAAGATTTGTAGCTGTTAAAATACTAAGGCCGGAGCTTGTTGAAAACGAAGAATTCGTTTTGCGCTTCAAAAGGGAATCCCAGTCCGCAGCCAGCCTGTCTCATCCTAATATTGTAAATATATACGATGTAGGCCAGGAGGGCGACATTCATTATATAGTCATGGAGTACGTCGATGGCAAGACATTGAAGGAGTACATCCGTGAGAAAGGCCGGCTGGACCCCGAGGAAGCTGCAAGGATCTGTATACAGATTTGCCAGGCCCTCAGTCATGCGCATAAGAACGGTATAGTGCACAGGGACATCAAGCCTCAGAATATACTAATAAGCAGAGACGGAGACGTCAAGGTGGCTGATTTTGGCATCGCCCGGGCCGCAACTACGGCTACAGTTACGATGGCCGGATCGAATGTGATCGGTTCTGTTCATTACTTTTCACCCGAACAGGCCAGAGGTGGCCTTGTAAGCTACCAATCCGACATTTATTCCCTTGGCATAGTTTTATATGAAATGGTAACGGGCGTGGTGCCCTTTGAGGGCGACAGCGCAATCACAGTGGCGCTCAAGCATATTCAGGAGAAAATAACCCCGGTGAGGGATATAAATCCTGAAATTCCTAAGAGTATTCAATACATCATAGAAAAAGCCACGGAAAAGGATATAAGCTTAAGGTACAAGGATACCGCTGAGCTGTTAAAGGACTTAAGGCGCGCACTTAAGGAGCCTGACGGCAATTTTGTCAGCAAGGACAAGAACAAGTCTGCATTGGATGAGCAAACTACACAGGTGATGCCGCCGATAGTCCTTCATGAAGACAGGATTGATAGGAAGCAGAAAAAGAATGAAGAGGCAAAGCGTAAAAAACGCGCCGTTTTGATCACCGTTTTTTCTGTACTATTTGTATCAGGTCTGATTATGACCCTGGTCCTGGTAGGTTCCAGCATATTAAGGCAACATTTTGGAACCGGCGAGTCAGAGGTCCCAAAGGTTGAAGGCTATGACTTGAAGTTTGCGGAAACGATCGCAAAAGCAAGCAACCTGAAGCTCCAGGTGACCGATCGCCAATACAGCAAAGAGGTGCCTAAAAATTATATCATCTCCCAAAAGCCCAGGCCTGGCATGAGGGTCAAAACCAACAGCATTATCGAAGTGATAGTCAGCGATGGGGTAAAGATGATCAAAGTACCTGATGTTCGCAACAAGCTGTTGCGGACGGCTGAAATCGAGCTTGAAAATGCCGGGCTAACTGTAGGCGAGCCCTTGTATGTATACAGCGACAAACCCAGTGGCTATGTGGTCGACCAAAGCATCAAGGCCAACACAGAGGTCGAAGAGGGCATGGAGATTATACTCACGATCAGCAAGGGGCCCGAGCTTGTCGGCAATTATGTCGGCTTCACGGAAGAGACTGCTAAGCAAATGATCAAAAATGATGGATTCGAAGTGGGAGAAATAATCGGCGAATACAGCAATGAGCATACCAAGGGGATCGTTATAAGGCAGGATCCTGCCCATGGCGAACAGATAAGTGACGACAGAAAAATCAACCTTTGGGTAAGCCTTGGGTCCGAACCGGATCGCAGGCTACGCCTTAAGATCGATATGCCGGGCATACAAGGCTTTGCCCGGATCAAGGTGGTCCGTATCTCTGACGATACCGTGATATACGACAATTACCATGATTTCTCACAGGGACCTGCTTATGTAGATGTGGAAGGCAAAGGTAAGGTGGACTATGACATCTATATCGATGATATCTGGTTCAGCCGCGAGACGATTGATTTCAGCAAAGAGGAGTAAAGCAACCGAATGGTAACAGGAACGATACTTAAGGCTGTAGGTGGTTTTTATGACGTATTCGCAGACGGCAGAGTAATACGTTGCAGAGCCAGAGGTAAGTTCCGCAAGGACGGAATAATCCCGGTTGTTGGTGACAATGTTGAAATCGATCCGGGCAGCAGTGTCAAGGAGGGGACTATTGAGAACATCCTGCCCCGCAGGAACTTCCTGGGCCGCCCGGCTGTTGCCAATGTCGACAATCTTATAGTGATAATAGCAGCAGCCAGTCCCGAGCCAGACCTGCTGCTCACCGACAAGCTGCTGATATCTGCCGAGTACAAGGGCATACAGCCCATTATAGTCATCAATAAGATCGATCTGGCAGACTCCGGTCACGTTGCAGCCCTGATTGATGAATACCGCAATACAGGATACCCCTGCCATGCGATTTCGGCCAGGCACAATATAGGCCTGGAAGCGCTGGCAAAGAGCATCAGGGGCATAACTGCCCTGGCCGGCCAGTCGGGAGTTGGCAAATCCTCTGTCATAAACCGGCTTTGCCCGAAGCTTCAGCTCGAGACCGGCGATTTAAGCGTAAAGATCCAAAGGGGCAGGCATACTACAAGGCATGTGGAGCTCATTATGGTGGACGAGGGCGGTATGATCATTGACACACCGGGGTTCAGCCAATTGGATCTCAATGAGCTGCTGCCAGAGCAATTGCAGGTTTATTATCCTGATTTCAAGCCTCACATAGACGAATGCAGGTTTACAGGATGCATGCACCTAAATGAGCCGGATTGTGCTGTGAAAGCCGCTTTGGCAGGAGGGGAGATCTCAGAGGGCAGATACAGCCGCTATGCCAGGCTTGCTAAAGATATAATTACCAACAGGAGGTACGATCAGTGATAAAAATAGCACCATCCATATTGTCAGCGGATTTTTCCAGGCTGGGTGAGGAAGTGGAAATGCTCGACAGGGCAGGCGCTGATATGATCCATATCGATGTAATGGACGGGCATTATGTTCCAAACCTGACGATCGGGCCTCTTGTTGTGAAGAGCATAAGGAAGTATACTGATTTGCCATTTGATGTGCATCTTATGATGGACAATCCAATGGAGTATTTGGATGATTTTATAGCGGCCGGGGCAGACAGCATCACAGTGCATGCAGAAGTCCTCCATCACCTCCAGGGATGCCTTGCTGCAATAAGAAAAAAGGGGGTCAGGGCAGCAGTGGCCTTGAATCCCTCGACACCCCTGAATGTACTGGACTATGTCCTGGATGATCTTGATATGGTGCTTCTGATGACTGTCAACCCGGGCTTCGGCGGTCAGGCCTTCATACCGCAGATGCTCAATAAGATCAGAGATTTGCGCAAAACTGCAGACGGTATCGGAAAGCAGCTTGATATACAGGTGGATGGGGGTATAAACCCTGATAATGTAAAGGCCGTTGTCGAGGCCGGAGCTAATGTGATAGTATCGGGGTCTTCGATATTCGGCTCAAGCGACCCGGCTATGGCCATAAGGCATATGCGAGCCTGTCCCTGATTTGGCCGGTGGACATCTCAGAAACCAAATATTGCGGTCACTTTGGCTTTGCGGCTGAATATAATATTAGTAACAAATCAAGCCGTCAAAGGAGTGAGCAGCATGCGAGGCAAATACCGGATAAGGAAAGGATTCAAGCTTTTTATCAATTTGATCCTGCCGCTTGTACTTATACTTGCAGGAGCTATCCTCATCCTTGCTGCTACACCTCCATGGTTCTGGTATTTTCTGTTGGGTATAGGTTTGATAATTCTAGGCAGCATACTATTGAAAAAGTGAGATTAAATTAGAACATAAAAAAACGTGCTATGCGCACGTTTTTTATGTTCCGCTTAGAGTGAATTCTTGATTTTGCCGGTGCGGATGCAGCGGGTGCATACATTCAATGTCTTATGACTACCGTTGTCAACTACTCTGACTTTCTTAAGGTTGGGGACCCAGACTCGTCTTGCTTTTCTGTTGGAGTGACTGACAGCATTGCCTGACATTCTGCCTTTATTGCATATATCGCATACTTTTGCCATTACCGAACACCTCCTTTAAAACGTGAAAACTGAAGGCAAAGAATTTGAATAAAACAAGTACTATTTTAACACTACATTATAGTTTTGGCAAGATAAAGAAAATAATAACCAATGTTGCATATTCATATCTTATAAGATAAAATAGTAATATCGTTTTAGCGGCTTTTTATTCCTGCAACGGTTAAAAAACGCGCATTCGGCAGTAGGTTTGATAGCAGGTTATAATACCAGGACCTGATAGGAGGTATGTAGATGGGAGCCAAAAAAACCAATTCCCTGGGTGAGATCATAATATCAGATGATGTATTGGCTGTCTTAGCCGGAATAACTGCCATAGGCTGATATGGTATAGTGGGCATGGCATCCAAGAGGGCAACCGACGGGATCGTTGAGCTGCTCGGCCTTGACAATCTGTCCAGGGGAGTAAAGGTTTATACACAAGACAATGAAGTAATCATAGATTTATTCATAATCGTAGAATATGGGATTTCTATTGCTGCTGTCGCCAAGAATGTGATAGATACAGTTAAGTATAATGTAGAAAACCTTACGGGGACAACAGTCAAGAAAGTCAACATTACAGTCGAAGGTGTTAGAGTCTAGCTTTCACCGGGGTAAAAGAGGAGGTACTCAAAGTTGAACCAAAATTTGATTAATGGTGCAAAGCTGAAGCAGATGTTCCTATATGCCGCACAGTTTTTAGAAAAAAACAAGCAGGCAGTCAATTCACTGAATGTTTTTCCGGTCCCCGACGGAGATACCGGAACCAATATGTCGCTTACGATGCTCTCAGCCGCCAGGGAAATCAATGCACTGAACAACGATGATCTGACCCAGGTGGCTGATGCTCTGTCCCGTGGCTCATTAAAAGGCGCAAGGGGCAATTCAGGTGTTATACTGTCGCAGCTTTTTCGGGGCTTTGCCAAGGCATTGAAGGGCGAGGAAAAAATAAATACGGTTAAATATGCGGAAGCGATGATAGCTGGTTCTGAGACAGCATACAAGGCTGTAATGAAACCGGTGGAAGGAACGATACTTACAGTTGCCCGCGTAACTGCAGAGGAAGGCAGAAAGATCGCTCAGAATACACCTGATTT
>JAKORJ010000236.1 GCA_029777885.1 Bacillota bacterium | reverse complement strand
TGGACTGCTGATCCTGACCCGTGAAGTGGTCTCGCGTAGGAAATCATCCCTGCTGGCGGTCAGCTCAAAGGATCCGCTTTCCTCATAGGTCCTGTTGGTTATCGAAGCCGTACCCCTGCTGGCTGATGATACTGCCAGGGTGGCGATCAGGGCTATGACAGCGGCTATCACATAGACTACCGGAGACTTTGCTATGGAAGCTGCCCTGCTAAGATAGGACCGGCTTCCTGCATTGTCTGATCCGCCGGGTGCGCCGAGGGTGGCATAATAGTCGACCTGCTCCAGAAATTCAACGCATGCCTTATAGTATTCATTGTCAGAGAGGTAGGATGATACATCATCCAGTATATCGTCCAGCCTGCTGTCCGTAAATATGCTGATGGCCTTGCCCGATGTCGATATCGCTACATCCCGTGTACCCATGCTGACAAGCAGGAGGAGGCCTGAACGGTCGCTCCCTATGCCATAGCCGTTGTAGTCGAAATAGTCATCAGCATAGGCAGTTGGAGCCTTGCCTTCTAAATCGCCGATAATAACTATCACTACATCCAGTCCCCGAGTGCTTCTTATGCCCTCGATTCGGCTTTGCAGATCGCTGACCTCGCCGGCAGACATGTAGTTCATGAAGTCCTTCACGTTGTCCGAGGTATATGCCTGGGCTGCGCTGATGAGCGCCAATATCACAAGGCAGGCTGCTGCGACCGATAAAAGCCTTCTAAGCAAACAGAGCACCTCCAAACACGATCAGGAGCCAGACCGCCGCAAAGATTGAACCTGCAAAGGCAAGCTGCTTCAAGGGGCTCAGTGGGGTTTCACCAACGACCTTGCCTGTCTGACCGTTAATGATAAAGGTATGGTTCTTGCCCTTGTACTTGTTCACCAACAGGTAGACGGGCAGCATGGCATAGCTGTCGGTCATATCTTCAATGTCCACCTGCTTGTGCCTAATGGAGGTAGAGGTGTAGCCCTGGATAGTGCCCCTGAGCCGCTGCTCGGCATAATCCTCGACCCTGCTTTTCATGACGGCCTGGGCGTCCTTTGATTCCACGTCATATTTCTCCGCCATAAAGCCGGACATGTACTGCATGGAAAAGTCCGTCAGGTCCTTGTAGTTGTATGGCTCTATGAGCTGCATGAGCCCATCGTCCAGCTTCTTGGAGGCGTCAACGGGTATCTTGTCATATTCGATTTTGCCTGCCCGGGAAACATGATAGTATTGAGTCTGGGTGATGCGGTAATTGCCCTGGGTCCAGGACCTGACCTTGGTGGCTTCGCCGTCGATAAGGGCTTTCACCTTGCAGTCAAACAGCCAGAAGGGAGCATAGACTCCGGTTATTTTTTCGATCTCTTCCTTCTGCTTGAAAGCGCTGGGCGCTAATAGCTTTTTCTT
>JAKORJ010000235.1 GCA_029777885.1 Bacillota bacterium | reverse complement strand
CCAGCTCATATAAAGGGCGGCCGTCCACAAGCCTGTCCTGGAACTCTCCGCTGGAGGGATTTGATGTCTTTACAAGGATGAACAGACCCTTGTTTTCCTGCTTGCAAACCTCAATGAACGGTATTATGCCGTCCGAACCAAGATAAGGGTTTACCGTAATGAAATCCTCATCAAAGCCCCTGTAATCCTTGCCGTTTATGTTAATCCTGCCAAGATGTCCGGCCGCATAAGCGGCAGAGGTCGAACCTATGTCTCCCCTCTTTACGTCGCCTATAACAATCAGCCCTTTTTCCCTGGCGTAATTTATAGTCTTTACATAAGCCTTCATTCCTTCAACGCCAAAATGCTCATACATGGCAACCTGCGGCTTAACCGCGGGAACCAGGTCGCAGATCGCGTCTATAATTCCCTTATTATATTGCCATATCGCTTCCGAGGCTCCCTCAAGGTTTTCTCCCCTGCTGCGGTATGCCTCATCCAGTATATGCTGCGGCACATAAGAGAGCATGGGATCAAGCCCCACCACTATTGGCGCTTCCAACTCCATTATCCTGTCAATCAGCCTGTTTATCATGATTGTCCCCCTGTCTTGCTTTCATATACTATTTGACCCGATACCAGGGTATACATGACTTTACCGTATACCCTTCTGCCATTAAATGGCGTGTTTTTCGACTTGGAATAAAACTTGCTTTTGTCTATAGCGTACGCCTTGCCGGGATCCATAATAACTATGTCCGCAGCCTTGCCCTCACCTATGCTGCCCCTGTCTATTCCCAGTATTCTTGCGGGGTTAAGGCTCATTTTCTCCACCATCTGCTTAAGGCTTAAGATTCCCGTCCTTACAAGCTCCGTATATGCAATGGGAAGGGCTGTCTCAAGCCCCACTATCCCAAACGGCGCTTCCGCCATGGATTTATTCTTTTCCTCAAAAGAATGAGGGGCATGGTCGGTTGCTATGACATCAAGCACACCATCTCTTAAGGCTTCTTTAATGGCATTGACATCCTCCCTGCTTCGAAGCGGAGGATTCATCTTGAAGTTTGCGTCATCTCCGGGGATATCCTCATCCGATAATGTAAAATAATGGGGACAGGTTTCCCCCGTTACCTTCAAGCCTCTCTCCTTGGCATGCTTAAGCATCCTTACGCTTCCTTTGGTCGAGCAGTGGCATAGATGAAGCCTTGCGCCGGTCTCCCCAGCAAGTATTATATCCCTGGCCACAATGACATCTTCCGCGGCATTGCTTATGCCCGCAAGTCCAAGCTCTTTCGCCTTTTCACCCGCGTTCATCACGCCCCCTGCCGCAAGGCTTTTGTCTTCACAATGGGCGAATACCACCGTATCCAGCTCTGCGGCTTTCAGCATGGCCCTGGCATACAAAGCGCTGTCCATAACAGACTTGCCGTCCTCACTTATGCCTGCGGCTCCTGCCTTTATAAGCCCTGGTATATCGGTAAGCTCCTTCCCTTCCTGGCCCATGGTGACAGCGCCTATGGGAAGGACGTTCACCAAAGCATTTGCCGCTTTGTCAATAACATGCCGGATCATACCGGGTGAATCGAGCGGCGGTTTTGTGTTGGGCATTGCGCATATGGTGGTAAACCCTCCGGCTGCAGCCGCCATGGCTCCCGTCTGTATGGTTTCCTTATATTCATATCCGGGTTCCCTAAGATGGACATGAAGATCAATGAGGCCGGGCATTATAAACATACCGGACGCATCAATAACCTTGTCGGCCTTAAAAT
>JAKORJ010000234.1 GCA_029777885.1 Bacillota bacterium | reverse complement strand
TTTCTCTTTTGCTTTCTATGCCTCAGTATCCCATCTGGTTCCCTGTATAAAGAGCTCAAGCCCTGCATAAGCTCAAGGCTGTTTATTCTCCTATGATCTTGACAAGGACCCTTTTCCTGCGGCCGCCGTCGAATTCACCATAGAAAATCTGCTCCCAGGGGCCAAAATCCAGCCTGCCGTTCGTAACGGCAACCACGACCTCCCGCCCCATGACCTGGCGCTTCAAGTGGGCATCCGCATTGTCCTCAAAGCCGTTGTGCCTGTACTGGTCATAAGGCTTCTCCGGTGCAAGCTTCTCCAGCCATTTTTCAAAGTCCTGGTGGAGCCCGGGCTCATCGTCGTTTATAAAGACGCTGGCTGTGATATGCATGGCATTCACCAGCACCAGCCCTTCCTTGATCCCGCTCTCGTCGATGCAGGCCTGCACCATGTCAGTGATATTGACAAAGGCCCTGCGCGTCGGTATATCGAAAAACAGCTCTTTTCTGAAGGACTTCATCTCAAGTCACTCCTTTGCTGACGATACATGCAGCTTATCAGACATTATCAACCGACTTTCCGCATTTGGGGCAGAAAGTAAAGCTTTCCTCAAGCTTGGTGCCGCAGTATGGGCAGTAATAGTAATCAGCCTTCCCGTCCCCCCGTCCCTGGGTACTCCTGTATGCATTGTCCCGGGTAAAATCCTGAGGGTCTGCGTCCCTGATCCAGGCGTCGGAAGGGTCACCCTCCTCATGGGGTTCGGTTATGTCAAACAGGGAGTATCTGTCCTTGCCTGTCGCATTCGTGTAGTGGTATTTGGCCTGAGCTATGCCCATACCGATAAACACCAGCCCGAAAAGGGGGAACAGCAGACCTATGCCCCCGATAGCGCTGCCTATAAATGCGGCAAAGATGGTCCATATCACTCCGAATATTATGACTCCAATGCTGGCGATAAAATTCATGCCCGATGGCCCCCGGCCAGGCTTTATGCTTTTCATCTGCAGTCTCCTCTCTGAATTTTATTATATTGCATTATACGGCCTAGTCAGGAAATAAGCATCATTCTTCCAGGTTGCGGCATCTGCTCAGAAGCTCTTTATAAAAGCTTTCTCTGTCCACCGGGGAAATATATGTCGTGCCCGCGAAAAACCCCTTGCCATGCTGCCTGATCTCTATTCGCTTTGATGACAGCGCCATGGAGGAATAAAGCTTACCCGATAGCTTGACTGACTTGATTTCATCATACTTTATTTTTTCACGGAAAGGACCGCTCCTGCAATACAGATGGTCC
>JAKORJ010000233.1 GCA_029777885.1 Bacillota bacterium | reverse complement strand
CCTGTTTTCCGACTCGTACTCAACGTGGGCGGTATTTATGGTTATGCCTCTTTCCTTCTCTTCGGGAGCCTTGTCGATCTCGTCATACTTCGTCGCAATAGCTCTTCCGAACTTGGCCATGACCATGGTGATGGCCGCTGTCAATGTGGTTTTGCCGTGGTCAACGTGGCCTATGGTGCCCACGTTGACATGGGGCTT
Organism: Bacillota bacterium; assembly: GCA_029777885.1. Classification (GTDB taxonomy): domain Bacteria; phylum Bacillota; class Clostridia; order Caldicoprobacterales; family DTU083; genus JAKORJ01. Next base: position 11,285 of record JAKORJ010000233.1, on the reverse strand, counting down.
GGTCCTTTCGAATTTTGCCTTTGCCATTTTAAATGATCCTCCTTATATCCAATCTCCTGTTTATAGTTTGCCAAATCATCAAATGATGATTTTTTCAGCTATGTTCTTGGGCACTTCCTCATAGTGGGAAATTTGCATCGTATAAACGCCCCGGCCCTGGGTCATCGATCTAAGATCCGTGGCATAGCCAAACATCTCAGCCAGCGGGACATAGGCCTTTACGACCTGGGCTCCGGACTGGGCCATTATGCCCTCGATCCTGCCCCGGCGGGAGTTTATATCCCCAATGACATCGCCCATGTATTCCTCGGGCACGGTCGTTTCGACCTTCATAACGGGCTCTAGAAGCACCGGGTCGGCCTTCCTCATGGCTTCCTTGAAGGCGATGGAGCCTGCGATCTTGAAGGCCATCTCCGAGGAGTCGACCTCGTGGTAGGAACCATCGTAGAGCGTGACCCTTACGTCCACAACGGGATAGCCGCCCAGGATGCCGCTCTGCATGGCTTCCTGCACGCCATTGTTGACAGGCTGGATATATTCCTTCGGTACCACGCCGCCGACGATCTTGTTGACGAACTCGTAGCCGGCGCCTGCTTCAAGCGGCTCGACCTCGATCCACACATGGCCGTACTGGCCACGGCCGCCCGACTGCCTGACGAACCTACCCTCGGCCTTGACAGTCTTGCGTATGGTCTCGCGGTATGCGACCTGGGGCTTGCCTACGTTGGCCTCTACCTTGAATTCCCTTAAAAGCCGGTCCACTATGATCTCCAGGTGAAGCTCGCCCATGCCGGCTATGATCGTCTGGCCCGTCTCTTGGTCGGTATAGGCCCTGAAGGTCGGGTCCTCCTCAGCCAGCTTTTGCAGGGCTATGCTCATCTTCTCCTGGCCTGCCTTGGTCTTGGGCTCAATGGCGACCTGGATAACAGGCTCGGGGAATTCCATCGATTCGAGTATCACCGGGTTGGCCTCATCGCACAGGGTATCCCCTGTCGTTGTATCCTTAAGCCCTACGGCGGCTGCTATATCTCCGGCGTATACCTCATCGGTTTCCTCCCTGTGGTTGGCATGCATCAGCAGGATCCTGCCGATCCGCTCCCGTTTGCCCTTTACGGAGTTGTATACATAGGAGCCCGCCTTGAGCGTGCCTGAGTACACCCTGAAGAAAGCCAGCTTGCCTACAAAGGGGTCGGCCATGATCTTGAACGCCAGAGCGCTGAAGGGCTCTGAATCGGATGAGCGCCTCTCGGTTTCCTCACCACTTGGCAACACGCCTTTGATGGCGGGGATATCCACCGGGGAAGGCAGGTAGTCCACAATGGCATCGAGCAATAGCTGGACGCCCTTATTCCTGTAGGATGAACCGCATGTTACGGGAATGATCTGGACTGATACGGTAGCCTTCCGTATAGCCGCCTTTATCTCCTCAACTGTAAGCTCTTCGCCCTCCAGGTACTTTGTCATAAACACCTCATCCGTATCGGCCACGGCTTCCAGCAGACTTGCGCGATATTCCTCCACTAAATCTACCATATCGGCAGGTATCTCAGTTTCCTCGGTCCTTGTACCCAGGTCGTCGGTATAAATGTAAGCATGACGGGTAACAAGGTCCACGATGCCCCTGAAGGTGTCCTCCTTGCCGATAGGGAGCTGGATCGGGACCGGGTTGGCCTGCAGCCGCTCCCTCATCATCCGGATAACATTGAAAAAGTCAGCGCCTGTTATATCCATCTTATTTATATAAGCCAGACGAGGCACTCCATATTTGTCTGCCTGTCTCCAGACAGTCTCTGATTGAGGCTCAACGCCTCCTTTTGCACAAAAAACGGCTACGGAACCGTCGAGGACACGGAGTGAGCGTTCAACCTCAACAGTAAAGTCAACGTGCCCTGGCGTATCAATAATGTTGATACGGTGTCCCTTCCATTGCGCCGTAGTTGCTGCCGATGTGATCGTGATGCCGCGTTCCTGCTCCTGTACCATCCAGTCCATGGTGGCGGTACCTTCGTGTACTTCGCCAAGCTTGTGGACACGTCCGGTATAGAACAATATACGCTCGGTCGTAGTTGTCTTGCCGGCATCTATGTGAGCCATGATACCTATATTCCTTGTCTTTTCCAGCGTAAATTGCCTAGGCACTTTTATCCTCCTTTCAGTTGTGTGTCAAACCCATTTACCGTTCCCCAAATCAGTTCCTGTTCTTCGCTTCAAAAAGCTTTATAATCGTAGAATAACCTTGCACTGTCATAAAAATTCGGTGCAAGGTATTAAAATTACCACCTGTAATGTGCGAAAGCCTTGTTGGCTTCGGCCATCCTATGGGTGTCTTCCTTCTTCTTGACCGCATTGCCGGTATTGTTAGCAGCGTCCAGGATCTCATTAGCCAGGCGCTGCTTCATGGTCTTTTCGCCGCGGTTTCTCGCATAGAGCACCAGCCAGCGCAGTCCCAGGGTCTGCCGCCTTTCGGCCCTGACCTCAACAGGTACCTGGTAGGTGGCACCGCCGACGCGCCTTGCCTTGACTTCAAGCACCGGCATGATGTTGTTCAACGCAGCCTCGAAGACCTCCATGGGATCCTTGCCGGTTTTTTCCCTTATGATCTCAAAAGCATCATAGCAGATTTTCTGGGCAACTCCACGTTTGCCGTCCTGCATGACCTGGTTTATAAGCTTTGTCACAACCTTGTTCCCATAGATCGGATCAGGAAGTACATCGCGGTTGGGAACGTATCCCTTTCTTGGCATCCCTTTACCTCCTTTAATAACGAATAAAAGCGTTTACTTCTTAGGCCTCTTGGCACCGTATTTCGATCTGCCCTGCCTCCTGTCGGCAACACCCGAGGCATCGAGCGCACCGCGGATTATATGATAGCGTACACCGGGTAAGTCCTTTACCCTGCCGCCCCTGATCAGAACGACCGAGTGCTCCTGCAGGTTGTGGCCTATCCCCGGTATATAAGCTGTAGCTTCGATACCGTTGACCAGGCGTACCCTCGCGATCTTCCTCAGCGCAGAGTTGGGCTTTTTAGGAGTGGTCGTCTTGACTGCAGTGCACACGCCGCGCTTCTGAGGACAGCTGTTGAGAGCCGGAGAAGTCGACTTGTATACTACTTTTTCCCTGCCTTTGCGGACCATCTGATTGATCGTTGGCATTCCCACACCTCCCTTCGGCTTGTAAATGCTTGCATTAGGAACCTTAGAACTAAATCAAACTATCTTTGGGAGCCGCCCTGTGCGGCTTGACTTTTTGATAAAAGGGTGTTTTTTCGGCGCTTTATTTAACGATGGCAGCTGTAGAGGCTCCGACCTGTATGCCGCATGCTTCACCCAGCTCCTCCATTGAGTCGACCATTATGATCTCAACTCCTGCTGCCTTGCAGGCCTCAGTTATCCTGGAGGCCAGGTGGTCATCAACATCGCGTGCCAGGAATACAACCTCAGCGCTGCCGCTCTGAACAGCCTTGATGGTCTGCTTCATCCCGACGGTTTTCTTGGCTGTTTTTAGTTTTTGCAACATTTCGGTTTTTTTCCCCCTACAAATATGCATGTTAAATAAGCACACTTTGTAATTCTACCATCATGCATTTATGATGTCAATAAAAATCATACAAACAACAGCGGGACAGTGGGCCGCTTCTCTTGGCGTCCGCTGCCCCCTGTTGTTTATCCTGTCGTCTCATTCTATTGTCTGTATTCGGTTTATGCCGCTGGCTTTACGGCCTGTCTTCCCTGGTCAGGCTGTCATCCAGGTCGATGTCGGTGAACAGGTCATCCGGCAGGTCGATATCATCCATATCCAGATCTCCCAGGTCATCCTCCGGTATACCCAGATCGGTCATATCAGTATCCGCCAGGTCTGGTACTATTCCATCAGTTTTACCTGCCTTGTCCCCGCCTTCGGCCGCCTGGCCTTCGGGAAGATCTATGGGCAGGGTATCCGCAGGGGTTTCGCCTGCGGTGTCATCAACAAGCTTGGTGACTTCTATGTTCCTGTACCGTCTCATGCCTGTGCCCGCAGGTATAAGCTTGCCGATGATCACGTTTTCCTTTAAGCCTACCAGGGGATCTGACTTGCCCTTGATGGCCGCCTCGGTCAGCACCCTTGTAGTTTCCTGGAAGGAGGCTGCCGACAGGAAGGAATCGGTGGCAAGGGAAGCCTTGGTGATGCCAAGCAGGACGCGTTTAGCCTGGGCAGGCTGGCCGCCCTCGGCGATGACCCGCTCATTTTCCCGTTCAAATTCAAAGATGTCTACAAGACCGCCGGGCAGGAGGTCAGTGTCGCCTGTATCCTCTACCCTTACCTTGCGCAGCATCTGCCTGATGATTATCTCTATATGGCGGTCGTTGATGTCAACGCCCTGCAACCTGTATACCTTTTGGACCTCGGCGAGCAGGTACATCTGGACGCCTTTGACGCCCTTGATCTTGAGTATGTCGTGAGGATTGATGGAACCCTCGGTCAGCTCGTCACCGGCCTCTACCGTCTGACCCTCGTACACCTTTATCCTTGAGCCGTAGGGTATCTGGTAGGTCTTGGATTCGCCCTCGCTGTCGTTCGTGATGACGATCTCCCGTTTCTTTTTCTGGTCGTTTATGGAAACGGTACCGCTGATATCGGAGATGATCGCAAGCCCCTTGGGCTTTCTGGCCTCAAACAGCTCCTCGACCCTGGGCAGACCCTGGGTGATGTCGTCGCCTGCAACACCGCCCGTATGGAAGGTCCTCATCGTGAGCTGGGTACCGGGCTCGCCTATGGACTGGGCCGCGATGATACCAACGGCTTCACCCACGCTAGACGGGTCGCCCGTGGCCAGGTTGGAACCATAGCACTTGGCGCATACGCCGTGCTCTTCCCTGCAGGTCAGCACCGATCTTATATGGACCTTGGTGATGCCGGCCGCCACGATCTTCGCTGCCTTGTCGGGATCAATCATTTCATTGGCCGCGGCCAGTATCTCTCCCGTCTCGGGATGTACGATGTTTTCGGCTGCATACCGGCCGTTGATCCTGTCGTAGAGGGATTCGATCACCTCGGTATCGTCCCGGATCTCGGTCACGACTATGCCCCTTATTTTTTCACCGCTGCCCTCGTAGCAGTCTTCGCTTCTTATTATAAAGTCCTGGCTGACATCGACCAGGCGCCTGGTCAGATACCCTGAGTCCGCTGTACGCAGGGCCGTGTCGGCAAAACCCTTCCTGGCCCCGTGGGTGGATATGAAGAACTCCAGAACCGTAAGGCCCTCACGGAAGTTGGCGCGGATAGGCAGCTCTATTATACGGCCTGACGGGTTGGCCATAAGGCCGCGCATGCCTGCCAGCTGCCTCAGCTGGTTGATGCTGCCCCTGGCGCCGGATACGGCCATCATGTTGACCGGGTTGTGGGCGTCCCAGGCTTTCTTGAGCGCCTCGGTGACCTTGTCGGTCGTCTCATTCCATATGGCTATTACCTTTTCATAACGCTCGTCGTCTGAGATAAGGCCTCTCCTGTACTGGCGCTGGATCCGGGTTACTTCCTCGTCGGCCTGCCTCAGCAGCTCCTTCTTCTCTTCGGGCACTATCAGGTCAGAAACACTGACGGTGAAAGCCCCTATCGTTGAGTAGTGATAACCCAATGATTTTATCTTGTCCAGTACTATCGAGGTCTGGGTCGTGCCATACTTGTGGTAGCACTTGTCAACTATCTTTTCCAGCAGCTTTTTGTCTGCCGGTTTGTCTATTTCAAGCTCAAACATCTCATCGGGGTCATTTCTGTCCTTAAAGCCCAGGTCCTGTGGTATGGCCTCGTTGAAGATGACCCTTCCCGGGGTGACCTCGATGAGCTTTGATACCTTTTCACCGTTGATCTCCCTGGTCACCCTCATCTTGACCTTGGCCTGGATAGCTACATCGCCGGAGCTATATGCCATCAGCACCTCCTCAGGCCCGGAAAATACCTTGCCCTCGCCCTTTTCGCCGTCCTTGGCTATTGTGAGATAATAGCTGCCAAGGATTATGTCCTGGGTCGGGCTGACAACGGGCTTTCCGTCCTGGGGCTTCAATATGTTGTTGGATGCGAGCATCAAAAACCTTGCCTCTGCCTGGGCTTCAACGGAAAGGGGCACGTGCACCGCCATCTGGTCGCCGTCGAAGTCGGCGTTGTATGCAGTACATACCAGCGGATGCAGCTTGATGGCGCGCCCTTCCACCAGGACAGGCTCAAAGGCCTGGATGCCAAGGCGGTGAAGCGTGGGGGCACGGTTTAGAAGCACCGGGTGCTCCTTGATGACCTCTTCGACTATGTCCCATACCTCGGGCTTCACTCTTTCGACCATGCGCTTCGCGTTCTTTATATTGTGGGCCAGGCCCTTTTCCACCAGCCGCTTCATGACGAAGGGCTTGAAGAGCTCCAGCGCCATTTCCTTGGGCAGGCCGCACTGGTACATCTTGAGCTCCGGGCCTACGACAATAACGGAACGGCCAGAGTAGTCGACACGTTTGCCAAGAAGGTTCTGGCGGAACCGGCCCTGCTTGCCCTTGAGCATATCGCTCAGGGATTTCAGGGGCCTGTTGCCCGGGCCCGTGACGGGCCTGCCGCGCCGGCCGTTGTCGATCAGGGCGTCAACGGCTTCCTGGAGCATGCGCTTCTCGTTCCTTACTATTATATCCGGGGCTCCCAGGTCCAGCAGCCTCTTTAAGCGGTTGTTGCGATTGATTATCCTCCTGTACAGGTCATTGAGGTCGGAGGTCGCGAACCTGCCGCCGTCCAACTGGACCATCGGCCGAAGCTCCGGAGGAATTACCGGTATCACATCCAATATCATATGCTCCGGCCGGTTTCCTGACTTCCTGAATGATTCAACTACTTCCAGGCGCTTTACTATCCTGATCCGCTTCTGGCCCGTGGATTCCTTGAGCTCAGCTCTGAGCTCCTTAGCCATTTTATCCAGGTCTATTTCAGCGAGCAGCTCCTTGACCGCCTCTGCTCCCATGCCGCAGCGGAAGGTGTCGCCGTACTTTTCATAATACTCCCTGTACTCCTTTTCCATCAGGATCTGTTTTTTAGCCAGGGGAGTATTGCCCGGGTCTATGACCACATAGGCGGCAAAGTACAAAACCTTTTCAAGGGACCGCGGCGACATGTCCAGCAAAAGGCCCATCCTGCTCGGGATGCCTTTGAAATACCAGATATGGGATACCGGCGCAGCCAGCTCTATATGGCCCATGCGCTCGCGGCGGACCTTGGACCGGGTGACCTCAACGCCGCAGCGGTCACAAATGATACCCTTGTAGCGTATCCGCTTGTATTTCCCGCAATGGCACTCCCAGTCCTTCTGGGGGCCGAAGATCTTTTCACAGAACAAGCCATCCTTTTCAGGCTTCAGGGTCCTGTAATTGATGGTTTCCGGCTTCTTGACCTCTCCTCTGGACCATTCCCGTATCTTGTCCGGTGATGCCAAGCCTATCTGAATCGCATCAAAATTGTTCAGCTCATACAAGGGCTATCTCTCCCTTCATCTATTTACTCTTCGTCGTCTTCCAGGTCAAAATCCAGCAGGTCATCATCCAGATCGTCTTCGCTGCTGTCATCATCAAGGCCTGTGATATCTGCTATCTCGTCCAGATCCAAGTCCAGATCATCGTCATCGTAGGACCCGCCGGCCACCAGATCGGCCTGGTCCTCCCTGCCTTCGATGTTCACATCGAGGTCCTCAACGTCATCATCGATGACTTCTTTTATCTCGATCTCCTCCATATCCTCGGAAAGCACCTTCACATCAAGGGCAAGGCTTTGAAGCTCCTTTATAAGCACCTTGAAGGATTCAGGCACTCCGGGTTCGGGGATGTTGTCGCCCTTGACCACTGCCTCGTAGGTCTTGACCCTGCCTACCACATCGTCGGATTTGACCGTCAGGATCTCCTGCAGTGTATGAGCTGCCCCATAAGCCTCCAGGGCCCAAACCTCCATCTCGCCGAACCGCTGTCCGCCGAACTGGGCCTTGCCGCCCAGGGGTTGCTGGGTAACGAGGGAGTACGGTCCGGTCGAACGGGCGTGTATCTTGTCGTCTACCAGGTGGGCAAGCTTGAGCATGTACATGTAGCCGACGGTGATGGGCTTGTCAAAGGGCTCCCCTGTCCTGCCGTCGTACACGGTGAGCTTGCCTGAGCGTGAGAAGCCCGCCATTTCAAGCGTATCCATGATGTCTATCTCGGAAGCCCCGTCGAAAACAGGGGTCGCTACATGCCAGCCCAAGGCCTTGGCTGCCAGCCCAAGGTGGACCTCAAGCACCTGCCCGATGTTCATACGGGAAGGCACGCCCAGGGGGTTCAGGCATATTTCAAGCGGGGTACCGTCGGGCAGGAAGGGCATATCCTCCTCAGGCAGTATCCTGGAGATAACGCCCTTGTTGCCGTGCCGTCCGGCCATCTTGTCGCCTACGGATATTTTTCGCTTTTGGGCGATATATACTCTTACAAGTTCATTGACGCCGGGTGCGAGCTCATCCCCGTTTTTGCGGCTAAAGACCTTAACATCTACAACTATGCCGCCTTCGCCGTGGGGGACTTTAAGGGACGTATCCCTGACCTCCCTGGCCTTTTCGCCAAAGATAGCCCTAAGGAGCCGCTCCTCGGCGGTCAGCTCGGTTTCACCCTTGGGCGTGACCTTGCCCACAAGGATGTCGCCGGCCGTGACCTCCGCGCCGATGCGGATGATCCCGCGTTCATCGAGGTCCTTCAAGGCTTCCTCGCTGACATTGGGGATGTCCCTGGTGATTTCCTCCGGCCCCAGCTTGGTGTCCCTGGCCTCGGATTCGTATTCCTCTATATGGATGGAAGTAAAGATATCTTCTTTTACAAGCTTTTCGCTGATCAGTATAGCGTCCTCGTAGTTGTAGCCCTCCCAGGTCATGAAGCCCATTAGGATATTGCGCCCGAGGGCGATCTCGCCCTGGTCGGTGGAGGGGCCGTCAGCTATGATCTGATCCTTTTTCACAAAGTCGCCTTCGTCAACTATGGGTTTCTGATTGATGCAGGTCCCCTGGTTGGATCGGCGGAACTTCAGGAGCTTGTATGTGTACTCGTTGCCGTCGGTGCCCTTGATGATTATCTGGTCCGCCGAAACCTTCTTGACCACGCCGTTGGTCTTGGACAAGACCACTACGCCGGAATCGCGGGCCGCCTTGTATTCCATTCCGGTACCAATGATGGGCGCTTCGGCCCTCAGGAGGGGCACGGCCTGACGCTGCATGTTGGAGCCCATCAGGGCGCGGTTGGCGTCATCGTTTTCCAGGAAGGGGATCATGGCAGTAGCCACGGAAACCAGCTGCTTGGGAGATACGTCCATATACTCGACCTGCTCCCTGGGGACCTCCAGGATGTCGTCCCTGAAACGCACCGTAACCTTCTCTTCTACGAAATGCCCTTCCTCATCAAGGGGCTCATTGCCCTGCGCTACTATATATTCGTCCTCCTCGTCCGCGGTGAGGTAGACTATCTCATTGGTAACGACGTTCCGTTCCTTGTCCACCTTGCGGTAGGGAGCCTCTATAAAGCCGTATTCGTTGATCCTGGCATATGTACTCAAGGATCCTATAAGTCCGATGTTTGGGCCTTCAGGGGTCTCGATGGGGCACATGCGGCCATAGTGGGAATGGTGGACGTCGCGCACCTCGAAGCCTGCCCGCTCGCGGCTAAGGCCGCCGGGACCCAGGGCTGAAAGCCTGCGCTTGTGCGTAAGCTCCGCCAGGGGGTTGGTCTGATCCATGAACTGGGACAGCTGGGAGCTGCCGAAGAATTCCTTCATGGCAGCCGTGACCGGACGGATATTGATAAGGGCCTGGGGAGTAACGACGTCAATGTCCTGGATCGTCATCCTCTCCTTGACCACGCGCTCCATCCTGGACAAGCCTATCCTGAACTGGTTCTGCAAAAGCTCGCCCACCGACCGCAACCTCCGGTTGCCCAGATGGTCGATATCGTCTATGCTGCCTATGCCGTTGACGAGGTGCAGGTTGTAGTTGATTGAGGCTATTATGTCATCCATGACTATATGCTTTGGTATAAGCTTGTCGATATTGCTCTTAAGAGCCTGCTTCAATTCATCGAAGCTTTCAGCATTTCTATGCGCATCCAGTATCTCCATCAATGTGGGGTAATGGACCTTTTCGTAGATGCCGGCCTCTGAAGGGTCGAAATCCAGGAACCTTCTGGCATCCACAAAGTTGTTGCCGACTATCTTAACTACCTTGCCGCCTTCAAGCTCCAGGTAAACATGATTGATGCCGGCGTTCTGGATGGTTTCAGCCATTTCCCTGGTGATTCGTTCGCCGGCGCTAACATAAATCTCACCTGTTTCAGGATCCGCTATTGTAGCTGAAGCGATCCGGTTGTATATTCTGCCTGCCAGTGACAGCTTTTTGTTGAATTTATAACGGCCAACCTTGGCCAGGTCATAACGCTTCGGGTCAAAAAACATAGAGCTCAATAGTTGGCTGGCGCTTTCCACCGTGGGCGGCTCGCCGGGCCTCAAACGCCTGTATATTTCAAGCAGGCCCTCCTCCCTGGAATTGGTGCTGTCTGCATCGAGGGTAGCCAGCAGCCGCTCGTCTTCACCGAGCAGTTCCTTGATCTCCGTATCGGTGCCAAACCCTAAAGCCCTCAGGAGTACCGTGACAGGCAGCTTCCTCGTGCGGTCGACGCGGACATATACGACATCGCTGGAATCGGTCTCGTATTCGATCCAGGCACCTCTGTTGGGTATGACCGTAGCAGAATACAGCTTCTTGCCTGTCTTGTCGATGGTCTCGGCATAATAAACACCCGGCGACCTGACCAGCTGGCTGACTATGACACGCTCAGCACCGTTTATGATAAAGGTGCCCTGCTCTGTCATAAGGGGGAAATCCCCCATGAAAACTTCCTGTTCCTTGACCTCGCCGGTCTCGCGGTTTATAAGACGGACCTTGACTTTGAGCGACGCGGAGTATGTAGCATCCCTGTCCTTGCACTCTTCAACGGGATACTTGGGGTTGTCCTCCAAATAATAGTCTACAAACTCGAGGACAAGGTTTTCAGTGTAATCCGTTATCGGGGATATGTCATCGAAAACCTCCCTTAATCCTTGTGTCAGGAACCAGTTGTACGAGTTCTTTTGTACCTCGATGAGGTTCGGCATTTCCAGGACCTCATCGATCTTTGAATAGCTCATCCTGGTCCTGTTTCCCAACTTAACTGGATGCACCATGCAATAAATCACCCCTTAAGCTTATTAACCAAAACATCCAAATTTTTGGGCTATCTGAAGGTTCT
>JAKORJ010000232.1 GCA_029777885.1 Bacillota bacterium | reverse complement strand
GTCCCGACAGACGCGAAGCTCGATAATGTCGCAGCATTGGTGGATTTCGTGAGAAATGGGTACAGGTAGGCAATGACCGGGTTTAATACATATCCGAGCGGAGGTAATCGAGATGAAAGCAGTAATCGTTGAAAGACCGGGAGCGCTCAGGCTTGCGGATATCGATAAGCCGAAGCTGGAGCCGGGCTGGGCACTGGTCAGGGTGAAGGCATCGGCTGTATGCGCTACCGACCTGGAATTGATCGATGGCAATATCAGCGCCTATTACCCCATAACACCCGGGCATGAGTGGAGCGGTATTGTGGAAGAGGTCGCAAGCCCCGGGGACAGCGCATGGGTGGGCAAAAGGGTGGTAGCGAGCAATGATATCGTCTGCCTTACCTGCCATGAGTGCCGATCCGGCAGGTGGAGAAACTGCAGCAGCTTCAGGGAAATAGGCTTCAAGGCCGACGGAGCTTATGCGGAATACCTTGCTGTGCCGGTATATGGCTTGTGTGAGCTGCCGGAATGCATATCCTTTGTGCAGGGAGCTCTGATAGAGCCATTGTGTGTAGGCTTGGGCGCCATAGACAAAGCCGGGCTAAGGCTGGGTGAAACGGCGGTAATAATAGGCGCAGGTTCCATTGGGCTGAACATACTGGCTGCAGCAAAAGCGGCAGGTGCCAGAAGGATAATCGTGACGGCACTTTCGGAGAAAAGGCTTAGCTTTGCTGAAAAGCTGGGTGCATACGCAGTGCTGGCATCCGACGGCAGTGACCTTCAGGCATTTGTGAAGGAAAAGCAGCAAGGCCTGGCAGACGTCGTTTTTGAGGCCACCGGCATGGAGAACTGCATCAGGACTTCCATGAAGCTTGCCAAAAAGGGCGGAAGGGTAGTCCTCGCCGGGTATGGCAGGGACAAGGACATGTCCATCCACATGGACGACGTGCATATAAACAACCTGAAGGTCATCGGTGCGGGCAACAACTGGAACTATATACACACCGCAATCGACTTGCTTAAGGACGGGCTTATCAATACCGAAATCCTTGCTACCCATTTCATGTCATTGGAGGATTACCCGAAGGCCCTGGAATTGGCGAGGAAACGTCCTGAGGGCTTTGTGAAGGCTGTATTTACATTCTGAACATAGGCGGTCATTATGAAGGATTTTATTATCGGCATCGATCTGGGAACATCTTCCATAAAAGCTGTCTGTACCGACAGAAACGGGATTATCGCACGGACATCGGCGTCCTACTCCTCCGTTCAAGAGAAGAACGGTGGTCCGGGTCCTGTTTCCTGGTGGGATGCGTTTTGCAAAGCGCTTCAGGAGCTTTCGACCCAAACAGACCTGAAGCAGGCTGCTGCAATTGCTTTGGACGGACAGGTCGGTACCTATGTCCTGTTCGACCCCGGTAGGAAGGAAGAAGAACTTACAGCGGTGAGCTGGAGGGATAGCGGGGGGCAGGAGCAGCTCGATGCCGTCAGATCGCGTTTTTGCAGTGAATATTTTATAAGGCATATTTCCATGCCTCACCCCAGCCTTGTTTCCTACCCCATCCCGCGAATGCTGTGGTTCAGGGACCACCTTGCCGGCGAATGGGATAAAACGGAACTGGTGCTTGCACCCAAGGATTATATATATTACAAGCTAACGGGCTTGTTTGCCTCCGATCCATACAGCTGGCGGGGTCTGGCCAATCTGGACGACTGCAGCTTCCATGAGGACTTCCTGAAGGAGCTGGGGCTGCCCAAAAGCAAGCTTCCTCCTCTATACAGGCCGGATGAGGCTCCCGGACACCTTACAGCCGGCAACGCGCGAAAGTTTGGGCTGAAGGACGGGATCCCGGTATTCATAGGCTGCAATGATTTTTTTGCCTCTCTTCTCGGCATGGGTATATATGATGAGGGACAATGCTTCGACATGACCGGTACATCCGAGCATGTAGGTGTCATTACAGGCAGGCTGTCCATGGATACAAACCTGGTATGCGGTCCTTACCTCAATG
>JAKORJ010000231.1 GCA_029777885.1 Bacillota bacterium | reverse complement strand
ATGCGCTGAAGCCTATGTCCCGGGCGTCAGATACGAGCCCTTCCTTGGTAAAGAAGTGGTCCCATATGTTATAGCATTTCACAGCATCCTCGGTTATCACTATATACCGTCTCAATTCCGTACTATCTTCATCATCATATTGATAAACGGCTTCCAGGCAAAGATACGGCTTTTCGCTCCAAAACCCGCCCTCTTCGCTGAAATGCCATGACCGGCTTTCCTTCTTTCGCATTAGGGGAGTAAATACATCAAAGATGAATTTTCCACCGGGCTTCAATGCCTGGTATACCTTCTCCAGCAAAACGATCCTGTCCTTTCTTGACAGTACCCCATAATCACAATAAATCAATGTGATGACATCGAACCGCTCCACATAGTCTATTGTCAGGTAATCTTGGCAGAGGTACTCGATCCTGCTGCCGTTTCGCAGCGACTGGGCTCTCGCATACGCTATGGAACGCCTGGAAATGTCCACTCCCGTTACAATGTAACCTGCCCTGCTGAACCGCTCGGCATATAGACCGGGGCCGCAGCCCAGATCAAGCAAAAACCTGTATTGGGACGGTGGTGCGATTTCTGAGATCCAGTCTACCGACCTGTCGAGAAATCCATGCTTTCGGGTCGCCGCCTCCAAGTCAGGATCCAGATGAGCCTCCAGCAGTCCCTTGGATATATGCTCATCATCCCAAAAGTTGTTCGTACCTGGGGCGTATAATTCTGGTTTGGTCAAATACTTTTTGAATTCAATCAATGGCTCACTTCCCTATCTATTTATTGTAAAAAAATAATATGACTTATTACCTTATATCAGCATTTCCTTCGCACTTAAAGCTCCTGACTATTTCCCATTTATCATGACCGGCTTTTCTGATAAGGTGCAGTTCGGGAATGACCTGCCTGTATACCGGATGCAAGCCTTCAAGGGACTTTTTCAGTTGCTTGAAATCCTCGTCCGAAATATCGTCCAAAGCTATTGTTATATGCGGTATCCATATGTCGGGCGTATAGTATTTGAACACCATCCTGCAGTTTTGTTTAAGGGCTTCGTTGATTTCACTGTTTACCTTTATCAGCTCATCGGTTTTGACGACATTAACGAAGGCAACATTTGAAGGCCGGTCAAAGAACCCGAACCCATCGGTAACGACTTCAAAGGGCGCGATCCTTGAGCATAGTTGTGAAAGCTGGCATTCCAAGCCATCCATATCAGAGGTGTGGCCGCCCTGAAAGCTAATGTGAGGATGCCCCAAAGTCCAGACTGCTTTTGAATTGTACTTCTCTTCTACAGTTTTCCACTGGTCCAGTATGAAATCCCTGAGTTCATCTCTGACCAGGCCAACGACTACGACCGTTTCCTCCAAATCGATACTCCTTTCCAGACAGCATGACTGCGATTGTATTCAAGAAATAATACCTCAACCCCGGAGTAATAAAATGTAATCATTAGTTATCCCAACCATATTATATCCTGATTATGAATTATACTGCAAATAACATTTGCCTCTACTTGATTTGTATATGGCAATCATTACATATATGCTGTACGATAAATGCAGAGGTGGATCCAGATAAATATCCATGAGGTGGCAAAACATGAGTGAGTTTATTACCAAGGTCTCTTCAAACGGCAGGTATTTTTTGAACCAGTACGGAACACCTGTATTCTGGCTTGGCGATACCCAGTGGAATCTCTTCCGCTGCCATACGCTTAAGGAAGCGGAGGATATTATTGTAGACCGGAAAAACAAGGGATTTTCGGTGCTGCAGGTGATGCTGCACGGCTTTTGGAATGGCGTACAAGGAGATTCAGTCATAGGCGAGGCATTCCATAATAATGACCTTTCTTCACCAAATGAAGCTTATTTCAGGCATGCCAATGCTATTATAAATAAAGCCTTGGAACACGGCATCACGCTCGCCATCGGCCTGGATCATCCGGCATTCAGGCTGGCTAACAAGGCTAATGCACGCTCCTATGGCAAATGGATCAGTGCCCAATTTGGCATATATCCAAACATTATATGGATAGCATCCTATTTTATCCCTGAGGGAGATAACCTTGAGATCATGCGGGAATTGGCAGCCGGCCTGAGGGAAGGAGATAATGGGTCACACCTTATATCGTGCCATCCTGACCCAGCTTGTCCCGTCGCCACCTCTGGCATCAGCCATAATGAGAAATGGCTGGATTTTAACTGCATACAGACATTTTCGAATATAAACCTTATATACAAGGCAGTTTCGGATGATTATGGACGCACTCCTCCAAAGCCGGTCGTTTTTGCTGAAGGCGCGTATGAGGCCGGGCCTGAATACGGATTTGAGGTTACGCCTTACCTGGTTCGCAAGCAGGCCTACCTTGGCCTATTTGCAGGCGGACATGTAAGCTACGGCCACAATGACAGCTGGCGGGTACCGCCAACATGGAGATCCTCGTTAGACGCACCCGGAGCTCAACACATGGCATTGCTTAAAAAGTTGTTTGTATCACTAAAGTGGTGGGAGCTTGTCCCCGACCAATCAGTATTTGCAGAGGATCCCGGCACCGATCCTGAATATGCCGCCCTGCGGAGTATATCCGGTGACTTTCTGATGATCTATTCAAGCAGGCCGGCTGAATTTACCGTCAATTTGGACAAGTTAACTCGCGCTCAAAGTGTAAGCGCTGTCTTTGTTGACCCGGGAAGCCTCGACACGATCAATGCAGGCAGCTTTTCAGCAAAAGGCAGTCACAGGTTTACCTGCCCGCCTGCATGGGAGGATTGTATATTGATCCTGGATGGAAGTAACAGATGACTCTAAAAAAAAGAGCCTGATCAATCAGGCAGCTTAACATCATCTTCAGTTACCTTATCAAACTCAAGGACGGTTCTTTCAAAGGTGCTGTATATATCACCATCATCATTATAGACTACAAGTTTCATCAACATTGACCCCTTCGGCTTCTCCCTCAAGCAAGGCTGACTGGGGCGAAAGAAAATGGACATGGGTGTCAGCGGTGACCCAGCCTTTTGTCCGCCAGGGCAGCACATGCTCCAACTCGATCACTATCTCTTCGGTACGGTCATCGATTTCAAATACCTTGCGCACAGGCTTTATTTCAAAGCCCTTGGATACTTCTACATACACCTTGCCCAGAGGCAGCCTGTAATGCGCTATGCCGTTTATATAGGTGGTGAAATGATATCCATGCACGATATCAACGCTGTAGTCTTCGAACCAGAATGGATTGGGTATCCGGTGCCTGTTTACCGGCGCCAGGTATTCTCCTGCCTCGCCGTGGATATGGATCTTCGCAGCTACCGGCTGCCCGGTCCTTTTGTCCAATATCCTGACAGTCACCGGCCTTCGAGCATCTGCAACAGGGAGTACAGCAAAGCCTTGCGCTGCCTGCTCTTTTTCCTCCAGGTGCCTTAATGGGATCGATATTTTTTCTCCTGCCCCGATATACAAGCAAGCGTCAGGATGAGATGTGTATTCTACCAGCAGGGCTTGCCTTACCACCCTGGGCTGCTTGTTGTTATAGCTGGTTTCCCAGCTCGGGTTGTCATAATCCATGGCAGGCGATACTGAAATGATCCCTGCACTCCAGGACCTGTTCCGCGCAGTCTCCAGCAGTCAGCCTGCTTATATTTTTATTATAGATGTCATTGATGGGAATGGGGGTGAACAAGGGCGACGGACTGGACTGGACTGCTTTCATGGGCAGCTCTCCTCTAACAAATATAGACATTCGAAAATACACATAGAACTCAGTAAAGCTAAATCAATCTGCCTTTACGAAAGCCTGCTGTCATAAAGCGCCATGCGGCCTTCGTGTTTGTCAACCATTTTATCTGTACGTTATTTTTCGTGTTGCTAAGTATCCTGGGTACAAAAAACTTTGCAACTGTTTCAGGCCTGTCTGCCAATATGTTGAATATCTTCTTAAACCTTTCATCCGATATGACTTCCGACTCTTCTCCATCCGGTGTTTTTGTGATGAAATCGGTAAGCATCATCCCGGGTGACAACCGGCCGGCTATGATGCCGGTGCCCTCAAGCTCTTTGGCCAGTCCCTTCATAAAGTAGGACAGTGCACATTTTGTGGTACCGTATAGGATGGTCTTAGGCTGTATCATGTTGTTAGATCCCAGGCCCTCCATGCTGTATATCGCACCGTGGCCCTGCTTCAGCATCCCCGCAGCAGCGATTTGAGAACCGTATATCATCCCGATGATATTGGTCCTGATGACATTTTTGGTATAAGCCTCGCCTGTCTCCCATGAAAACATATGTGGCACGTTCTGCCCTGCATTGTTGATCCATATGTCGACTCTGCCCCATCGCTTCAAGGAGGCATCCCAAAGGTTTTGCAGGCTTGCTTTATCCTGGACATTGCACTTTACATAAATATACTTGCCCTTATAGGGTGACAGCTTATCAAGCGCTGCATCCGGCAAAGCTTCTCCTCTGCCTGACAAGGTAACATTACATCCGGCCTGCAGAAATTCAAGCGCCATGGCTAACCCAATGCCACGCGT
>JAKORJ010000230.1 GCA_029777885.1 Bacillota bacterium | reverse complement strand
TGCTTTGAGATATCCCTGACCGTGAAGAAGTTCCCCAGGGACTTGGACATTTTCCTGTTGTCAACATTTATATAGCCGTTGTGGAGCCAATACCTCGCGAAGGGCTTGCCCGATGCCCCTTCGCTCTGGGCTATCTCGTTTTCATGGTGGGGAAATATGAGGTCCTGGCCGCCCGAGTGGATGTCTATGGTTTCACCCAGGTACTTCGTAGCCATGACGGAGCATTCTATGTGCCAGCCGGGACGTCCCATGCCCCATGGGCTATCCCATGCGGGCTCGCCGGGCTTCTGGCTCTTCCACAGGGCAAAGTCCATGGGATTTTTCTTGTCCTCGTTGATCTCGACACGGGCGCCCAGCTCCAGGTCCTCCAGGCTCTGGCCGGAGAGCTTGCCGTAGGATTCGAAGGCGGTGGTGTTGTAGTAAACATCACCTCCGACTACGTAAGCCAAACCCTTTTCAATTAGCCTTTCTATAAACCTGATGATGTCCTCTATATGCTCGGTAGCCCTGGGATGGACGGTGGCCCGTTTTATGCCGAGGGCATCGGCATCCTTGAAATACTCCTCTATAAACCTGTCGGCAAGCTCCTTTACGGTGATGCCTTCTTCATTTGCCCTGTTTATCATCTTGTCATCGATATCGGTAAAGTTCTGAACAAAGGTGACCTTGTAGCCCTTGTACTCCATGTACCTCCTGAACACATCAAATATGATGAAGGGCCGGGCATTGCCGATATGAAAATAGTTGTACACCGTAGGCCCGCATGAATACATCCTGACCTCCCCGGGCACCAGGGGCACAAACTCCTCCTTGTTTCTTGTCAGCGTGTTATACAGCTTCATCGTTTATCCTCGCCTCCAGTTCCTCAACCTTTTTCTCCAGTTCCAAAAGCCTGATCGTGAGCCTTCTCAGGGCATCGTTCACCGGATCCGGCAGGGCCGTATGGTCAAGATCGATATTTTCCGGGTCCAATACCCGCTTATTGTCCCGTTTGACTATCCTGCCGGGGATCCCGACAACAGTACAGTTGTCCGGGATCTCCTTGAGCACCACCGAGCCTGCACCTATTTTAGTATTGTCCCCGACCCTGAAGGGCCCTAACACCATAGATCCGCAGCTTAGGACCACGTTGTTGCCGATCGTGGGGTGCCGCTTGCCTGTCTCCTTGCCTGTCCCGCCCAGGGTCACGCCCTGGTATATGGTCACGTTGTCCCCTATCTCAGCCGTCTCCCCTATGACTATGCCCATGCCGTGGTCGATGAAGACCCCGTTTCCGATCTTTGCGCCGGGGTGTATCTCGATCCCTGTTAGAAATCTGTTGAATTGTGATATAAGCCTTGCGACAAGCTTCAGCCTGTGCCTGTAAAACCAGTGGGCGACGCGGTGCATCCAGAGCGCATGGAAGCCCGGATAGCACAGGATCACCTCCAGGGCGTTCCTTGCCGCAGGGTCACGTTCCAGTACCGCCCTTATGTCCTGTCTTAAACGCCTGAACATCTCTTCCTCCAACTTTAAGTGAGTTTTTATATAGATAAACACTTAAATAATAAAATAACCTTCGCTCTGATGTAAGAGACGAAGGCTCCGCGGTTCCACTCTTTTTGGCATGAAAATGCCCGACTTTGCCGCATGTAACGGTGCAAAAACCGTCCGGCCTTACTTGCCTTCAGGCCGGCAGCTCCCAGGCGCACTTTCTGCATAAAAACAATGCCGGAGCATCTTTCAGCCGGTGAATGCTCCTCTCTGGTGCCGTTTTATGCATACTCTTCCTGCTCATCGCCTTTAATAATTCCGAGTAATTAACTTTAGATTATTATATTACAAACCTAGCAATAATGTCAACGGCTCAGGCTGAAATCCGGACGGCCCCGCGCACTCCCGTGGCCGGGATCTAGCCTGTCGGCCTTCGCTAGTTACGATTGAGCAGCCTGTTTTTTCAGCTGCGGAACAGCCTCGCCAGCCACCGGAAGAAGCTCTGGATCGCCTCAAGTATCCGCTGCAGCAGGCCCTTGTTTTCGTTGACGACCTTGCGTATATCGTCCAGGTGGCCGCTGAATTTTTCAAGCTGGTCTGTCAGCTTGTTCACATCCAGGTCCAGCTTTCCGATCTTCTCCATCAGGTCTGCCAGCTTGTTTAAGCTCTCCTGGCTAAGCTTTATATCCAGGTCGGCGGCTATCTCAATGATCAGGCGGCGGATATCATCTCTGTCGGTGATTTTTTCGGCGATGATCCGCTCCTTGATTTTCTTGATGAGGGCAGCGGCCTTGTCCTTGCCTATCTCTTCGCCAAGCTCGCCTGATGTGACAAGTTCCTCGCTAGCAGCGTCCTTTGCTTCCTTTGTTAGCTTTTCGCCGGTCGCTTTTTCAAAGGCCTTCATGATACCGGTCAGGGCTGCGGTACCGGACACCTTGAAAGGGGCCGCGACCACTGCCCTGGCATTTTCCAGGCCGGCTGTGACCATGGCATTCGCATACATTTCCTTTGTGACCCAGGTAATATTGTGGGTCTCAACCTCTATGCCCCTGCCCTCCTCCAGTATCCTGACATATGCCGATGAGATCGCCCTGGTGCCGATCTTCTCCTCTGACACCAGCCCCTCCAGGTACTCGCGCTCCTCTTCGTTGGTAACCTCGATGATTTCAGCCTGGGTCTCATCGACCCCAAAGAGGTCCAGCATATCCTGCTTCTGGCTTTCAGTCAGGTTAGCGCCCAGGCTTACGACGTCCCTGCTGTCGGCAAATACACTTGATACAGCTCCCATGGCAAAGAGAAACGAAAGTATGACGGACAGAATCCTCTTCAAGCTTATCCTCCTTATTCGATCAGCACAACGGCCTGGGCTGCTATGCCCTCCCCCCTGCCTGTGAAGCCCAGCCCTTCGGTCGTGGTGGCCTTGATGTTCACCCTGTCCTCATCAAGCTCCAGCACTGATGCTATCCTTTCCCGCATTCCAGGGATATGGGGCAGCATTTTCGGCCTCTGTGCAATTATAGTCGCATCTATGTTCACTACTCTGTAGTTTCTATCCTTTAGCAGCTTATATACATGCTCCAGCAGGCTCATGCTGGATATGCCCCTGTACCGTTCATCGGTGTCGGGGAAATGCTTTCCGATATCGCCCAGGGCGGCAGCGCCTAGAAGTGCGTCCATTATCGCATGGATAAGCACATCTGCGTCGGAGTGTCCCAGGAGCCCTTTTTCATAAGGGATGTCGACCCCGCCTATAATAAGCTGCCTGCCTTCTACCAGCCTGTGGACATCATAGCCCATACCTATCCTCATGTCATGATCCCCCTGTTTTTCATCATATAATTTCATCATATAAAGCGCCAGGTCTACATCCTCCGGCGTCGTGATCTTTATATTGCCATATCCACCTTCGATGAGCTTGACCGGGTGCCCCAGCCGCTCGACCAGGGAGCTGTCATCCGTGCCCAAAAAGCCATCCTCTGCCGCCCTCTTGTGGGCCTCCTTCAAAAGCCTAAGCTGAAAAGCCTGGGGTGTCTGTATCTGCCAGAGCCTGGTCCTGTCGGGCGTATTGACGGCAAAGCCCGCCGGGCTGACGACCTTTATGGTGTCCTTGACCGGCATGCCAGCGACTGCAGCGCCATACCGCCTTGCTTCCTGTATCGCCCCTTCTATGACCCCGGGCACCACAAGAGGCCTGACACCATCGTGGACCACGACTATATCGCAATCCTCTATGGCTTCTAGGGCGTTTTTGACCGACTCCTGGCGTTCCCTGCCCCCGGGAGTATAGGTAACGGGTTTTTTTATGCCGTACCTCTTGACTATCTCCTTTTCTATATATTCCCTTTCATCCAGCGATACGGCGAGTACGATGCAGTCTACAGACTCAGCCCTGTCAAAGGCACTGAGGGTATGGGCAAGCACGGGCTTGTCCCCGAGCATTATATACTGTTTCAATATGCTGCCACCCATCCGCCTGCCGGTGCCCGCCGCAGGTATTATGGCATATACCTTTGATTCCATGGCCGCCCCCTATTAAGCTATAAAATTCTCCCCTTAATTTTATAAAGGCCGGAGATAAACATCCAGCCTTTGTTTATAAAAATCATCATCAGTATGATTTCTTTGCATGATCTCTTTACGAGACTATCTTGTCCAGTTCCTTTGGCTTTGCGAATATCATGCGACCTGCGGAGGTTTGCAGCACGCTGGTGACAAGCACTTCAATGGTCTCGCCCACGTGCTTCTTGCCGCCGTCGACCACTATCATGGTTCCGTCGTCCAGGTATGCAACGCCCTGACCGGTTTCCTTGCCGTCCTTTATGACCTGCACTTCCATCTCCTCGCCCGGAAGCACTATAGGCTTGACCGCATTGGCCAGGTCATTTATGTTGAGTACCGGGACCCCCTGCAGCTCGGCCACCTTGTTCAGGTTGAAGTCATTGGTCACGACCTTCGCGTTGAGCATCTGTCCCAGCTTCAGCAGCTTGCTGTCCACCTCGTTGACATCATCCATATTGTCTTCATAAATCTCGACCTCAATGTCAAGCTCTTTCTGGATACGGTTGAGCACATCGAGCCCGCGCCGTCCCCGGTTGCGCTTGAGCGGATCGGAGGAATCCGCTATATGGCGAAGCTCCTCGAGCACGAAGGACGGTATGACTATTGGACCTTCGATAAACCCCGTCTTGCATATGTCAAATATCCTGCCGTCTATAATGACGCTCGTATCCAAAACCTTGGGTATCCTGGCATCGCGCTTGCCTGCCTTTTCTCTCGGCTGCCTTCTGAACAGCAGGAGATTGGCCAGCTCCTCGCGCCTTTTGACCGCTATGTTAATACCAAGATATCCAAAGAGCAGATATACGCCTGCAGTCAGTGTGATCGAGACCCATGTGAGCCCTATGTTCCTGAAGGGATCGCTGATCAGAAATGCGATGACCAAGCCTACGATCAGGCCTATAGAGCCGAAGAATATATCATGCATCGGTACTTCCGATAGCTTGCCTTCCGCCCATTTTAAAAATGCATACGTACCCTTCATGATCCTGTATGAAGATATGAAAAAAACGATTGCCATCAGCAAACCGCAGATAATCGTCAATAGCAGCTTTTGATTCTGTGGAAAGATATAAAGATCGAATTCGTCCAGTATGAAGTTGATTGCAAGAGCTATACCTATACCCATACCGGCTCCCATAAGGGTGAGCAGCCCGCGAACCAGTCTCTTCAGCATTCCTTCACCTCCTTAAGTCTATTATAGTCATTATACCAAATATTTATAAGGAATATATAGTAAGAAAAATTGTTTACAATATGTTAACAAAAAACGACGCCTTTGCGCGCCGTCATTATTCTGCTATGGCCTATTCGCCGCCTTCACCCAGGGCCGCTTTGTCTATCAGTGAAGCTATCTCTTCTTCATCGGACGAAGTAGACAAAACCAGCTCACTGATCAGGATCTGCCTGGCATTGTTGAGCATCTTTCGCTCTGCGGTCGATAGTCCCTTGTCGCGCTCCCTGATCATCAGATCGCGTACGACATCAGCCACCTCGTATATATCACCACTCTTGATCTTGTCAAGATTGATCCTATACCTTTTATTCCAGTTGTCCGGGAGGGATGTGCTACTGTTGCGCAATACATCCATTACCCTGCCAAACTCAGCGTTCGAAATGACCTGACGCACTCCCAGCTCCTCGACGCTTTTAGTCGGTATCATGACCTTCATGCAGCCTATGGGGAAGTTCAAAACATAGTACTGCTGAGTCTCGCCCAGGATCTCCCTGACCTCAATCCCTTCAATTATTCCGGCACCGTGCATGGGGTAGACCACCTTGTCTCCTATCTCGAACATTAACGATGCCTCCTTCACCAAATATAAATATATTATAGCAGGAAACAAGGCAATCGTCAAGTAAACGATTATTCTAACACAAGGACAAGTTCCTTGTCAATTAGAAACGGCAAAATTGATAAAAGCCCGGTCCCGCTGAAATCCGGCGGCAGATATGGCACAATTCGTTGACAAATGCAGAAATACCCATCATAATTATATTAAAGCCATCAAGCGAATAAGGGAGATGTAACAATGGGATACAAGGAATTCAAGGATTTTCAAAGCATGGTCGACAGACATCTGCTTCGTCACCGTAGCCTGCTCGACATCATGACAAAATACCAGGAGGCAGCATCCCGGGTCAACAGGGCTGTAGCCAAGGCAGTCACAAGCTGTGGCTGCGTTGAGATACACGCAAAAAAACAGGAGATACCCGAGGACACTTCACTGTCCGGGCTCAAAGCGTACATGGACTCCCATTTGAGCGGCTGTCTTTGCGACCACTGCCGCGACGTCATCGAAAAGGAACTGGGCAACCAGCTGTTTTTCATGGCCAGCCTGGCTAATGTGCTTGATATCAGGCTTGATGATGTGCTTGAAAACGAAGAGGAAAAAATGGATACCCTCGGCGTATACGGCCTGAGGTAGGCCTTACCTGCGCAAGGCCGCCTCAAGGGCTTCGGACAGGGAAGACACGCCGAGCAGTATAAAGCCCTTTTCATTATATAC
>JAKORJ010000229.1 GCA_029777885.1 Bacillota bacterium | reverse complement strand
TTCTTGATTTGATCAGCCAGTTCTTTGGCCTTTGTCAATTTAGCCGTATTCTTGATGTTGTTTTCCTGATCCTGTAGCAATAATTCTACGATCCGGGCCTGGGTCTTCGGTCCGATTATACCGTCGACCTCCAGGTTTTCAGCCTTTTGAAAGGCCTTTACTGCATTCAGGAAGCCCTGGCCGGGGCCAAATTTATTGTCAATGGGGCCTGTATACAGGCCTCTGTTTTTTAGAAAACGTTGAACCTGACCGACATCTTCGCCGGAATCACCAAAGCGAATGACTCTCAAAAACACAGTATCCTCCCTCTCTTCCTTAAATCCATTGAGTTTGCGTTGTTTAATGATGGCCGGATAGTCCTTATAAGCGACATTTAGATCAACATCGCTGATTATCCCGGGTATTTGGCCCTTATTGGTGTATTGCCACATACCGCATTCATTCCTTCTGTCAGTATCAGGTTTTCTGCTCGACGTATACAAGGCCAGCCACAGGTCATATTTTTTGAGTAGATAATTCTTGTCAAGCTTGTTGTCCAGCCAGTATCTATTGGAATACAAGCCTACATAATAGCCATTGGATTGGACGATGCCAAGGAAGGTATCTGCGATCTCAGTCAGCAGGCCCTTGCTAAGACCGGCTTGCTGGTCGGACTCCTGGTCATAGTACACCGGATACTCAAACTGCTTTCCCTTTAGCCGGCTGAGGAATGCTTCAGCCTCCTTTTTAGCCTCGCTTACACTAACGGCATAGGAATAATGATAAGCCCCGACAGGAATACCCGCCAGTCTGGCACCGGCGTAATATTCTTCGAAGCGTGTGTCTGTATTGTCTTTCCCCCAACCAAAGCCAGCCCTCAGGATCGCAAATTCGATCCCGGCTTTTTTGACTTTGCTCCAGTCGATCTTTCCCTGCCACGAAGAGACATCTATCCCGTATTTCAACCTTACACCTCCTTGTCTGCTTCTGCCATTGGATCAATAATTCGATAGGCGGGATCTTTATATCTTTCTGCCTCTATACTTCTATAGATCCTGTCATATGCATATCCGCCTATACACAAGGTTGAATAGGTCTATATTTTATAGTATGTCAGGAAGCCCTTTATGAGGACGGAAAAGCGCGGATAAATTTTGATGAAGTATATATAGAAATATATAAACGATGACAGGAAGGTGCACAGACGTGTTTAAAATAAAAAACGGGTCCAGTGAAATCGCTGAAAACCCTAACATCTGGTGCCGGAGACCGGGGTCGAACCGGTACGGTTTTATCCAAACCGCAGGATTTTAAGTCCTGTGCGTCTGCCAGTTCCGCCACTCCGGCTTATTCGGTTAATAAAAATGGAGGCGGCACCCAGATTTGAACTGGGGATGAAGGATTTGCAGTCCTCTGCCTTACCACTTGGCTATGCCGCCTCAAAAAATGGAGCGGAAGACGGGATTCGAACCCGCGACATTCGCCTTGGCAAGGCGACGCTCTACCACTGAGCCACTCCCGCTTATTGGTTCTATTTTATAAAATTGTGCCAGGCTGTTTATAGTTGTAAAGCACAAATTTAAATGGTGTTTTAGGTGGTGCCTCGGGGCGGAATCGAACCACCGACACGTGGATTTTCAGTCCACTGCTCTACCAACTGAGCTACCGAGGCAAAAATGGCGACCCGGAACGGGCTCGAACCGTCGACCTCCAGCGTGACAGGCTGGCATTCTAACCAACTGAACTACCGGGCCGCGTTGGTGGGAACAATAGGGCTCGAACCTATGACCCCCTGCTTGTAAGGCAGGTGCTCTCCCAGCTGAGCTATGCTCCCATGCGCTCTTAGTTTCGCGACAAATATGATTATATTATATGTGTTTTAATAAGTCAACCACAAAAGATGAAAATTTGTATAATTGACCTTAGCAGGCAGCGGTAGTAGAATAGCACATGAAGCGTAAAGCTAAATACTGACCAGAGGTGACGGTTTTGATAGACTACCACGTTCATTCCCTTTACTCTGAAGACGGGAAAATGTCCATGGAAGCCGCCTGCGCCGCTGCAGCGGGATTCGGCCTTGCCGAAATGGCCTTTACCGACCATATGGAGATCGAATGGCCGGACCGTGACCATCCCTTTGAAATAGAGGATATGGTGAAGTACTTTGCTGATATTGAAAGGCTCCGCAAGAAGTATAGCGGTCAGGTAAAAGTAAAAACAGGCGTAGAGCTGGGCATGCAGCCCCATAACCTAAGGCAGGCCTCTGAATATGTCAGGAGCCATGCCTTTGATTTTGTCATCGCGTCCTTTCATATCGTGGACGGCATAGACCCCTACTATCCGGAATACTTTGAAAACAGGACCAAGGAGCAAAGCTATATCGACTATTACAGGACCATATACAGCATTCTCCCCGGATTTGATGACTTCAATGTCCTAGGCCACCTGGACCTTGTCAGAAGGTACTCCCCCTTTGAATATGACGAAACCGACCACAAGATCGGCCTGGATATCGTGGAGGCCATACTGAAGCTGCTTATAGAAAAAAATAAGGGGATCGAGGTCAATACCTCAGGCTGCAGGCATATCTCCCGTCTGCCACTGCCACACCCATATATCATCAGGCTCTACCGCGACCTGGGAGGAGAGATAATAACAATAGGATCCGATGCCCATTATGCCGAACATGTCGGATACGAGAACCGCACCGCCCTGGAGCTCATCAAGGACTGCGGCTTCAGCTACATTACAGCCTTCACCGGCATGGAACCGGAGTTTATAAGGATATGATACTGCATTACAGTCAATACGGATCAGCACTCAGTTATACAGTATGTATCCAGCATATATCTGTAAATGAAAAAAGCCGGGCAACCCGGCTTTTCTCATGCTCATTTGTTTTTGCTAAGTTAATTTTCAATTGCTGTTTTTGGTTTACTGCCTGATTCAGCCAGGCCAGTCGCCGATCATGTCGGTTTACGTCTCATGCAATCAGGCATTCACTTGTTC
The DNA here is from genome assembly GCA_029777885.1 of Bacillota bacterium. Classification (GTDB taxonomy): domain Bacteria; phylum Bacillota; class Clostridia; order Caldicoprobacterales; family DTU083; genus JAKORJ01. The sequence goes on along the minus strand of JAKORJ010000229.1, from coordinate 21,210 downwards.
CTATTGACTACCTCAAGAGCCTTATTGACTACATTTTCGACAGTGAACCCGAACTCCTTGAAGAGGGTATCTGCCGGTGCCGATGCGCCGAAGCAGTCAATGGAGATTATATCCCCGTCAAAGCCCGTGTATTTGTGCCATCCGAAGGAGGAGCCAGCTTCCACGGCCAGGCGGGCTTTTACGCCTTTCGGCAGTACGCTTTCCTTATAGGCCTCGCTCTGCTCCTCGAATATCTCCCAGGAGGGCATGCTGACGACTCTTGCATCTATGCCCTGCGCTTTGAGCAGTGCTTTAGCCTGCAATATCAGCTGGACCTCGGAGCCGGTGGCCAGGAGGATTATGTCCGGAGTCTCCTTTTCCGAATCAGACAGGATATACGCGCCCTTGAAGGCATCCTTCCCGGTCCCGTCAAGCAGGGGCAGGTTCTGCCTGGTCAGGACAAGGGCTGTGGGGCCGTCCGTCCTGGATAAGGCCAGGAGCCAGGCAGCAGCGGTCTCCCTTGAGTCGGCAGGCCGGATCACCGTGAAGTTGGGCATGCTGCGCAGGGCTGCAAGATGCTCTATGGGCTGATGGGTCGGCCCGTCCTCGCCTACTCCTATACTGTCATGGGTCAGCACATATACAACAGGCAGCTTCATGAGGGCTGAGAGCCTCATGGAATGCTTCATGTAGTCGCTGAATACGAAGAAGGTTGCCACATAGGGCTTAAGTCCGCCATGGACCGCCATGCCGTTGGCTATGGCAGCCATCGCATGCTCCCTGACGCCAAAATGCAGATTTGAGCCTGAGCGGTCGGCCTTGGAAAAATCCCCTCTGTTCTTCATGTAGGACTTGTTCGAAGGCGCCAGGTCAGCAGACCCGCCGATCAGATTGGGGACATACTTGGCCAGGCGGTTTAGCACTTCACCGGAGGAGTTCCTGGTGGCTGCCTTGCCTTCAAAAGCCCATATCTCCTCGATATCGGCGATACCGTCCTTTAAGCCCGGTGTATGCCATTCACGCCACTCGACAGCCAGGTCGGGATATTCCTTTTCATAGGCTTCAAACAGCCTGTTCCACTCTTCCTCAGCTTTCCTGCCCTTCTCGGCCAGAACCTTCATATGGTCCCTGACCTCCTTGGGCACGAAGAAGCTCTCCTCCGTGTTGAAGTTCAGGAACTCCTTGGCGCACTGCAGATTCTCCTTGCCGAGGGGCTCGCCGTGGGCTGAGGCCTTGCCCTGCTTCGCCGGGCACCCGTATCCTATCTGGGTCTTTATTATGATGAGGCTGGGCCTGTCAAGGTCCTGCTTTGCTTCCTCCAGCCTTGCGTGAATAGCTTCCACGTCATTGCCATCTTCCACGTGCAGCACCTGCCAGCCGTATGCTTCGAACCGCTTGCCTACGTCCTCGGTAAACGCTATGTCGGTGCTGCCCTCGATTGTGATGCTGTTGGAATCGTAAAGCACTATAAGCTTGCCAAGCCCCAGGGTGCCTGCCAGCGAGGCAGCCTCGCCGGAGATACCCTCCATCATGCACCCGTCACCTGACAAGGCGTATGTATAATGATCAACTATATTGTAACCGGGGCGGTTGAATTTAGCGGCCAGATGGGCTTCTGCTATTGCCATGCCGACTGCGTTGGCTATACCCTGACCGAGGGGGCCTGTTGTCACCTCGACGCCCGGGGTATGACCGTATTCCGGATGGCCGGGGGTTTTGCTGTCCCATTGCCTGAAGTTCTTCAGATCATCGATAGTCAGGCCGTAGCCAAATAAGTGCAGCAGTGAGTATATAAGCATCGAGCCGTGTCCGGCCGAGAGAATGAACCTGTCCCTGTCTGCCCAGGCAGGATTGGCCGGGTTGTGTTTAAGTACCCTGGACCAAAGGGTATATGCCATGGGAGCTGCTCCCATTGGCAGGCCCGGATGGCCGGAATTGGCTTTTTCAACGGCTTCAGCCGACAATATCCTGATAGTATTGATGGTAAGCTGGTCAATGTTACTGCTCATTTGCCTTATCCTCCTGTTATCCTATTCTTAAGTACACTACCATTAATTATATTCTATTGACATAAAATATTCAAACCTTTTACCGCAGGGAGGCGGAAGCAAAACAAAAACCCTAAGCATAGGTGTGCTTAAGGTTTGAACAGGCTTTTACCATATCCGGCGCTACAAGATGATGCAGATGAACCCGCCGCTGCCTTCGTTAATGATGCGCTGCAGGGTCTCCTGGATCTTTATCTGGGCATCCTCCGGCATCCTCATCAGCTTGTTGGATAAGCCTTCCTTGACGAGCTCATGGAGCGACTTGCCGAATATATTCGATTGCCACAGCTTTGACGGATCGCTTTCAAATTCTTCAAGCAGGTAGTTCACCAATTCCTCGCTTTGCTTTTCAGTCCCGACTATAGGTGAGACCTCGGTCTCGATGTCAGCCCGGATCAGGTGGAGCGAGGGTGCGGTCGCCCTCAGGCGCACCCCGAACCTGCCGCCCTGCTTGATGATCTCGGGCTCTTCCAGCGTGAGCTCCTCCATGGTAGGCGGCACAAGGCCGTAGCCGGTCTCCCTGACATCCCGGAGCGCGTCGGCTATGCGGTCATATTCACGCTTGGCATGGGCAAGCTGCTTCATAAGCCCGATCATCTGGTAGTCGCCCTTGATCTCGTATCCGCATTCCTCGCCAAGCACCTTATAGAAGAGGCCTTCCTTAGCAGCCAGCCTGACACTTATGTTGCCATTGCCAAGATCGATATTGTCGATCACCGGCGCTTCCATGTACTCGGTCTCATCCACAAGGGCTCCGAGGCCCTGCACTTCCCTTACACGGCTTATGCCGGCCGTAGCCTTTTTGAAGGACTGGACTATGCTTTCTATGAGCCAATGGTCCTCATCAAGGCTTTGCACCCATTTCGGGACATCCAGCCTGATTTCCGTGATCGGAAACTCGAAGAGCACATTGCTCAGGATGTCATAGATATCATCCTCGGTGAGGTTCAGCACATCCAGCGACAGGACCGGCACGTTGTATTTCTCTTCAAGGGCGTCCCTGAGCTTGAGCGTATCTTCATCATTGGGATGCCTGGAGTTCAGGACCACGACAAAGGGCTTATCGAGCTCCTTGAGCTCCCTGACGACCCGCTCCTCAGCCTCCACATAGCTGGACCTGGGGATCTCAGTGATGCTGCCGTCAGTCGTTACCACGAGCCCGATCGTGGAATGGTCCTTGATGACCTTTCTGGTTCCCAATTCAGCCGCTTCCTCAAAGGGTATATCATAATCATACCATGGTGTCCTGACCATCCTGAGGGCTTCCCCTTCCATGTGGCCCATGGCTCCCTTGACCATATAGCCGACACAATCCACCATGCGTATGTTAAGGTTGGCGTTATCCCGGATAGCGATCCTTACAGCTTCGTTGGGAACAAACTTCGGCTGGGTAGTCATTATGGTTCGTCCTGAACCGCTCTGGGGCAGTTCATCCCGGGACCGTTCCCTCTCAAATTCATTTTCAATATTAGGAAGGACCAGCAAATCCATAATGCTCTTTATCATCGTGGATTTTCCTGTCCGAACCGGCCCTACCACTCCTATGTATATATCCCCATCGGTACGTTCAGCGATATCCCGGTACAGGTTAAATTTCTCCATCAACTTTTCCCTCCCCCTCTAGGAATTAGATTTGGGCCTTCTTATTCCCCAAATCCTAATGACCAGCATGCTTTTTCATACTTTATGTATATTGACTGTGGGAAGGGAATATGACAAGTTGTCGCCAAAAATATGCCTTTATAACCACCCGGTCTGTATGCTGTTGATTATATCTTCGCTCTCATAGGTCTTGCTTCGCATCATAAGCTCCGATACGGCGGATGCGGGATCCTTGTTTTCATACAGTATCCCATAGAGCTGCTCCGTTATGGGCATCTCTATACCCATTTTCTTCGAAAGCTTGTAAGCGGCCTCGCAGGTTTTTACGCCCTCGACCACCATGCCGATGGCCTTGAGGGTTTCAGCCAGTGGTTTGCCCTGGCCCAGCATGATGCCGGCACGCCTGTTCCTGCTGTGCATGCTGGTGCAGGTGACTATCAGATCCCCGATGCCGGTCAGTCCGGCAAAGGTCAAAAGTGAGGCTCCCATTGCCTGGCCTAACCTGGCTATCTCGGCGATGCCCCTGGTCATCAAGGCTGCCTTTGTGTTGTCCCCGTATCCCAGGCCGTCGCTTATCCCGGCTGCCAGGGCTATGATGTTCTTCAGGGCTCCGCCGGTCTCGACGCCTATCACGTCAGGGTTGGTATATACCCTGAAATTGGGGCTCATGAAGGTGTCCTGGATCTTCTCCGCAGCCGCCCTGGACCCCGATGCACATACCACGACCGTCGGGATATCCCGGCCTACCTCTTCCGCATGGCTGGGTCCCGAAAGCACCACTATGTCATTGTCCCCGATCTCTTCCCTGATCACCTCGGAAAGTCTTTTCAGGCTATCTGCCTCCAAGCCCTTGGCTACGTTGACGATAATCTGATCCTTGTTTAGAAATGGCGCGACCGATCTCGCCGTCATCCTGACAAACTGCGAGGGCACGGCAAGTACCACTGTCTCCGCGCTGCTTACGGCTTCGCCCTTGTCCATGACCGGGTCTACATTCATGGGTATTTCGACCCCGGGCAGATACTTAGGGTTTTCCCTTTTCGTTTTTATGGATTCATAAATTTCTGGTTCATACACCCAGGCCTTTATGTTATAGCCCTTTTTCGCCAGATGTACAGCCAGGGCCGTACCCCAGCTGCCCATCCCTATGATTGCAATAGCTTTTGACATTGCCTAACCTCCGCTGTCTTATTTTTTGCCGAACCTGATCCTGTTTTCCTCTCCCTTTAGCAGCTTGGCTATATTTGTCCTGTGCCGCAGAATCGCTATGGCTGACAGCAGCGCTCCGATAAGGATGATCTCAGTATCCTGGCCAAATATGGCAAGCATGGCCGGGAACAAAACCGCTGCGCTTATGGAAGCCAGCGAAACGTACCTGGTGATCAGGATGACGGTCACACCAAATATGAACAATATGCCGCTTATAGCCGGGAACAGGACGATCATCAGGCCAAAGGACGTGGCAATGCCCTTCCCGCCTTTGAAATTGAGCACCACAGGCCAGTCATGGCCTATTACCGCACCCATACCGGCCAGGAGGCCGCCTAAAAGCGTGCCTGTCATCCATCTGCCGATCAGGGCTGCTGCCATGCCCTTTATAACATCGCAAACAAATACGATGATTCCGGCCTTTAGCCCCAGTACCCTGAATGTGTTGGTAGCCCCTGCATTGCCGCTGCCATGCTCCCTGATATCGATGTTTTTCATTTTTTTGCCTACTATATACGATGCGGTAAAGTTACCTAACACGTAGCCTATCACGATTGCCAGTATGTATAATCCCATCTCAGTCTCCTTGTTGAGTACTCTCTCTTACCACGATCCGAATAGGCGTACCCTCCAGGCCGAAGGTTTTCCTGAAGTAGTTCTCCAGGTAGCGCTTATACGAGTAATGCATCAACTCCGGTTCATTTACGAAAAGCACAAAGGTAGGGGGCTTTATCGAAGCCTGGGTGCCATAGTAAATCTTTAGCCTTCTTCCCTTATCCGAAGGGGGCTCGTTGACCGCTGTCGCATCAGCTATGCAATCATTGAGCACACCCGTGGAGATCCGGAATGTGCATTGGCTGTATACAAAGTTGACCAGCTCCAGGATCCTGGGCACCCTCTGCCCCGTTTTCGCAGAGATGAACAGGGTCGGAGCATAGGTCATGAAGCTCAGCTTGTCAAACAGGCGCTTGCGGTACTCATTCATCGTATATGTATCCTTTTCGATCAGATCCCACTTGTTTACGACTATGATAGCGCCCTTGCCTTCCTCATGGACGAGCCCGGCGATTTTCTCGTCCTGCTCGGTCGCCTCCTCCACTGCATCAATGACTATCAGGGCCACGTCACAGCGCCGGATGGCGCTTAAAGCCCTCAGGACTGAGTAGCGCTCAATGGACTCGTTAATTCTACTTTTACGCCGGATGCCGGCCGTATCTATTATTACATAGCGCTGGCCGTTGACTTCAAAGGGCGTGTCGATGGCATCCCTGGTGGTGCCCGGGATGTCGCTTACTATAGCCCTTTCTTCGCCCAATATGCAGTTCACCAGGGACGACTTACCGGCATTGGGCTTGCCCACCACCGCTATCTTGATGACATCGTCATAATCATCTGCGCTCTCAGCTTTGTCTATATGCTGCACGATCCTGTCCAGAAGGTCTCCAAAGCCCTTTTTGTGGGCAGCAGATATCGAGACTGGGTCACCGACAGCCAGGCTGTAAAACTCGTACAGGGCTGCTTCCTCCTCTGGCGTATCGATCTTGTTGACCGCCAATACCACCGGCTTGTCAGCCTTCCTGAGCATGTTGGCAACATCTATGTCAGCAGGAGTTACCCCCTCCTTGCCATCGACCATGAACACTATCACATCAGCGGATTCAATGGCTGCCTGGGCCTGGTTCCTGACCCGGATGTGGAGTTCGTCCCTGCTATCAGGCTCTATGCCGCCCGTATCTACCATCGTAAACCTGTAATCAAGCCAGTCCACATCAGCATATATCCTATCCCTGGTGACCCCGGGTGTGTCCTCTACTATGGACAGCCGCCGGCCCACTACCGCGTTGAAAAATGTGGATTTGCCAACATTAGGCCTGCCTACGACAGCAACTATCGGCTTAGCCACAGCACCACCTCCTACGATACCCGAGTTGTCTGTCAGTCTGTTTTAGCATCTGTTTTTAGTACCTGCTACTAATCCGGATATCAATACTATTATCGTTTATATAGGGTCTTTAGTCAAGGACAATAATGTCTCATCCGTAAATTTTCTTTTACCCGGGCAACCAGGTCCAAAAACCTGGGATAACTCTTCCTGATACCCCAGACGGTCATCGGCCGGCCTAAGGAGAGCAGGCCCAGCTTACGCGATGAAAATCCGCCTATGGATGTAATGGGATGCAGCTCGACCAGGGCATTGACCAACAGGAAATCCGTCTGGTCCCTGCCACAGGCATTCAGATAGGTCCTGATCGCCGGTATTATTATTGCGTTAGCCCGCTTCATGCCCATTATGTACACATCCCAGCCATATTCATCCTTTCCCATATAGACCGGGGTGCCTAGCCTGTCATGTTCCATCTTGTCATAGAAGGGAAGGGCGGCAAACTCCTCCGGAGCGGGTATCCGGTCACAAGGCAGATAATTCAGATGGATCGAGGCACAAGTAACGGAGGTGTGGGCACCTCCGTAGCAGTAATAAACCAGTATCTTCATATGACACCTTTTAAGCTTTGTTTGGCCCTCTGCGCAAGCATCAGGCACTTATCGTAACGCCTGGCTATCCAGCGGTTCAGCAGCTTCGGTACGTATCGGTCCGACACTGAAAACCGGCGAAGCTTCTCAACATAAAAGGGGATCATGCCTTCACAATGCCGCGTGCTAATAAAGTGTACGGGCTCATCTATACCGAATATCCTATTGAAATTCTCAATCGCCCTTACAGCCAGGCCGTATTTCCCCTTGCAGCCTAAACAGTAGACCTCCTTCATGTCCTCATCCAGACCTATATATAAAAGGTTCCCAAACTGACTGCCGTATTTCCTGCATATCTCCCACTGCCTGCTCAATAGCTGCTCAGGTGGCAGCCGGTCGGCGGGGTACAGGCCTGTATGGATCGATGCCGCTACAAATGCGGCATAGGTCCCCCAATAGCTGTAATAGATCACGCGCATAAGCTACCTCTTGTTGCGCTTGTTCCTGCCCAGAAAGCTGCTGAATTCCTGCCTGGCTGACTTGCTGACCTTGGAAAACATTTCCCTGCCGCCCATGCTGACGAACAAAAAGCCGATCCCGCCAACGACAAGGACGATCAAAAGCCAGAGCAATCCACGGCCTCCCCCGCTGGTTTTCTCCTGGTCTATCGGCTTTATTCTTGACTTGTCCCCTGTGGACTCACCCGTTTTCCGGCTTTGCCTTTCGGCAGTGCCTCCGAACATTGCCTTGGAAACGATATCTGCCAGGTAAGCGGTCGTCTTTTGCGCAGCTTCCTTTGTGTTTTCATGGGTCCCTATCTCAAACAGGAGAGCCCTGGGTGACAGCTCCTGGTTGTAAGAGCCCCTGCCTATGAAAATATCCTTTATAAGTCCCGGATAGGTTTTATCGGCTACACTTTTGATCTTTTGCGCCAGCTCCTGGTTGGCCTGGCGGTTCTGGTTCCGCCTGCCGATGACGATCCTGACCTTTACCATGTCCTGGCCGTCTACTTCTGTCACGTAATGGCTCTTGGGGACTGCATCCCTGTGGATGTCGAATGCGGCTGCCACGGGCATGTTGGCCTTGATCAGCTTGACTGCGGTCTGCCTGGACCGCCGGTAGGACCCTGCGTCATGGGGGTCATGGCTTGTCTTGTCCAGAAATGCCTTTATGCCCTTCTTCTCCAGGTTTGCGCGGAAGGACTCAGCCACATCGAGGATGCCGCCCTTGCCCTTGATGCTTTCCTTGCCGTCAGACGGTACATATGACTCGTCATTATGGGTGGCATACAGGACTATGTTGCCCTTTTGCTGCTGGGCTGCAGCATAAGCGCCATCACCGGCCGCTGCAGGCAGGGTGATTTCTCCTACCAGCTTTGCGTATGCGTACCTTTTGGCCTTGTCCACCCTGACCACCTTATAATGCTTGTTATCCCCGCTTATATACTCATCGTCCTTGAAGATCTCCCGGGCCATTACGGTCAGCTCTTTGCCCTGTTCATCAACCAGGGTAAAATACCCGGGGTCAGGCTCATACCAGTCATCAGCAATTGCGGTGCCAGGAAGTAAAACAAAAAGCAATATGCCTGCAGCAAGAATCCTATTGACGGTCTTTCTCATTGTTGTCCCTCTCCTTTGCTTCGTTATCGTTTTCATCGGCACCTATTGCGCTTGTGAATTCAGCGTTTTCAAACTGCATGTGCTTCTTGCGTGTTCCGCCCTGCAGCCTTTCCCTGAGTTCACCGACCAGCTCTGCCAGGATAACCGCCAGGAAGCCGGATATAACTACCGTATCCACCGCGCCTGCCCCTCCCAGCCTGATAGGAGCGGGTATATTGCGTATGGTGTTTTCAATGCCCTGGGCGATGTCGGCCAGCAGGACCCCCGCTACACCCGCAATGAAGGATGCCCGTCGCGACCTTCCGAACAGATATGCGATGATACCTGCCAGGATCCCATATACATAGTTGGGATCTATGAACATGGTTTCAGGCTCATGGGGCAGCAGACGCCCGGCCAGGTAAATTGCCGCTCCAGATAAAAGCGTTGCCCAGACGGACCTGGATTTTTCCTCCCGCGTGCCTGCCTTCACATATAGATAAACGACCAGTACAAGCGGTACCACTGCACCACCCAGGTTTATGGAAAAATACCTTCCCAGGGAAATATCGGGGACAAGGCTGCCAATAAAAATCGCTGCCATAAACAACAGCGCGGTTTTGTCGTTCAACCTCATCCTGTCCAGCAGACGCTGCCCTACGCCGAACAGGACCAGGATGCTTGCAACCACAAGGAGTGTCAGTCCAAGGGGCATATAAACCACCTCTTTTCGGAAAATTAATTTGTAAATAGCTTTCCCTGCCGAAAAGAGATGTATGCCTCATACAAACAAAAAAGCGGCAGTTCATGCCAGCATGATGATCGCTGCAAGACTGCCGGTCCGTCCCTGGTCCCTCCTGTGGCTGAAAAATATATCCTTGTTGCACGCTGTGCACATGCCAGCGGTTGTTATATTTTCCTCCCTCACACCTGCTTCAATTAGCTGGATCTGGTTCGCCAGCCAAAGGTCTATATGGAATTTCCCTTCCTTTGGTTCTATAAGCCGGTCTGCATGCCCGGGAAAAGCTGCCCTGAATTCATTGGCCACCGGTTCGTCCACCTCGAAGCAGCACTGCCCTATAGACGGCCCGATGCCTGCCAGACATGCACCGGGATCAGTACCGAACTTGTCCTTCATAGCTGCAATGGTCTTAGCTCCTATCCTGGCTAAAGTGCCGCGCCAGCCTGCATGAGCCAGGCCGATGGCCTTACTTTTTGGGTCCAGGAAGAAAAGCGGTACACAGTCTGCATGGAAGGTGACAAGGGCAACTCCAGGCCTGTCAGTGATCAACCCGTCGGTTTCGAAAATGTCCGTTGCCCTCAGGAAGCCCTTTCCCCTGTCCTTTTCATCGATGACCGCAACCTTGTCCTTGTGGGCCTGGGTTGCAAAAACCATCTGCCCTGTTTCGATCTCCAGCACCTTGCAGTATTTATCAAAGTTCTGCCTGACATTTTCGGGCAGGTCCTTCCGCTTGAAACCCAGGTTGAGGGAGGAGCATTCGCCCGTGCTCACACCCCCAAGCCTTGAGCTAAACCCGTGCTTTACCAGCCTGGTTGATGTGAAGGACGGAATCGTAAAAAAAACGAGGCCGTTGGCCTTCTGCTGAATAAATCCGGTATCTGCCATCAAATACACTCCTTAAAAACCTAAGCGGCTTCGTTTTATTGTTCCTTTAGCAGCTTATTCAATTCATCCATGAAGGTGTTGATATCCTTGAACTGCCTGTAAACCGATGCAAACCTTACGTATGCTACCTGGTCGAGCTGCTTCAGGCGCTCCATGACCAGCTCGCCGATGTACTCACTTGTGACCTCCTGCTCCAGGGAATTATAGAGCTGCTTTTCTATGTCCGCGACAGCATCCTCGATGGCCTTTATTGGAACAGGCCGCTTTTCACAAGCCTTCAGCATACCTGTAAGTATCTTGTTGCTGTCAAAGGTTTCACGGCGCCCGTCCTTCTTCACGACCAGCATGGGTACATTCTCTATTTTCTCGTATGTGGTGAATCTTTTGCTGCAGGTCAGGCATTCACGCCTTCTCCTGATGACCGTCCCCTCATCGGTAGGCCTCGAATCGATGACCTTGCTGTCACCGGCGCTGCAAAACGGACACTTCATAAATTGTACCTCCCAATGCTCCATCCATATTTTTGTTGTGCCCATTATACAATCTTTGCCGGGAGTTGTCCAGCATGCTGTCTTCAAGCTAGTCGGAGCTGTAGTCGTGATAGGTGCGGCGGCCTTCGATATCTACCAGGATCACATCATCCCCTATCTTCCTTATCCTTTCCCAGGGGATCACGATATCATCCTCGCCCTTTAGAAAGCTGAACCACTTGCTGGATCCTGGAACGATTATGGCGGTAATCCTCCCTTCCTTGAGGTTGAACTCCATATCTATTATAGTGCCGAGGCGTCGTCCGTCCCTTATGTTTATGACCTCTTTTTCTCTGAAATCCGATGACTTTGGCACTAATACCACCCCGCAATGTATACAGTCGTCTCTTAAATAATATTCATCCCCGGGATAGTAAATGTATGTCCCAGGGACTAACGCAAAAATGACGTCAAGCGGGTTGACGTCAGGTATATCGCAAATGTGTATTTATGGCTGATGGTTCTTATATATACTTGCGCATATGGTTGAGGGCTGTCTTTTCAAGCCGGGATACCTGTGCCTGGGATATCCCTATCTCCTCGGCGACCTCCATCTGGGTCCTGCCCTCGAAGAAGCGGAGTGTCAGTATGAGCTTTTCCCTGTCGTTGAGCTTCTTCATAGCCTCCTTCAGGGCAATCCCTTCCAGCCAGGTCTCGTCCTGGTTTTTCTCGTCGCTGACCTGGTCCATTACAAAGATGGCATCCCCGCCGTCATGGTATATGGGTTCGAATAGGGAGATCGGGTCCTGGATCGCATCCAGGGCGAACACCACTTCTTCCCTCGGCAGGTTCATCTCGTTGGCGATCTCGGTTATCGTAGGTTCCTTGGAATTCTTGTTTATCAGCTGATCTCTGACCTGAAGGGCCTTGTACGCAATGTCCCTGAGTGAGCGGCTGACCCTTATGGAGTTATTGTCCCTCAGGTACCTGCGGATCTCGCCTATGATCATCGGGACTGCATAGGTTGAAAATCTTACGTTTTGGTTGACATCGAAATTGTCAATGGCTTTGATAAGGCCTATGCAGCCAACCTGGAACAGATCGTCTATGTGCTCCCCCCTGTTGTTGAAACGCTGTATCACACTCAGTACCAGCCTGAGATTTCCCTGGATGAATTCCTCCCTGGCGCTGGCGTCACCGGCATGCATACGTTCGAAAAGTACCTTCATTCTTTCGTTGCTAAGAACGGGCAGCTTGGATGTGTTAACACCGCATATTTCGACTTTGTTCGTGTGCATGCTCTTATCCTCCATCTGTGAAAAATCAGGCTTATCTCATTGAAAATTATTGCCTCAGACAGAGGAATTTATTCGCTCAAACCATGCGGCTGATTTCCTTTTTGAGCCGCTTGATGATGCGCTTTTCAAGCCTGGAAATATAGGACTGGGATATGCCGAGCATGTCTGCCACTTCCTTCTGGGTCTTCTCCACGCCGTCTTTCAGGCCGAATCTCAACTCCATGATGCTTTTTTCCCGCTGGGACAGCTTGCTCATGGCCAGGTTCAGGAGTTCCTTGTCGACCTCATCCTCTATGTACTTGTAGACAAGGTCGTTGTCCGTGCCCAGGATATCCGACAGAAGGAGCTCATTGCCGTCCCAGTCAATATTGAGGGGCTCATCGAAGGATATCTCCGATTTCATTTTGCCATTACGCCGCAGGTACATGAGTATCTCGTTCTCGATGCACCGGGACGCATAGGTGGCCAGCTTGATCTTCTTCATGGGATCAAAGGTATTGACGGCCTTGATAAGACCGATGGTGCCTATGGAGATCAGGTCTTCCACGCCCACGCCCGTGTTTTCGAACTTGTGGGCTATATACACGACCAGCCTTAGGTTGCGTTCGATCAGGGTGGATTTAACCGTTGTGTCGCCCTCGCTGAGCCGGTCTACAAGCTGCAGCTCCTCTTCGTTTGACAAAGGAGGTGGCAGAGCCTCGCTCCCGCTGATATAATGCAAATACAGCCGCCTGAGGAAGGGTACCCTCGCACATAGCCTGACCAGGGCTATTCTGAAGTAAGCTTTGATCCTGCTAAAAACTGACATTGAACGACCTCCTGCTATTGGATGATTTGTGGTTGTATCAGAGCCTGATATTCGCTATTGGATGAAAACCCCTTGTCAGGCACACCGACAACTATATCATCTATCTCCTTCCAGCTTCCGTTAATTAGTATTCTTGCTTTGTCGGGTTTGTATGCTACAATGAGGCCGTCACTGCTGCCAACGGTTTTAAAGGGTATCAAGCGAAACCGTTTTGCCCAGTTCGTCCTGGACAGGGCGCCGGCTATTGCGCTTATGTCCGTATCCCTGCAGCCTTTGCAAAGGCTGTAGAGTTCCTCGGGCATGACCGACTTCATTCGGTCGAATTCCACCAGCATGACCGGGCTCTTGCTGACCGGGTCGCTCAAAGCGTTGCCGGTGTCAAGCAGGGCATCTATTAAGAAGTGCTTGCCGTCGAATTCGAGCTCGACCTTGTAGACCAGGCTGCTGCGGTTTATTTTGAACAGCAGCACAGGCCATAGCCACCTGCAAAGCAAAATGAGAAGCACGGTCGAATAAACCAGGAGCCTGACAGGAAAGTTCCTGACGACGAAAACCCCGCCATCCGGAACCATCCCGATACCGGTGAAATAGTACAACCCAAAGGCAGTCCCTCCGAACAGAAAGGTCGCTCCGTAAAAAAAGCCAAGCAGCTTGAAGAAATCCCTAAGGTCCGCTATCCTGTAGCCGGTGACCAGCATGAGGACGGACAGGGCCAGCTTGATCCCGATCGATGCCAGGAACCGGAATCCGGGCAGCAAGACAAGCACTGCATACAGGGCGCCAAGGCATGCCGAGCACCACAGCCGCCATATGGGTGCAGGATTCCTTGATATCTTCCTTACCGTATACAGCAGTAAAAAGTTCATGACCAGATTGTCCAGCCATATGACATCGATATACCTGTATTCAACAGGCATGCTTTCACCGCCCGCACAGTACTTGGCCAGTGTGTCCAATCTGTATTGTCCATTATACAGGATGCCGGTTCAGAATTATGTAAAATGGTGGTTGCCGATAAAAAAAATTAACGACAATGATTGGTGCATATTGTCGTTAATTTTATGTTAATGAGGTTATCAAATATGCTTACTTGTTAAATGTTTTGATTATTACTTGCTGAAACGGTTGCGCCTGAGGAAAGTGGGTATTTCCAGGTCATCCATATCTTCATCCCGTTGTTTCATGGCCGTATCCAGGACGCTCTCTATCCTTCTGCGCTCCGGCCTGACGGGGCTTTTCTCAAATCCCGTGGCTATAACGATTATCCTGATCTCATCCTGCAGGGATTCGTCGATCACAGCGCCGAATATGATATTGGCGTCAGGATCCGCTGCCTGGGATACCAGCTCCGCTGCCTCGTTGACCTCAAACAAGCCCAGGTTGGGACCTCCGGTTATATTGAGCAGGACTCCCTTGGCTCCCTCAATAGTAGTTTCCAACAGCGGGCTCTGTATTGCCTGCTTGGCGGCATCCGTAGCGCGGTTGTCGCCGCTGCCCTTCCCTATGCCCATGTGGGCCATGCCCTGGTCCTTCATTATCGTCCTGACATCGGCAAAGTCCAGGTTGACCAGGCCGGGTACAGCAATTAGGTCTGAAATGCCCTGGACGCCCTGCCTCAATACATCATCTGCGATCCTGAAGGCTTCCAGCATGGATGTCCTTTTTTCAACCACCTGCAATAGCCTGTCATTGGGGATGGTGACCAAGGTGTCAACGCGGCTCCTGAGCTCGCTTATACCCTTTTCGGCATTCAACATGCGCAGCTTGCCTTCAAACTGAAAGGGCTTGGTAACGACACCTACCGTAAGTATGCCCATTTCCTTTGCTATTTCCGCTACTACCGGGGCGGCACCTGTTCCCGTGCCCCCTCCCATGCCTGCTGTTATAAAGACCATATCGGTACCTTTCAGTGTCTGGGCGATTTCGTCCCTGCTTTCCTCGGCCGCCTTCTGGCCGATTTCCGGATGCGCCCCGGCACCGAGCCCCTTGGTCAGCTTTTCGCCGATCTGTATTTTTTGAGTAGCCTGGGACAGATACAGGGCCTGCTTGTCCGTGTTGATCGCTATAAACTCCACGCCCTTCAGCCCGTGCTGGATCATCCTGTTGACAGCATTGTTGCCGCCGCCCCCGACACCTATAACCTTTATCTGCGCAAACTGGTCCATATCAATGTCAAATTCTAACACGCTGTACCCTCCCCTTTACTATGTGGATATGCCTTCGCAAAAGTATATGTAAAATCATAATCTTCTCCTGATATCTATAAGCAGGCTGTCTATGTAGTCGCGAAGGTAAAAACCTTTGAACCCCATTGGCGGATCAGCCATGGCCAGGGAATATACCGATGCGAGTGCCGGGCTCGTGAGCCCTATCACGTCCGGCACACCCAGCCGTACAGGCATGTCCAGGACTTTCTCGCTGAACTCCCTAATGCCCTTGTACATCGCCAGACCGCCGCCGGTCAGTACTATGCTGCATTCCCTGTCGATCAGGCCGCTGGCAACTGCCTTTTTCACGGACAAGGTGAGTATTTCCTCGATACGGGCTTCGACGATCTGCCTCAGGAACGCTCCCCTGTCCACTGCTCCATCAGCACATGCCTGATCCCCGTCTGTCACAGCCTGTGACCCTTCCGGATATGGCCTGCTGTCATCAGCCAGTGAACAGCGCTTTTTGAGCTTTTCCGCTTCACTGAAGGGTATGTTCATGCCCTTTTCTACATCCTGGCTGATGTGCTTCCCCCCCAGGGGCAGCCAGTCAAATATCAGGGGCCTGCCATCCTTGAAATAGGCTATATCTGTGGAATAGCCGCCTACATCTATGATCAGCGCTCCTGTACGCATTTCCTCAGGTGTAAGGAGCGCTGTACTATAGGCGACTGGAACAGAAACGACGCTGTCCACGGCTATTTTCAGTTCCTCCATGTACTTGGTCAGTTGGGCTATGAATTTGCCGTGCATGCATATAAGGGACGCTTCCAGCCCCAGGATACCGACACGTATGCCTGCCGGACTGGTCACAGCCTGTCCGTCTGCATTGAAATATCCATAATATACGTCTGATACTTCCCATGGGTCCGGCAGCGGGTAATCCTCTACGGACTGCCTGAGGTCCTCAATGTCCTGCCTGCTGATTTCCCGCTCCAGGGTCAGTTCCTTGTAGTTCCTGATCAGCCCGCAGAATTCGTTTGGAATGCCAATAACACAGTGTCTAACTTTCAGGCCTGCACTATCCTGGGCCTGCTCGACTGCTTTTAACAAAACGCTCCTGATGGAATCGGCATGCTTCCAGTTTTCGCCCTGGATACCGGGGTAGCTTACATTGCCCAGCCCCAGGATCTCCAGGCCGCCGCTCTTGCTGCGGCGGGATATCAGTACCGTCAGTTTAGTGGTACCAAACTCAATAGCTGTGTATATCCGGCTCAAAATCGACCCCTCTTACCCCTGCATTCCTATATATATAACCAAAGATATGTTATCACAAAATCCTTTTTACTGAAATAGCTAATTATCATTATCATCGCTGGCAGTTGCTGACTTTCTGCGCAGCATGCCTAGGATATGCCTGCGTATGAGAGCGAAATTCTGGAACAGCCTGCTCCCGAACACAAATATAGCTGCCAGATATATCGGAACATCGAGACGGTCTCCTATATAGGCAAGCCCGGCCGCAAGGAACGCATTGCCGAAAAATCCTGATATGAACACGTCAGCTTCAAATTTGTCCTCCAGGTATGACCTTACCCCGCCGAACACCGAGTCAAGGGCTGCCAGGACCGCTATGGACATGTATGAAGAATATGCGATGGGCACCTTGACCGGCAAAACCATACCAAGTATTATTCCTATCAATATCCCAAGAAGAGGAAGCCACATTTTACTCACCATCCCCGATCGTATTCCCGTACCTGAACTCCACATCACCGAGATAGCGCGGGATCACTATCCTGTCGACCTTTTTGATCTTAAACTCCAGACCCCAGGCGATCAGCTCGTGATAGATGCTGTCCGGCTGCTGGAAGCTGGCTGCTAATCTTTCCGGGTCGCCCACAGCCTGTATGATAAAGGGCGGTGTGAACCGTCCGTACTTGCCGACATTGATCGTAGGGCCTCCGCAGCTTATCCTGGAATTTGCCATGATGCGCGTCCCGTTGACTGCTATTGCCTCAGCGCCTGCGCCCCGGAGCTCATTCAATACGTTGAGCAGGTCGCTGTCGTGAACGATGAAGTACTCGTATAAGCCTGGGCTGATAAAAAAGATAGAGTCCCGCTTCCGGTCATTGAGGATGATCTCGACGCCGGGCCCCTCAAGGGGCACAAGGCCCGCAAAAGCCCTGGCGTTCAGCAGCTCCTGCTGGATCTCCTTCACATAGCTGTTGCGCTCAGCAGCGACCTGCTCAAACTCGGCAATGGAGTTTTGCAAATTCCGTATCGTCGCTTCACGTTCGCTCTTAACCCTGGCCAGTTCATCCCTTTGCTTCAACAACTGCCCGATCTTTTCAACGGAAGTGACCTCGCCTATCTCTACCCCTTCCGCCTCATTGTCAAAGGCGATGACCAGCACAAAGCCCAAAATAGCACATACCAGCGAAATAAGCAGGATACTGTATCTGCCTCCCATCAACATCTCCCCAATACCAGCCTATTGTACCGGTGCCGCATACCTGTACTGGAAGTACCCGTTGTACTTAGGCAGCTTGATTTTGTCCGCGCACCGGATCTTTATCTCCAGCTGTTCCCCCAGCATGTCTGCTACTCCTCCCAGCAGCTTAAGCGAAGCCTCCAGCGTATCAGGATTGCCTATCGCCTTGATCTCAAAGGGCGCTGTATACCTGTTGGTGTTTATGCTTATATAATCACCTGCATTCCTGATTTCAGTTATCGATATTATCCTCTCGTTGTTGATCGCTATAGCCTCCGCCCCTGCTGCGTTGAGCTCATTCACCAGCAGCAGGAGGTCCTCATGGTAGACATTGCGTATGATGGTCGACTCCCCTTCCAGTCCGGACACGGGTATGACGTTCACAGTGACTATTATGCCGGCTCCTTCAAGCTCAGTAAGCCCTGCCAGTATCCTGGCCCGTTCCAGTTCCTTGAGCATGGTCTCATATATATCGCCGTCGTCCTGGGCCGCGTTCTCATATTCCCGCAGTGCCCGTTCAAGCTCTGCTATGATCTTTTCCTGGTTTGCAATGTCCTGGTTCAGCTTTTGTATTTCGCTGGCCAGTTCCTGGGCCCTCTGTAATGAAACACTACCGCCCACTTTCTGCACATTTTTGAACTGAGCGGCTAAAGCCAGTCCCAGTATAAGGCTGACGGTCAGGACCGCCAATTGGCCGCCAAGCTTCTTTTTCAATCTACCACCTCGCTTTTTTGCTCCTCAGGCTTGAATATGGCCTTGCCTGGAACGCTGACATCCAGCGTTCCTTTCAAGCCCTGCCTGAGCAGCTCGGAATATGCATCGGATCTCAGCCATCCAAGCTTCCTGTCCAACTCCACGGCTTGTCCGACAACGATCTCAATGCCGTCCCTTGTGTAAAGCTTTAAATTGTCAGGGTCCTCTATATTTATCGTTGCCAGGATATCACCGACTCCCTGCTTGCATATGGATTCAAGCAGGTTGAGGAGCACCCGCAGCTTGAAACTCTCGCTCTCAATGAGCTTCAGCTTGCTGCCCTTTGCAAAGCTTTGTATGATCACCCCTTCGATCGAAGGGTAACTGGTCTCAGCCCGCTGCTTTTCTATATCTATGATGAAACAGGTCTTGTCGATCACCAGGTTGGAGCTGAGGTAAGGCACAACGGCTGCGGGCGTCCTTTCCTGTACCTTGATTTCGACCTCGTTGGGAAGCTTGAGCAAAATGCTCAGCACTATGGGATAAGGGGGGCTGTTTTCGATCCTTTGTTTGACCAAGGCCTTATTTATCTTGAATATATTGTCATTGTAGGATATACCCGATGTATTGATTATAACAGCTTCATCGACAGCGTTATTGCCGTATACAGTGATTTTTTTGATGCTAAAGGTATCTGTCCCTAAAAAAACTATTGCTGTGATGCATACCAGCAGGATCAGTATCATCAGTATACCAAGCCTTGTCCCATGGCCTTTCATCTCGTATCCCCCGCGCCAATGCAGTTGTTGGGCTTTAATTAGATTGTCACCATAAAACTTTGCTTTAAACAGCAAAGCTTTATGGTGAATACTGCTTAATCCTCTACTCTTTCGATATCCGCACCGAGCGATCTTAGGTTTTCCTCCAGTCTTTCATAGCCCCTGTCTATATGGTGTACATCATCAACTATGGTTTCACCTTCCGCTTTCAATCCGGCAAGTACCAGGGCAGCTCCGCCCCGCAGGTCGCTGGCGTTGACATGGGCTCCCTTCAGGCCGGGCACGCCCTGGATGACAGCTATTTTACCCTCGGTCCTGATGTTCGCTCCCATGCGGATAAGCTCCGGTACGTGCTTGAACCTGTTTTCAAATATGTTCTCAGTGATTATACTGGTACCCTTTGCTACTGTCAGCATGCTCATCAACAGTGCCTGCATATCTGTCGGAAAACCCGGGTATGGATAAGTCTTGGTGTGTTCTATGGCACGCAGCCGTTGAGGTGCC
Organism: Bacillota bacterium; assembly: GCA_029777885.1. GTDB lineage: Bacteria > Bacillota > Clostridia > Caldicoprobacterales > DTU083 > JAKORJ01. The sequence continues at coordinate 1,482 of JAKORJ010000229.1, read as the reverse complement.
TTTATCCTTACTGAATGATTGCTATGGGTAATCACGCATCCTGCTTCGCGCAGCTTTGTTACAACTGACTGTATATGCTCAAAATTCACATTGTTCACCGTGATCTCGCTGCCGGTTATGGCGGCGGCCACAAGTAAAGTCCCGGCGACGATGCGGTCCGGTATGATCGTATATTCCGTTCCGTGGAACTTCTTGACACCTTCAATGGTTATCGTGTTGCTTCCTGCACCATGAACACGTCCTCCCATACTGTTTATGAAGTTCTGGAGATCGGTTATTTCAGGCTCCTTGGCTGCATTCCTGATTACTGTCCGTCCCTCTGCGGCTGAAGCAGCCAGGATTATGTTCTCCGTAGCCCCTACGCTTGGATAATCCAGATGTATATCAGCCCCTGTCAGCCTGGGGGCTTCACATTCCAGGTATCCATGCGACTCGTTGATGACCACGCCCAGCTGCCTTAAGCCCTGCAAATGCAGGTTGATAGGGCGTTGCCCTATTTCACAGCCTCCCGGATATGTAATAACTGCCTTCTTCATCCGCGCCAGTACGGCGCCCAGCATAACGATGGAAGAACGGATCTCCTTGACATATCTGTCGGGTATGACATGATCGGTGATGATCGAAGGATCTATTATCATCGTGCCGCCTTCCCTTTTGATCTTGCAGCCGATGGACCTCAAAATGAGAGTCATGTTCTCGATATCGATCAGGTAAGGCAGATCATGCAAAACGACAGGCTTGTCGCTCAAAAGTGCAGCAGCCAGAATCGGGAGGATCGAGTTCTTGGCACCCTTTACTCTGACCTCTCCGCTGAGCTTTTGCTCCCCCCGTATTTTAAACCTTGTCATACAAGTTACACCTCTTTCCCGCTTGCCTGATACGAGCAGTATCAGGAGCGCATATCGTGATACATTAACATGATATGCATGGTGAAAGTAGGTGTTACAAAAGGCACTTTTCAAGGTCAACTTGCTTTCGAGTACTTGGAGATATTCAGCAGCACACCGATGCTGGTGAGCAGCATCGCCAGTGAAGATCCTCCATAGCTTATAAAGGGAAGAGGCACCCCCGTCGGAGGCATACTGTTCGTCACCACGGCTAAGTTGATCACCACCTGGACCGTGATCATTGTTACTATCCCGGCAGAGAGCATGGTTCCAAACATGTCCGGCGCCGTGATCGATACCCGTATGCCCCTCCAGATAAGGGTTATGAACAGGAGGATGATGATCACGCCCCCTATGAAGCCAAGCTCCTCGCCGATTATGGCAAATATGAAATCCGTCTCGGGGTAGGGCAGGTACAAAAGCTTCTGCCTGCTCTGGGCGATCCCAAGCCCGAACAAGCCTCCCGACCCCAGGGCGTACAGGGACTGGATTATCTGAAACCCGGTTTCAAGGGGGTCAGCCCAGGGATTGATAAACCCGAAAAACCGTTTCACCCTGTAGCCTGCGCTGAACATCAGGACTACGCCTGCACCAG
>JAKORJ010000228.1 GCA_029777885.1 Bacillota bacterium | reverse complement strand
TCCGGAGACACTTGAGCCTGTTGAGTATTACTGCAAGCTGCCCGCAGACATAGCCGAAAGGGAGCTTATCGTGACCGATCCCATGCTGGCGACAGGCGGCTCAGCATCAGCAGCCATCAGATTCTTGAAGCAGAGAGGTGCCAAGCATATAAGGCTCATGTGCCTGATCGCCGCTCCGGAAGGCATAGCCAGGGTGCAGAGGGACCATGGCGACGTGGATATATATGTAGCGGCGGTAGATGAGAGGCTCAATGACCACGGCTATATCGTGCCCGGCCTGGGGGATGCGGGAGATCGCTTGTTTGGCACTAAATGAGCATAAATCAGGCAATAAAGGGTGGTGAGGACTTGTCATTAGACGCAGTTAGCGATATAAGGGCGACAGAGCAGGAAGCCGAGCAGATCCGGAAGGAAGCGGCGGAAAAGGCCAGGACCCTTGTCCAGCAGGCCGTCATTGAAGCTGAAGGATTAGAGGCTTCCATTATCCAAAAGGCAAAGCAGGACGGGGAAGCGGCCCTTGAGGCTGCCAGGCTGAAGGCCGAGGAGGAGATCAGCCGGCTGCTAAAAGATAATGACGCGCTTTGCCAGGAGATCGTCGCTTTGGCACAAGGCCATATGGATGAAGCGGTTGCCTTTATCAGGGAAAGGATCGTGAAATCCTATGGCAATAGTTAGGATGAAAAAGCTGACCCTCATTGGTCTCAATGATGAGAAAAGCTCTGTCCTGAAGGCTATCCAGGAGCTTGGCAGCGTAGAGATAGAAGATATCAGCGACCTGTCCGGGGAAGATCCATCAAAGGGCAGCAGCATTGTCGAAGGGCAGAGCGAGGGCATCGAAGAGAGGCTTACAGAGGTAGGGCATGCTATCGAGCTGCTTCAGAAGTACAACAAGACCAAAAAGGGCATGTTTTCCAGCAAGCCTGTCGTCACACTTAAGGAGTTCAACGAGGTAATGAGCAGGCAGGCCGACCTGCTTGAAACGGTGGCGGAGTGCAGACGGCTCCAGGAAAAGCTGACAGCTT
>JAKORJ010000029.1 GCA_029777885.1 Bacillota bacterium | reverse complement strand
TTTGCCCTGAAACAGTTGTCTATAAACTGGTTGTCATCCAAAGCCCTTTCCCTTGTAAAATCCAGGTGTGGTGGCAGGTCGATCCAGGTGCCTGTGGGGATCGGGGTATTTCCCGGGTACAAACCCTTCTGGGGCAGCGTCAACAGCACCTCCTTGTCAGCATCAGTGAGCCTCTTGACAAAGTATGGGTGGGTTCCAAGGCCTGCGGGCGCGGGCTCGTCCCCTTCATTTTTAATGGAGAAGAACATGGTGAACATGTTTTCCTTTACGCCAAAGCCCGTTTTGCACGAAAAGGGGAAAGGCCAGTTGATATCGTCAAAGTCCCTGGAATCAAAGCTTAAAAGCAGCTCCGACTCAGTCGCGGACAGGACCTTCCATGGCTTGTCATGCACATCCCCGTGGATCGCATGCCCTTCCTCATTGGTCCTCAGGGTATATTCCATGCCCCTGAATACAAGCTTGCCATTTTCGATCCTGTTTGAATAGGGCATCAGGTGAAAGGATGCGAAGGCACCGGAATCCCTGTTGTCGACTGCCTCCTGGGGTGTCGGGCGCATGACGTCGAGCCATTTGCCGTTCTTGTTGTACTTAAGTGAATATATCGAACCCCCGATACCGGGGCAGATCACAGCCTCCAGCCTGTCACTTTTCAACGTATTCAATTCCATCTTTATGCCTCCTGAATAGAGTTTTCTATAAACTACCACTAAACTTCTGTATTTGTCAAGGTGGCATATTGAAATCAACTGTATTATTTGCTGGGTTTCGGAATATGATGTACAGGAGGTGTCCGATCTTGAAGCAGCATAAAAACTCGTTGATTTCAGTACTGATCATAACGGCAGTGATAATTGCCGCCTATTACGGGGGTTATATCACCTTTGACAGGTATGTGAGCAAGCAGCTCGGGCTTTTCGACTCCCTTGAGACGGGGCAGGACAAGGCTCCCCTGGGTTTTGGCTACATCCAGCCGGAGGTGGTCGACGGCTTCACCGAGGATCCGATAGCCGAAGCCGAAGTAGTGATCCCCGAGCTCAACCAGCGCTTTTTCACCGGACAGGACGGCCTGACGGCGCCGATAAAGGTGCCCATATTCGTGGACGAGCATTTTTCAAATATCAAGCCAAAGCCCTGGGGCGAGGTCACGGTAATCGTTTACAAGGAAGGGTACATCGAATATGTGCTGCTTCATGCCCATGTATGGGAAAACCAGTCCAGGAAGGGGCCGAGGATCATGCTGTTTCCGGATACTGAAGGGAACAGCGAGCCCTTTGCCATCATCGAAGGGCCCCACAGGGTGTGGGTCAAAGAGCTTGTCGAAAAATACAGGGATTAAAAGCCCTCTCCCAGAACCTCGCGTACATCCGCCACGAGCACGAATGCCCTGCGGTCTATTTCGTTTATAAGCTCCTTTAGGTGGGTGATCTCGGTCCTGTTGACAACGCAGAGGATCACGTCCTTGTCATTCCCCGTATAGGCCCCTTTCCCATGGAGCAGGGTCACGCCCCGGTCCATGTCCTTTAGTATCCGGTCGGCGATCTCCTTTGACCTGTCGGATATGATAAGGGTCGCCTTTGCCGTATTGAGGCCTTCCTGCACCAGGTCTATGACCCTGGCGCTGAGGGCGAGGGCGACTATCGCATACAGGGCCTCATTGGGTCCGAAGACGATCGCTGCGGTCACTACCACCATAAAGTCAACGGCAAACATGACCCAGGCCATGCTGATGATGGGGAAATA
>JAKORJ010000227.1 GCA_029777885.1 Bacillota bacterium | reverse complement strand
TGTTTCGGCTATATCGGCGCCGTCGGCCTTGACAGCACAAAGGCTGATATCCTGTATGACATATCGCTCGAGAACGAGACATGCCTGATCGGAGGAGCCAATAAGCCGAACTATCATATAAAGGGAATAAGCATTCCGAGAGACATAAAACCCGACAGGTTCGTCGATGTCTCCAGGGTCAGGGACGGCGACGCCTGTGTCAAATGCGGCGGAAAGCTGGCGCTGAAGCGCGGCATAGAGGTGGGCAACATCTTCCAGTTGGGCACAAAGTACACGGAAAGCATGAATATGCTGTTCACGGATTCCGATGGGAAGCAGAAACACCCTGTCATGGGATGCTACGGGATAGGTGTGGGAAGGCTGATCGCCAGCATCATAGAGGCCAGCCATGACGATTACGGTCCGATATGGCCGGTATCGGTGGCTCCCTGGCATATCCACATATGTATCCTGAACAGCGCAAATGAAGAAGTCCTCAGGACAGGTCATGAAATATATGAAGAGCTCAGGCGCAGCTATGAAGTGCTGCTCGATGACCGCAACACCGCAGCAGGCATAATGTTTGCCGATGCCGACCTGTTGGGCGTGCCCGTGAGAGTCATCATCAGCGCCCGCAACCTGGAAAACGGAGAAGCAGAAGTCGCGACCAGGGACAAAAAAATAAGGAAGACCGTAAAGCTTGACAAAGTACGTGAAGCTATCGACGAACTCATTACGCTGTAAGCAGCGCCTCAACCGCGCTTGTACGTCACAGGATATAATATCTTCAGGGTCATTGATCAGCCCCGGGAGCTATTAGCCCAACGGGTGCAGTGAAGTTGATCATGCGACCGACAATGATCGTTCGGAGGTTTTTGGCATGACCGGTTACAAAAATTTCGGGATAGCTGTCTATTTCACGACCAGGTGCCTTGCGAGCATAACGACCATGGAGGAATTCGAAAAGGAGTTCAGCTTCATGGAGAAGCACCTGAAGATCTCAAAGGTTTACCTGGAAACGCACAGGGATGACATGGACGTCCCGGAAGACCTGCTCAGGGCGGTTAAACGCTTTTTCGAAAATAAGGGGATAAAAGTCGCAGGCGGCATCACCACTACACTTTTCAAAATCCGCAGGAACAAGCCACTTATCGACGAAACGGGCATTTTCGGATGCGGAGGCACCGTAATCGGGAAAAATGCAGCCCTGCAGCCTAAACCGGAAAAGGGAAAGATGACCACGTGGTCCGCGATGTGCTTCACCGATGAGGCCGCAAGGCGGAAGATGAAGGAAGTGTCGGAGTTCACCGCATCGATTTTCGATGAATTCATACTCGATGACTTCTTTTTCACCAACTGCACCTGTAAATCCTGCATCAGGGCAAAGGGCAACAGGACCTGGGAGCAGTTCAGGCTGGACCTTATGACGGAAGTCTCCGAAAACCTTGTTTTAAAGCCTGCCAAAAAGGTCAACCCGAGCTGCAGGGTCATAATTAAGTATCCCAACTGGTATGAAGCTTACCAGGAATCCGGCTACAATAC
>JAKORJ010000226.1 GCA_029777885.1 Bacillota bacterium | reverse complement strand
GCAGGCCTGCAGGGAGCAGGTAAAACCACTCATGCGGGCAAGCTGGCGCTGTATTTGAAAAAGCAGGGCCGAAAGCCTTTGCTGGCAGCTTGTGACATATACAGGCCGGCTGCCAAAAAGCAGCTGCAGGTTGTCGGTGAAAAAGTAAATACGCCTGTATTTGTGATGGAAGAGGCGGATCCCGTTGCTATCTCAAGGGCAGCTGTTGAATATGCCACGGAAAACCTGCATGACGTGGTCATAATAGATACTGCCGGCAGGCTGCATATCAACGAGGAATTGATGGACGAGCTCAAGGCGATCAAGGCCGTCGTAAAGCCCCATGAGATCCTGCTCGTAGTTGATGCCATGACCGGGCAGGACGCGGTGAACGTGGCCAAGGCCTTCGATGACCAGCTTGGCATAGACGGGATGATACTGACCAAGCTCGACGGCGATACCAGGGGCGGAGCAGCCCTCTCTGCAAAGGCTGTAACGGGCAAGCCCATAAAGTTTGCAGGTACCGGCGAAAAGCTCGATGACCTTGAGGTCTTCCATCCGGACAGGATGGCGTCCCGGATACTGGGCATGGGCGACGTGCTGACCATAATCGAAAAGGCGCAGGCCAACCTGGACCTGAAAAAAGCCCAGGAGATGGAAAAGAAGCTCCGCACCCAGACCTTTACGCTGGATGACTACCTGGAGCAGTTGGAGCAGCTTAAGAACATGGGATCCATCAGCGACCTGCTTTCGATGATCCCGGGCATGAATACAAAAAAGCTTGGCGGCCTAAAGATAGACGAAAAACAGATACCCCGTACCCAGGCTATAATCAGGTCTATGACCAGGCAGGAGCGGCTCGATCCTTCTATAATAAATGCCAGCCGGAGAAAGCGCATAGCTGCAGGCAGCGGTACCCGCATACAGGATGTGAATCAACTGCTTAAGTCCTATGAGGAGCTTAAGAAGCTTATGAAGCAGATGACCGGCGGAAAAGGATCGAAACGCGGTAAATTCAGATTACCCTTTATGTGAGCCGATAACGGTCTTATACCGTTTAAGGATATAATTTTGCAGCAGTGGAGGTGAAAACATGGCAGTCAAAATGAGATTAAAAAGGATGGGTGCAAAGAAATCTCCTTTTTATCGCGTGGTTGTTGCAGACTCGCGCTATCCGAGGGATGGCAGGTTTATAGAAGAAATAGGTTATTACAACCCGAATACCAATCCTTCCGAGATCAAAATCGATGCCGAAAAGGCAAAGGAATGGTTGAGCAAGGGTGCACAGCCGACTGACACCGTCAGAGCTCTGCTCAAGAAAAACGGTGTTCTATAGGAGGATTTCATATGGTCGAATTGCTGGAATTTGTTGCAAAATCACTGGTGGACCATCCCGAGCAGGTCGATGTACAACGGATAGAAGACGAGAATACCATCAGGCTTGAGCTCAGGGTCGCGCCTGAAGACATGGGCAAGGTCATCGGCAAGCAGGGACGTATCGCCAAGGCTGTAAGGACAGTAATTAAAGCGGCTGCAGCTAAGGAGAAGAAAAAAGTAACAGTCGATATCCTATAAGGGTTGGGGCAGCTCAATCCTTTTTCTTTGAGGAGAAGCTATAATGCTGACTCATTTTTCGGTAGGCATTGTTTTAAAGCCTCATGGCTTAAAGGGTGAGTTGAAGGTCAAGCCGCTGACCGATGACCCGGCCAGGTTTGACAGGCTGGAAAGGGTATATGTCAAGCAAGCAGATGGCTACAAGGAATTCCCCATAGCAAGCACCAGGTATCACAAGGGGTTTGTATACCTCAAGCTGTCCGGGGTGGATTCCGTAGAGGCCGCGTCAACTTTGAGAAACCAGTATTTCTGGATACCACGCAGTGAGGCTATCGCCCTGCCCGAAGGCAGCTATTTTATAGGCGACCTGGTAGGCAGCAGCGTAAAAACGATACAGGGGGACCTTTTGGGGACCCTGACGGACGTAATCCAGACCGGCAGCAATGATGTTTATGTGGTCAAAGGCAAAAAGGGGGAAGTCCTTATACCAGCCCTGAAAGAGGTTGTTAAGGATATAGACATCGAAGCAGGGCTTGTGACAGTCGACCTTACGAATATGGAGGGGCTGCTTGACGATGAGGTTTGACATACTGACCCTTTTCCCGGAGCTGTTCGAACCTTTCATTTCGACCAGTATCATTGGAAGAGCAGTTGCCAACAATATAATAGAGTTCAAAATTTACAACATCAGGGATTTTGCAGCCAACAAGCACAAGCAGGTGGATGATTACCCTTACGGCGGGGGTGCGGGCATGGTCATGGCACCCCAGCCGCTTTATGACGCGCTGGATTTCGTATTGTCCAAATACCAGGAGGATAAGCCTAAGGTGATATACATGTCGCCTCAGGGCAGGGTCCTGACCCAGGCTGTGGCTGCCGAGCTTGCAGGTTTAAGCAATATAGTCCTGCTGTGCGGCCACTATGAAGGCATAGACCAGCGGGTCATAGACAGATACGTGGATATGGAGTTGTCAATAGGCGATTATGTATTGACGGGCGGAGAGCTGCCCGCCATGGTTTTCATCGATTGCGTGACTCGGCTCCTGCCCGGGGTGCTGGGAAGCCAGGAATCCATTGCTGAAGAGTCCCATACCGGCGGATTGCTGGAATACCCACAATACACCCGGCCCCAGGACTACAAGGGGGATAAGGTGCCAGAGGTGCTTTTGTCAGGGAACCACAAGGAAATCACAACATGGCGCAGGAAGCAGAGCCTGCTCAATACCCTGCAAAAGCGCCCCGACCTTCTGGAGAAAGCCGAGTTGAGCGATGATGATAAAAAGCTTCTTGAAGCCATCAGGCAGGAGCTCATGATTGACCCCGAGGCGTAGATTAATAATTAAAATGAGCTATTGCATGAGGGGTTGCCATATGGTATAATCTAGCGAGTGACTAGAACAAGCGGTCCGCTTTCCTGTATATCGGGATATGAACGCTTCATGAGAAGGAGGTTGGAACCGGTGGATATCATCAAAACCATTGAACAGGAACAACTGAGGAAAGACATACCGGAATTTGAAGTCGGTGATACCGTCAGGGTATTTGTAAAGGTTGTAGAAGGCAGCCGCGAAAGGCTTCAGGCTTTCGAAGGCATCGTTATCAAGCGCAGCGGCGGCGGTGTTAGTGAGACCTTTACAGTCCGAAGGGTTACCTATGGAGTAGGCGTAGAGAGGACCTTCCCTTTACATTCTCCGAGGATCAGCCATATAGAGGTTGTACGCAAGGGTAAAGCCAGAAGAGCAAGGCTGTTCTATCTGCGTGAGAGAGTCGGAAAAGCAGCCAAGGTCAAAGAGAAAAGAGTATAAGCAAAAGCTATGGGACTGGAAACAGTCCCATATTAGTTTTACAGAAATCAGGCAGGTGCTATAATTGCAGGACTTTTTGAAATCTGACACCTTCCGGGAGATGAAAGGGTGGGCCCTTTCGCTGCTGACAGCAGTAATAGCCGCCCTTCTGATCCGGGCATTTATCATAGAAACAGTATTAGTTGAAGGTTCTTCAATGCTTCCCACCCTGCACAACAATGAAAGGGTGATCATGTACAAAACCGGTTACCTGCTTGGTTCACCCAAGCGCGGTGATATCATAGTGTTCCGTACACCAAAGGATCCGAGGATAAGCTACATAAAGCGGCTGATCGGCCTGCCGGGTGACAGGGTTCGCATAACTGATGGCATAGTATATGTAAACGACATCCCGTTGTCCGAAAAATATATCCTTGAACCTGCGACGCAGGATTACGATGAGCAGGAGATCCCAGAGGGAATGTTCTTTGTGCTGGGCGACAACCGCAACAATAGCCTGGACTCGAGATACAGCGACGTAGGCTTTGTTCCAAGGGAAAACATCAAGGGCAAAGCTGTTTTGCGGATATGGCCTTTATACAAAATATCTATTATCAGGTAGCAAAACCAAGCACAAAGGGAGGCGGTGGCATTGAATATAAACTGGTATCCCGGGCATATGGCCAAGGCCAAGCAGATGATGCAGGAGAGCATAAAGCTCGTTGATATGGTGATAGAACTCCTTGATGCCAGGGTGCCTGCCAGCAGCTCCAATCCAGATTTTCACCGGCTTTACGGAAGTAAGGTCCGCTTTGTTGTACTGAACAAAAGCGACTATGCTGACTGCACTAAAACCAAAATATGGCTAGACTACTATGAGAAGCAGAATATCAAGGCTATCGCTGCAAATGCCCTGGACAACAGGGATATCAAAAGGATCAGGGACCTCATCTTTGACCTGGCTAAAACAAAGCAACAGGAAATAAAGGCGCGCAAGGGCATCAACAAGACTATCCGGGCCATGGTGGTCGGAATACCGAATGTGGGAAAATCAACCTTTATAAACAGCATAGCCGGAACTGCCAAGGCTAAGACAGGGGACAAGCCGGGAGTCACCAAGGCCAGGCAGTGGGTCAGGATAACGCCATATTTTGAGCTCCTGGATACTCCCGGTATGCTATGGCCGAGGCTTGAAAATGCTCTAACAGGCTTGCATCTCGCATATGTGGGCTCTATCAAGGAAGAAATAATCGATATTGAAGAAGTTGCAACTCATTTCCTGGAAGAAATGACGAGCTTATATCCCCAGCACCTGATAGAACGATACAAGCTTGAGGACCTCCAGCAGGATGGCTATAAGCTGCTTGAAGCAATTGCTGCAAAACGAGGCATGCTCAAGCCGGGCATGGTGCCGGATACCGAAAGGTGCGCAAAAGTCATAATAAATGAATACCAGGCAGGCATGCTGGGCGCTACGACCCTGGAACTGCCGGATACATATCTATAATGATCCCTTCTTTTTAACGCTTAAAGGATATTCGACACGAGTATCGAATATTTAAAGTTAATTGGAGGGATTTTTTTGAACCTATCTGAACTAACCGTCGAGAAGATAGCTAAAATGATCGAAGATGACACTCCCTCAGAGGAACTCCTGGAAGCGCTCAAAACTGACAAGCGAAGCAGCGTACAAAAGCTTGTTGATAAATACAGAAGGATGAAGGAAGCTGAATCGCGCTTGAAAGAAAGATCTGAGCAGCTCCTTATGTATGAGAGAAAGCTGTGGAACGAGGGATATGAGCTGGTCGGAGGGATAGACGAGGCAGGCAGGGGGCCTTTGGCGGGTCCCGTTGTAGCCGCGTGCGTGATCCTGCCAAAAGAGCTCATCATTGCCGGTGTTGATGATTCCAAGAAACTGACTCCAGCCAAACGGGAGTCTCTTTACGATGAAATATACGAAAAAGCGATATCCATCGGAGTCGGTATCGTAGACAATGAGCGGATAGATGAAATCAACATCTTCAATGCAACTAAGGAGGCAATGCAGCAGGCAGTGACGCGCTGCAGGATCCGGCCTGACTATCTCCTAATTGATGCAGTCAGTCTGGACAGCCTGCCTGTTCCGCAGCTGCCTGTTATAGGCGGTGACAGCAAATCCCAGTTGATAGCGGCAGCTTCGATAATTGCCAAGGTCACCAGAGACAGGATGATGCATGAATACTCCGCCCTTTATCCGGGATATGGCTTTGATAAGCATAAGGGCTATTGCACCGCAGAACACAGGGCTGCAATTGAAAAGCTAGGCTTGTCGCCCTTGCATCGGCGAAGCTTCACCGGCAGATTCGCCTGAGAGGAGGTATGCCTGTGCTGGCCAAGGTCAAAAGTACCGGGCTTTTCGGTATCAAAGGGTACTCTATTGATGTAGAGGTAGACATATCAAACGGCCTTCCAAGCTTTGAGATAGTGGGACTGGCTGATATGGCTGTCAAGGAGTCTCGGGAAAGGGTACGGTCCGCTATAAAAAACAGCGGCTTTGAATTCCCGGTTCGGCGCATAACAGTCAACATGGCTCCCGGCGATACCCGCAAGGAAGGTTCGGCCTATGATCTGCCTATAGCAGTGGGGATCCTCAAGGCGACCGGCCAGATACCCGACAACGGCTTCGACCCTGTATACCTGGGAGAGTTGTCCCTGGACGGCTCGATTCGTCCGGTCAGCGGTGTTCTGCCCATGCTTTTGTCAGCCTCCGAAAGTGAAAGCTCAGCTGTCCTGCCTATGGCAAATGCACCGGAAGCAAGCCATGTCAAAGGCATGGCGATCTATCCCTTTGAAACCTTGGGTGAGTTGGTCGCTGCCCTGAACGGCAAGTCCCCTTTAATCAAATACGAGCATACCGGGGATGCTGATTTTGATGCAAGCCCTGACCCCGAAGAGGATTTCCTGGACGTGAAAGGACAGGAAAATGCCAAGCGCGCTTTGAAAATCGCAGCGGCTGGCGGGCACAACCTTATCATGATAGGCAGTCCGGGTACTGGGAAGACTATGCTGGCCAGGCGCCTGCCCACGATCCTGCCTGACCTGACATACCCAGAAGCCCTGGAGATCACAAAGATATACAGCGCTGCCGGGGCCTTGGATCCGTCCCAGGGGCTTATTAAATCAAGGCCTTTCAGGGCGCCTCATCATACCATCTCCAGCATTGCCCTGGTAGGCGGGGGCAGGATACCGATGCCCGGCGAGATCAGCCTGGCTCATCATGGGGTCCTCTTTCTCGATGAACTCCCTGAGTATAGAAGGGATGTCCTGGAGGTACTCAGGCAGCCACTGGAGGACGGGCAGATCACAGTTTCTCGGGCAAACGGCACAGCGGTTTTTCCGGCCAAGTTCATGATGGTTGGCAGCATGAATCCATGCCCCTGCGGGTATTACGGCGATCCCAGCCACGAGTGCTCCTGCACACCCGGCCAGATATCCAGGTATCTTAGCAAGCTGTCCGGGCCTTTGCTGGACAGGTTCGATATCCACCTGGAGGTAAGCCCGATACCATTCGAAAAGCTGACCTGCAATTTCAAGGGCGAGTCATCACGGGACATGAAGCGGGAAGTAGATAGGGCCCGCAATATCCAGCTGGAACGCTACAAAAACAAGGGCATTTTTTGCAATTCCCAGCTAAGCTCCAAACAACTGTCAAAATACTGCAAGCTGACCGATGCGCAGCTATTGATGCTGAAGGAAGCTTTTAAAATGCTTTCACTTAGCGCCAGGGCATATGACAGGATCCTTAAGGTCGCGCGGACCATTGCCGATCTTGACTGTGATGAGAGGATCCTGGACCATCACCTGGCTGAAGCAATTCAATACCGGAGTCTCGACAGGGAGTACTGGAACCAGCCCTAAATATTCAGCCTTATTTGCTTTTTTCTATTGTATTCATTTACAAAATGTACTATTATTATAAATACTAAAAATATATTGTTTTCCATTTAGAACAACACCAATTTATGTCGCATATATTTACTTTACATATACGAAGGAGAAATATAAAATGAGGCTCTTTAGATCATTTGACACCGATGCCGATAAGCCACGGCCTTCATCAGAACCTGTTTCCAAGCCAAAAACCAACTACACCTTTCTGGTCGTTGATGATTCCAAATTTTCGAGAGGCATACTGACTGATATTTTAAAGAGTGAAGGTTATACGATAGTCGGCGAAGCAAACGACGGATATGAAGCCATCGATATGGTGAGAGAGAAAAACCCGTCTTTTGTGTTTATGGATATAACCATGCCCAAAATGGATGGACTTACAGCAGTAAAAGAGATCCTGAAAATAAATCCTGATGTCAAAATCATCATGTGCTCTGCCCTGAGCCAGAAGAGGGTGATAGTGGAAGCTATCAAGGCCGGGGCCAAGGATTTTGTAATTAAGCCCTATAAGAAAGAGAATATACTCAATGTTGTAAATATACACAAGGAAGCCGACAAGAAGGGCCAGGTCATACCCTTTAGGAGCGAAAACCACATCAAGAAAAATAAGGACGGCAGGTACGAGATGAAGGAAGAAAACGAGCCCTTATTCATGGACGATGAAACCCTGTCAAAGGAAATAGATTTGATATTCGACAGTTATGAAAAGGAAGCCAATAAGGCCCAGGAAGAACAATCCCCGAAATTTAAGGTCGTCGTTCAAGAGAGGGATGGTTCCAAGTCTGTCAGCGGATCAAATTCTGACACCACCAAGGCCCGCCCTGCCGAATCAAGCAGCGTGAATTCTATCCTGGATGAATTCGAGCGCTTCCTGCAGACTTTCAGCACATACAGCTCAAGTATCGCGGACACAGAAGATGAAGTTGAGCCGGAGACCACCGAGGATACTGATCCGGATTTGAACGAGACAGATACGGATCTACCAATGGCGGACTCGGATGAGATCTCAACTGAGGCTAAATACGAAATACCCTATATGGAAACTTATACAGGCTATATGGCGGAAAAAGCAGCTGATGATGAATTGCCTGATATGATGCCGCCTGATGAAAGCGCAGAGATGTGCAGTCTGAGCGACATCATTTCTGGTGGTGGATCTGGAACGGATGAAGTATCTGGTGCCATAGAGCCTTATACGGAAGAAGCTGATAGTGCTGAAGTGCCTTATTCATCAGATGGAATTTTCCCTACTGAAGGGTCTTATCTGGGTGAAATTTCCGCCGATGAAGGTCAGTACGTTGATGATCTGTCAGCTGATGATGAGCCATATACGGACGAGGTTTCGACTGGGGATGGCTTCCATACAAGCGATGTATCAGCAGATAAAGAGTTTTCAGAAAACGATCTATTAGCAGGTGAAAGTCTTTATACGAACGATGTACCTGCGGATGAAAGGCTTTCCACTGACGAAGCATTAATGGAAACAAGTTTCAGTGCCGGCGAATTACCGGCAGAAACTGAGCTTTCTGCAAATACATCGCTTGTAGATGACAAATCGGTCATAGCTGAAGTTCCATCGGATGAAACAAGCTTGGATTCAACTGACCTGCCGGTCGAAACGACAGGCGAAACGGAGGAAGCAGTGCCTGCTATGGCGGCGGATGCTGCTTTGAAAACAGATAACGAATACGTGGTCGAGCCTGAAGAAGCCGAGCAGGTCGACAATGCAGCTGCAGATGTATATACCAGCCTGCCGGTTGATGATACTGATGAAATATCGGATTTCGGCCTTCCGAAGAAAGTGTTGCCTGACAGGCCTGTGCGGACTTATACGAACAGGTTTGAAAGCAGTAATCAGCTTTTGGAGTTGAATCCGGCAAAGGGCGTCAAGGTGAACCGGATCGCAGTTGCGAGGCTGGTCAGGAACGATGAAGCAGACACGGCTGATACAGGTTTTGACCCGGATCTGTTATATGCCATGGCAGCCGCTTATATATCCCTTGACAGCAAGCCAGGCAAGGACGAAATCAAATGGAACGGGCTCATGCAAATCAGCAGCAGCAAAACCATTTCCAGCTCAATGCTTATCCGCAGGCCGCTGGCAAAATCGATCTCAATGCTGGATATGGTCCGCAAAGACAGGACTGTTAAGAAACAGGGGGATGAAGCTGAGATCCTGATGAAGGCCATATCAGACCTGGTCAGCAAAAAGAGCGGACGTATATTGAGCGGCGAATGAGCCAGGCATTACCATATCAAGCTGACTTGACTATGCATAAAACAGGAGGACTATAAAATGAGCAAATTTACCGTAAATAAGACCCTATTTGAAGGGCTGGCTCAATTTTTCAAAGACAAAAACAGTATCTCGCCATTTGCCTTAATGCCGGATAAGACCTTGTCCTTCGATGAAACTGATTATCTTAAGGAAACCGGTATATTGAGCGGCGACGGCAGCATTAACCGGTCATATCACGATATGCTATCCGTACTGGCTGCCCCTGCTGCCGCAGTAAACCTGCTCCTTACAGGCGGGGCTGGGCTTTACAAGCACAGCATATACTACGATGCCACATACGGTAAATGCGTATATGCGACCTATATGGGTGAAGATGTAGTCATTACCGACGAGGAAAAGCCCGAAAGCCTGATGGATACCATTGCAAAATTTATAGGTAAAAGCAACTTAAAGAGCATCGATTTCAACCATGACTTTGACATTGAAGAGGCCCTTGTCATAGCGGCGATCATCGATCTTGAAAGGAAGCTGTGCTTAAGATCGCTGATAGATGAGATCCCCTATGACCAAAACCTTTACGGCTACAGCAAAATCTGGAGAACTATCAACAGCACGAGCTCAAGCATTCAATGGTTCGTACATATCATCAATGAGGTCATCGGCGAGTATACAAACTTAAGCTACAAGCAGGTCCAGGATGCGCTCGAAAGGCTTGTGCCAAGAGGCCTGCTGAGCCAGAAAAACGGCCTGTATCAGCTTTCAGACGAACTTGTTTTCCTGGCGAACCGGATGCTCATCAACGACAATGTCATTTCAGTTTCTGCCCTGAAGCAATGGGAAAGTGAGGTCGTATCCTCCGGCTTTACAAGTGTTCAGGCAGGCGTCCACGATATCCTGTACCTTGACTTCAATGGTGAGACTATTAAATTCAAGTCTGTGTCCAGCGATGAGTTGCTAGAAAATATCGACTTTTTCATAAACAACAAGGAATATTTCAGCAGATTGACCGCATAAAGGCACTGCATGTAATAAGTGGGGGTGTGAACTACGGCTGCTAAAAGAAGAAGACTGGGAGACTTTCTGCTGGAATCCGGCATCATAGATGAGGTCCAACTGGCAAAAGCCCTGCAGATCCAAAAGGAACAGGGCGGCAGGCTTGGAACTATACTTGTGAAAAACAACTTCGTTGAAGAAAGGCTGTTGCTGGAGGTCCTGGAGTTCCAGCTGGGCATCCCCTTTATAGATCTCCATAATATAGAGATTAGCTCTGAAATGCAAAAGCTCGTTCCGTATCAGATAGCCGATAAATATAAAGTGGTACCGGTCAAGATAGAGAATGACATGCTTTATGTGGCTATGGAGGATCCCCTTGATTTCATTGCCTTGGAGGACCTCAAGCTCGTAGCCAAGATGGAGATCGCTCCGGTCATCACCTATATCGACGCAATCAACGCTGCAATCAATCAGCTTTACGGCAGCGAAGAGGCGGACAAGGCCATCAAGGAGTTCCAGCAGGAATCCGGGATGCAGTCAACTGACAATACAACCAGCGAGCAGCAGCTGGAGGTCGACAGTGCCCCGATCGTCAGGCTGGTACATACCATGATCGAGCAGGCGGTACTGGAGGGAGCCAGTGATATCCACATTGAGCCGATGGAGGACGAGGTCAGGGTTCGTTACAGGATCGACGGCAGACTGCAGCTATTCCAGACAATACCCAAGAATGCCCATTCCGCAGTGATAACGCGTATCAAGATAATGTCTGGTCTTAACATTGCAGAGAAAAGGATCCCCCAGGATGGCAGGTGCGATCAGACGGTTAAGGACAGGCAGCTCAACCTTCGTGTATCTACACTACCAACTGTCCATGGCGAAAAAGCCGTTATCAGGATACTTGACAAGTCCAACTTCCTGATACCGAAGGAAAAGCTCGGATTTACCAAGGAAAACCTTGAGAAGTTCGACAGACTGCTCATGAACCCCCATGGGATTATCCTGATCACCGGCCCGACGGGAAGCGGAAAGTCAACGACTCTCTATACGATGCTGAGCGAGCTGAATAAGATATCTGAAAACATAGTTACGGTAGAGGACCCGGTTGAATACCTGATACCAGGCCTTAATCAGGTGCAGGTGAATGTCAAGGCAGGCCTTACCTTCGCAAGCGCCCTGAGATCATTTTTGAGGCAGGACCCTGACATAATCATGCTGGGCGAGATCAGGGATTCGGAGACTGCAGACATAGCCATGAGAGCTGCCATCACTGGCCACCTTGTGCTGAGCACCCTGCATACCAATGATGCCGTCAGCTCCATATCCAGGCTGATCGATATGGGGATAGAGCCCTTTATGGTGGCCGTATCCCTCGTAGGCGTCATATCACAAAGATTGGTGCGGAAGCTCTGTCCCAGGTGTGCCGTGGAATATACCCCGCCACTTCATGAGCTGAAGCTTTTAGGCATAGAAGAGCAGGATCCAATATACAAGAAGCCGGTAGGCTGCAGCTTCTGCAATAATACAGGCTATAAGGGCAGGATCGCGGTGCACGAGGTCCTGGTCATAAACAACGGCCACAGGGAAATGATAGCCAGAAATGCTTCTGTGGGAGAACTGACCGAGTATTCAATTAAGACGGGGATGACTACTTTAAAGCAGGAATGTATCAGGCTGCTTGAAAACGGCACCACGTCAGTCAGTGAAGTACTTAGTGTTGCATACTCACAATAAGAGACAGAAGGGAATAAAGCATGAACCTCTACGAGATACTGAAAAATGCAGCAGAGCAGAAAGCTTCGGATATACACATCACTGTTGGTGTACCATGTACATACAGAATACATGGCAAGCTGGTACACATAGATGATAATATACTCCTACCTGATGATACGAAGGCCCTTGTCAGGGAACTGTGCAATGATGCCCAGTTCGGGTTATTGAATAAAAAAGGAGAAGTGGACTTTTCCTATTCAATGCCTGGGCTGCAGCGATACAGGGTAAATGCCTATAAACAGCGTAACAGCTACAGCGCTGCTCTGAGGCTGGTCAATTCCAAAATCCCGCCGTTTGAAGAGCTGGGGCTGCCATCTGTTGTGCGGGAGCTTACTCACCTCAGCAGGGGGATCATTTTGGTAACGGGACCTACCGGCAGCGGCAAATCGACTACCCTGGCCAGCATGATAGACTATATCAACAACAACTGGGACAAGCACATCATCACAATCGAGGATCCCATTGAGTACCTGCACAGGCATAAAAAAAGCATCGTGAATCAGAGGGAAGTGGGCAGCGATACAAAGAACTTTGCCAATGCCTTGCGCGCAGCCTTGCGCCAGGACCCTGACATCATACTGATAGGCGAGATGAGGGACCTGGAGACCATAGCCACAGCGCTTACCGCGGCCGAGACCGGCCACCTGGTGCTCAGCACCCTGCACACTGTCGGGGCAACTAAAACTATAGACAGGATCATCGATGCCTTCCCGCCCCACCAGCAGCAGCAGGTAAGGGTACAGCTATCCATGCTTCTGCAAGGGGTTATATCCCAGCAGCTTATTACAAGACGCGACGGAAAAGGCCGTGTAGCCGCCGTAGAGACCATGGTAGTCAATGCTGCTATCAGAAACATCATACGCGAGGCCAAGATACATCAGATAAACAATGTTATCCAAACAAGTGCAAGCAAGGGAATGAAGCTTATGGACGATGCTATCATAGAGCTGTACAACAAACAGCTCATATCCAGGGAAGACGCCCTTATGCACTGTGTTGATCCGGAATATATGAGAAAAAGCTTGCTTAAATAAGAATTATCTTGCATGAAAGAAGGTGATCACCATTCCAAAGTTTCAATACAAAGCAATGAACATGTCGGGCAGGGTCATAGAAGGGGTTTACGAGGCTATAAACAGAGAAGCTGTCGTTGAGATGATCAGGCAGAAAAACTTCTATCAGCTTGAAATCAAAGAACTGCCTGGTCAGAAAGACATAAGTGAACTGTCATTATTATCGAAGATCAGCACGAAGGATATTTCACTCTTTTGCAAGCAATTTGCAGCCATACTGAGAGCAGGTGTGCCTTTGGTTCAAGGCCTCAACATGCTAAGCCAACAAACAGAGAACAAAAAGCTAAAGAGTATACTCTTAAATATGTATGAGGTCGTACAGAAAGGCAATAGCCTGTCGGATGCAATGCGCTTGCATGAAAAAAAGCTGCCTGCAATGCTGATCAACATGATCGAAGCCGGCGAGGTAAGCGGTACTTTGGATGAAACCCTGGAAACCATGGCGATCCATTATGAAAAGGATTACAAGATGAAGGCAAAGGTCAAGGGGGCTATGACCTATCCGATAGTAGTTCTTGTTGTAGCAATAGCCGTTGTTATACTTATGCTGACTGTGGTAGTCCCTATGTTTATCAGTATGTTTGAAAGCAGTGGAGCACCACTGCCAGGACCGACAAGATTTCTGATTGGATTGAGTGTTGGACTGCAGAAAAACGGTTTGGTTTACTTATTATTAATAGTAATAATATCTATAGTGACCAAGATTTATCTGTCAACAGAAAACGGTAAAGCTGCATTTCACAAACTACTACTAAGAGCACCATTGGTAGGTAACCTTCAGATCAAGGTATTCACTGCAAGGTTGGCAAGGACATTAGGAACCCTGATGAGGACAGGAGTAGATATAACAAAATCAATAAACCTTACTTCAAGAACTATTACCAATGTTATTGTGCAGAAAGGGTTAGCTGAAGTTGAATCCCAGGTAAACCAGGGCAAGAGTCTTTATGAACCAATAAAAGCAATGAATGTTTTCCCTGCCATGCTTGAGAACATGATAATGTTGGGCGAAGAATCAGGTACCTTGGAAGATATGCTGTTAAAGACTGCTGACTTCTATGAGGAAGAAGTTGAAAGAGAGATTCAAAAGCTGACATCACTTATGGAGCCTGCTATAATAGTCCTTCTCGGAGGGATGATTGCTTTCATAGTTTTGTCTATAATGATGCCGATGTTCGAAATGATGAAACATGTGGCATAATTTTTGAAAATATTTTGCATACATATGCAGGATTTAGCTGTTTGAAATCGAATATATCATATAATAATCTAAAATATAAAACTATGTATAGAAGGAGTGTAAAAAATGACAAATAAGAAGACCAAAAAAAACCAAAAGGGCTTCACTCTTATTGAACTGATAGTGGTTATTGCGATCCTGGGTATTTTAGCAGCTATCGCTATCCCAAGTTTGACCGGAATACGTGAATCAGCTAACAGAAAGGCAATAGTATCCAACCTAAAAACTATAAATAATGCTATAGCTATATGCGCAACAGAGCTAAATATCGATAAATCATCAGTAGATAAAGATCTGCTATTAGGGGAAACAGAAGTATCAACTAAAAAGTTTTTGGAAACATGGCCAGCAGGTCCGACTGCAAATGTTAATTACACAATTGATGAAGATGGAGTTGCTGTAGCAGTAGTCGAACAAGACATCCCAGGCGTACCAGCGGGTGAATATGTACTTAGTGATGATGGTGGAGAATTAAAAGAAAAAGAAGTTGATACTCCTTCAGGGACTTAATTGAATCCGGATGACTTAAAGAATATAATAAGCAATAGGATATTACAATTAGTTTAAATAGATAG
>JAKORJ010000225.1 GCA_029777885.1 Bacillota bacterium | reverse complement strand
TGGCTATCTTGCAGGAGATTTTGTAAGGGACAAGGATGCTGTGATAGCTTCCATGCTTGTCTGCGAAATGGCTGCCTATTACAAGGAAAAGGGCATGTCCTTGTATGAAGGCCTGGAAGGCTTGTGGAAAAGGTATGGCTATTTCAAGGAAAGCCTTGAGTCCATCCAGATGGACGGCAAGGAGGGCATGGAAAAGATAGCTGCCATGATGGACAGCCTGAGGCAAAGCAGCCCAAAGACGATCGGCGGCAGGAAAGTGGCACGCATTGAGGATTACCTGCAAAGCAGGGCAGTAAACCTTGTAACCGGAGAGGCTTGTCCGGTCACGCTGCCGGTGTCCAATGTGATGAAATTTGTGCTGGAGGACGAATCATGGTTTGCGATCCGGCCCTCGGGCACTGAGCCGAAGGTAAAGCTCTACTTTTCCGTAGTCGGCACAAGCCTGGAAGACACCGAATACCGGATCAAATCCCTGATTGATTCCGTGCATGAGATAATCACTTGATATAAGGATAGCCGGTTAACATAATATATGATAAAATAACTAGTATAATAGCATTTTATTGCGCATTAAACGAGGCATATGTCGGATTGATGCATGAGGTCGGGGGGTTTTGATGAGAAAGCTTCGTTGGGTGCCTGCTGCCTGCCTTATAATGGCCGCACTGCTCTTTGGCTCTGCCTTTGCCGCGGAAAACAGGGAGCCTGTATCGGTATTTGAAGGCAGCGATGGCATCAGGATCATAAGCTTCACGGATGCCTGGGCGGATGGCGACCTTCAGGTGGTATATGAGGAGCTCAAGAACAACGTGCACGGGGTCGAAATGGAGTATCTGGACAGGATTGAGATACACCAGGGCCCAAAGCCGGGTGCCGATCCAAGCGTTTCAGCCACCTATGAGGAGGAGACCCAGGAGGTCAGGCTGCCGGTAAACCTGGAAGGCTTTCTGCCCGCCGACTACGAGTTGCCGATAAACCTGGAAAAAGGGGTCATAAAGCTGTACAACGGCGATACCAGGACTGAGCTCGTGGACCTGGCGGTGGACATTTCCCATGAATACGGCCACCATTTCTCACTTTTCCACTTCGGGGGCGGATTCAAAAGCCCGGAGGAGTTCAGGGACAGTGCCTATTACAAGGCAAGAGGGCTTGAGGCTTTTGATCGGGTGAATGCAGAAGCCTCATATGTGGAGGAAATACACAGGTGGAGCATATATGAGATCGCAGCCGAGGACTACAGGCAGCTTCTAGGGTCAGCGACCGGCAAGGCCATAACAGCCTTCAGCGATATCCAGCAAAAGTCGGGGCAGGATATATACAACCCCATAAACAGCGTAAGACGAAGGGATTATAACGCCCTTCCCCAGGAGAACTGGGAGCTGCCGACTGCCTTTGAAGTCAGCGGGCTCTCAGGCTATTTCTATTCCTTTATAGGCGATATTGTTTTCGGCACTTCTTTGACAGACTTAGAAGTACCGGCTCTTATGTACCATAAGGAAAAGATATATGACTTCGACCGGGTCATTTTCAACTGGCAACCCCAGGATGGCCCGGAGAACGCAATCTATACCCTGGTAGCCTACAGCGAGGATACCGGCCTCATACCTATTAAAACCGTTTTCCCAGGCGATGAGCCTGTCGCCGTCGTGGGGACTGCAGCCTTTGAAAAGAATGCCTATGTGTATTATTATCAGGATGGCCTGGACGTTGAAAACCTGCAATTCAAGCTGTACATGCTCCTGCCCGGCGGCGTGATCCTATCAGGTGAACCCATCAGCATCGAACCGTAAGAACATGAGTATATCGTCTTGTATATACGAAATGTAGCAGCCGGCTTTTTGTATGCATACTATGTATAAAAAGCCGGGGGTGAAATGATGATATTCGAATATACCCGCTGGATCAGGTCCAATGCGGACAGAATAGACAAATATCTCGCAAGGGAGCTGATCAGCAGCTATCAGACCTATCGGTATGTACCCTGTTTTCTTCACGGTATTTTCAACAAGCTGCGCTTCTATTTCAAAAAGGTGGATGTAATAGTCAGAATTGCTGACGATGCCGGTAACAAAGCCGAAACTGAGGTTTTGAATATAATAAGATCCAAAAAGGCGGAGAAAAGGCGGATCAAACGCTTAGGCCTTTATCCCGCCAGCCTTTCTTACCGCAAAATAAACAGGCTGCTTGAACTGGACTGTGTCAAGGGCATATACCTTGACAGGGAGGTAAAAGCGCTTCTGGATAAGGCCGGTCCCACCATCAACGCACCGGAGGCATGGAACTACAATAATACTGGCAGAGGGGTCACCGTAGCTGTTTTGGATACCGGTGTCTATCCCCATGATGACCTGGTAAAGCCTAAAAAACGGATAATAGCCTTCAAGGACTTCGTAAAGGGCAGGACAGAAGCCTATGATGACAACGGCCACGGTACCCATGTAGCAGGTGTTATAGCCGGAAATGGTTACTGCTCCGACGGCAGATACAGGGCCCCCGCCTATGAAAGCTATATCATAGGCGTCAAGGTACTCTCTAAATTCGGAACAGGGCTGTTGTCGACCATTATTTCCGGTATCGATTGGTGCATTGAAAACAAGACCAGGTATGCCATAAAGATAATGTGCCTGTCCCTGGGCTCGCCCGCCCTGGCTTCATATAAGCACGACCTCCTTTGCGAGGCGGTGGAAGCAGCCTGGGATGCCGGCATAGTCGTGTGCGCGGCTGCAGGCAATGACGGACCGGAAAGCGGCACGATAGCCTCGCCCGGCATAGATCCGAATATAATCACGGTAGGGGCGATGGATGATGCGGAAACGCCTGAGCACGACGATGACAAGGTGGCTCTATTTTCCGGCAGGGGACCGACCATAGACGGACTTGAAAAGCCGGATGTGCTGAGCCCCGGGGTAAATATCATTTCCCTGCGGTCACCCGGGTCATATCTTGACAAGCGGACGAGCTCTGCCAGGGTGGGGGACAAATACCTGAACATGTCGGGCACATCCATGGCAACTCCGCTGTGCTGCAGCCTTGCTGCCCTGATCCTTGAAAAGAACCCGACATTCACGCCTGACGACGTTAAGAAGCTGATAGCCGACCGGGCCAGGGATATGGGCTATGACAGGTACACCCAGGGCTTTGGGTGTATATGCTACAGAGGGGTTTAAGGCCTATTTGCGCTTTCTGTCCATGTATATCATCGCTACCGCAGCCAGGGCTGCCAGCACCAGGGCAGTTACAGAGAAGGTGATATAGGCCATGCTGCGCGCGGATTGCTTATCAATGACCGATTCGGCAGATAGCATCCTGGTCTGCCCCGGGCTTATTTTCCATGTATAAGTTGTATTGCCGCGGCCTCCGCTTATGCTGTCGGAGTTGGTGTTTTCGACCGTGCCCGGCATGGTAAGGTTGAAAATGAACTCGCTGTTTTCGAGGGCTTCGAAAGCAGCTTTTCTTTTATCGGCCGGCAGGTCCTCAAGGGCTGCGGAGTCTATTATGCCCTCCAGGTCTACTGCAAGCTCAGCTGAGTACCTGTCTTCAAACATCCCGGAGACTTGCCTTATATCCACCTTATTGAACACTGATGGCATGGTGTCAAAGCCTAACAGCTCGTGCCCCTGGCTGTTGAGACCGGTATTTTCGATCCGTTTGGACGCCTTGAACCCCTTGTAGCCGTCATGGCTGTAAGGCTGGGTTCTGAAGTCATTGTCCCTGGCCGTATTTTCAGCCGCCTCCAACAGGTCTTCTATGTCTGCCCCTTGAGAGCCGTCCTGCTTAATGGCGAATACATAAGCGGAATAAATGGTGCCGTCCCTTTCTATGACGATATCCATTTCCAGCCTGGCACAGCCTGCCAGGAGCGCTCCTAAAAAGGCAATGAGCAGAAAAGCAGTTCGTTTAAGGATATGGCCTCACCTCCGGCAGTAAAGTTAACAGCTTGTACGACAAGTATAGGTAATATGATTGTATCATTTTAACAGCCAAAACCCAAGTTACATATTATCCCGGCGCTGGCTCTGTTTAGAAGATTTAAATACTGATAAAGGTACCGGACTTTGCCAGGCGGCTTGATTTATGATGCTTGCATGTTTATAATTATTCTATGCTGCATATCGGGCAGCGGAAGGAGATAGGCATTTTGCAGACTAAAAAGATACTCAGGCATTTCATAAGCTATTACAAGCCACATAAAGGCTTGTTCATCCTGGATATGGTTTGTGCTTTCACTATAGCGGCCATAGATCTGTTTTTCCCCATGCTTACCCGCGAGGCAGCCAGCACGATGATACCCGCCGGTGAAATGAAGACCTTCTTCATATTCATAGGAGCCCTGTTCGTTTTGTATATAATCCGCACGATACTGCAATATATTGTACATTACTGGGGACATGTGCTTGGGGTCCGCATGGAGTACGATATGCGCCGGGACTTGTTTTCGCATCTTCAGACCCTGTCCTTCAGGTTCTATGACAAGAACCGGACCGGCCATATAATGTCCCGGATGGTGAATGACCTTAACGAGATAACTGAGCTGGCCCACCACGGCCCTGAGGACCTGTTCCTGTCCCTTGTCATGCTGATAGGCTCGTTTTTCCTGTTGCTGACCGTCCAGTGGCGCCTGGCCTTGATCGTATACGCCCTCGTGCCCTTTATGATGTGGTTTGCCTTCAAGTACCGCAGGCAGATGAACGATTCCTTCAAAAAGCTCAGGGTCAGCCTGGCAGACGTGAACGCCAGGCTGGAGTCAAGCATCTCGGGCATACGGGTGGCCAAATCCTTTTCCAACGAGGAATACGAAAAAAGCAAGTTCGATGAGGGAAATCTAAGGTTCAAGGAATCAAAATACAGCGCCTACAAGGACATGGCCATATTCCAGACGGGCATCGAATATTTCGCCAATATACTCAATATCGTGGTGGTGGCGGTCGGTGGTTTTTTCGTTTACAAGCAGCTTATGGACATATATGACCTGCTGGCTTTCATTATGTATGTAGGTATCTTCCTGCAGCCCATAAGACGGCTGAGCAACTTCATGCAGCAGTTTGAATCCGGCGTGACAGGAGTGGAACGCTTCCTTGAGATCATGGAGGTCGAGCCTGACATAACGGATGCGCCGGATGCCATAGAGCTTAAGGATGTCAGGGGCGACATAGAATTTAAAAACGTCAGCTTTTCCTATGACGGGAACGAGAAGGTGCTTCATGATATAAACCTCAAGGTGCCGGCCGGCAAGACAATAGCCCTGGTAGGGCCTTCCGGCGGCGGCAAGACGACGCTCTGCCACCTTATACCCAGGTTCTACGAGGTAAAGAGCGGACAGATCCTGATCGACGGGCAGGACATCAGGAAATACACCCTCAGGTCCCTGCGCAGCAGCATAGGCCTGGTCCAGCAGGATATATTCCTATTCGCAGGCTCCATAGGGGAGAATATCCGGTACGGCAATATCGAGGCTGGCATGGATGAGGTCATTGAAGCGGCGAAGAAAGCAAATATCCATGACCTCATCATAAGCCTGCCTGACGGTTATGACACCCAGGTGGGGGAGCGGGGCATAAGGCTGTCCGGGGGCCAGAAGCAGCGGATATCGATAGCCCGTGTGTTCCTGAAGAATCCGCCCATACTCCTGCTGGATGAGGCGACCTCCGCCCTGGACAACGAGACGGAAATAAAGATCCAGAGGGCGCTCGAAGACCTGTCAGCAGGCCGCACGACCCTGGTCATCGCCCACAGGCTGTCTACCATCAAAAATGCTGACGAGATCATAGTCCTCACAGAGGACGGCATAGTTGAAAGGGGGACCCATGAGGACCTTATGGCCCTGGACGGAGTATATTCAGGCCTGTATCGCGCCCAGTTCAAGGATCTTGATGCCGGATGCGAGGAAGCTGCGGCAGGGCTGGCATAGGAAATGGGCAGGCGGAGAGCTTTTACCTGATATCCGGCGGGAGGGTATGCTTTGAAAACTTATCTGACGGTCGGCAGCCAGGCTGCCCATGAAATAGTCATAAACAAGTCGAGGTTCATCGGGCTCACCTTTTGTGTCGAAGCTGAAAGTGAGATCGCCCAGTGCCTGGAAATGGCTAGGGCGGAGTATCCCGCAGCGACCCATTACTGCTATGGGGCGGTCATCGGCCAGGACGGGCTTATCCAGCGGTTTTCCGATGACGGTGAACCGGGGGGCACCGCAGGTATGCCTATACTCCAGGTGCTTATCCAAAAGGAGCTCAGGAATGTCCTGGTAGTTGTAGTCAGGTATTTCGGGGGCATAAAGCTTGGGGCTGGCGGCCTGGTGAGGGCATATACGAAAGCGGCTGTCGAGGCCATCGACAAAGCAGGCATCGTCGAGATGGTGCCCGGCAGCAAGGGCCTGCTGACGCTTGCCTATACCCAGCTCGGAAGCGTGGAATACCTGCTCAGGCAATGGGGGATAGGGATAGAAGATATATCATACAGCGACAGGGTCAGTATCAGGGTCGCAACGGATATGCCCTGGGATGAGCTTTGCGGGCGGATAAGGGACGCCTGCAGCGGCAATGTGGAGATAAAACGGCTGGAGGACACTTATTTGGCAAAACGTCTGCAGCCCTGATCGTTAATAGCCCAAGCTTGCCATAGATCGAACTGCAATATAAATAAAGAAGGTGGAAAAGCTGTGCTGGAAAAACTCAAAGAGCAGGTCTTAAATGCCAACCTGGAGCTTCCAAAACGAGGCCTGGTGATATACACCTGGGGCAATGTGAGCGGTATCGACCGCGGACAGGGCTTGGTAGTCATCAAGCCGAGCGGTGTGCCCTATGAGCAGCTTGAAGCGCGGGACATGGTCGTTACGGACCTTGAAGGCAACGTAGTGGAAGGGGATTTAAGGCCATCATCGGACCTTAAGACCCACCTGGTGCTGTATCGTGCCTTTGAAGGCATAGGAGGGATAGTGCATACCCATTCGACCTGGGCAACGGTCTGGGCCCAGGCCGGGCTCTCCATACCGCCGCTGGGGACTACCCACGCTGATTATTTCTATGGGGAGATCCCCTGCACGCGGAGAATGACCCTGGACGAGATCCGGGGGGACTATGAGCGGCTCACAGGCTCAGTAATCCTGGAGGCATTTGCCGGGCTGGATCCCAAGTATGTGCCCGGGGTCCTGGTCAATAACCACGGGCCCTTCACCTGGGGCAAGGATCCGGCGGAGGCCGTGCACAATGCCCTTGTGCTGGAGCAGCTGGCCTATATGGCATACCACACCCTGAACCTTAATCCTGGGGTGAATCCGATCAGCCAAGGCCTGCTTGACAGGCATTTCCTGCGCAAGCACGGCAAGAACGCTTATTACGGCCAGGGCTGATACATACAATAACCAAACACCAGTAACCAAAAGCGGCGGAGGTGATTTGATGGAATGGGAAGCTTTGCTCAAGATCTTCCTCGCCATGGTTTTCGGCGGTATCATAGGCCTTGAGCGGGAAATAGGCAACCGGCCTGCCGGCTTTCGTACCCATACGCTGGTATGCATGGGCTCCGCCCTTGTGATGCTGACCTCAGAGTATCTTATAAACACATACAGCGATTTGTCCATACCCGACCCTGCCCGGCTGGGTGCCCAGGTCATCAGCGGCATAGGCTTTTT
This sequence comes from Bacillota bacterium, assembly GCA_029777885.1. GTDB lineage: Bacteria > Bacillota > Clostridia > Caldicoprobacterales > DTU083 > JAKORJ01. The sequence continues at coordinate 2,754 of JAKORJ010000225.1, read as the reverse complement.
AGGTGCCGGTACGATCATAAAGGACGGTTCCAGGGTGAGAGGGCTGACGACTGCGGCAAGCCTCTGGGTCGTTGCCTGCATAGGCATTGCGATCGGGGCAGGCTTTTACTGGGGCGCCCTCATTGCTGCGGTGTTTTCCTACATAACCCTGTTCCTGCTCAAAAAATTCGAAGGCTTCATGACAGGCTTAAGGGGATATGATCTCCAGGTAGAGCTTTTGAACAAGCCGGGCCAGATAGCCAGGGTGACGGGGGTATTGGGCTCGCTCAACATCAGTATCAGGGACATAAAGATCATGCCCGGTGAAGACGAATGGGCGGTGTCACGGTTCAAGATCGTAATGCCGAAGGGCTTGTCAGAAGATGTGCTTTTAGCAGAGCTTGACCGGCTTGAGGGCGTCAGGGTCTGCGATGAGCCGGAATGACCGGCGGTCATTGACAGCGTGCTGCGGTGTCATAACACAGGCCTTGGATGCTTTATATAGATGAAAGGAGGAATCGTGGATTTGAAGGACTTTCTTAAAGAGCTCATAGAGATACCGGGTGTGTCCGGCTATGAAGCAGAGATAGCAGGATACATTGCCAGTGAATTCAGGCAGCATTGTGATGAGGTAGTTACAGACCCCTTTTACAACGTATACGGGATAAAACGGGGAGCGGGGGACAAGCCAGGTCCGAAGGTCATGCTGGCGGCCCATATGGATGAGATCGCCCTCATGGTAAAGGATATCGACAAATCCGGATTCTTGAGGTTCACCAATATCGGCGGGGTCGACCAGAGGATACTCCTGGCCCAGGAGGTCATAGTCCACGGGAGGGAAAAGCTGACGGGCATAGTGGCTGTGATGCCGCCCCACCTGCTTTCGCCGGAGGATGCATCCAAGGCGATCGAGATGAAGGACATGTACATCGACCTGGGGCTTCCCTGTGAAAAGGTAAAGGAGCTCGTCCAGGTAGGTGACCTTATAACCTTCAAAAGTCCCCTGGTCTCAATGCTTGGTTCCTTTGTGAACGGCAAGTCCATCGATGACAGGGCAGGGGTCGTGATTTTGAATGAAGTGATGAAGGAGCTTGACAAGCTGGTCTACCAGGCCGAGGTATGCTGCGTGGCGACCGTCCAGGAGGAGGTCGGCACTAGAGGCGCTATAATCAGTACATACAAGGCAGAACCGGATATAGGCATCGCCATCGATGTCACCCACGGGGACACGCCGGATGCCTCAAAGGACGATACCTATGCCATGGACAAGGGGATCGTCGTATGCAAGGGCCCCAATATGCACCCCGGGCTGACAGAGAAATTTCTGGAGATCGCAAGAGAGCACCGCATGGATTGCCAGGTGGCTGTCTCGCCAAGACCTACGGGGACCGACGCCCGTTCCATGCAGATATCCAGGGCGGGAGTACCGACCATCCTGGTTGAGATACCCTTAAGGTACATGCATACTACGGTGGAGACGCTGAACCTGGATCATATCAAATCGGCTGCAAGGCTGATCGCGCTCTTCATTGCTTCGCTGAAGGAGGGATGGCAGGAATGGTTGAAATACTGAAAAGGCTGGCAGAAGCCAGAGGCGTCACGGGCAACGAGGATGAGGTAAGAGAAATCATACTGGAGCTTGCAAGCCCACTGGCGGATGAATGCTATGTGGACCGCATCGGCAACGTGATCGCGAAAAAGAAGGGCTCAAAGGGCGGCAGGAAGGTCATGATAGCCGCCCACATGGATGAGGTCGGATTCATAATTTCCAGGATATCCGACAACGGTATGCTGAAGTTTTTGCCTGTCGGCGGCATAGACCAGCGCATCCTGGTATCGAAGCGGGTGCTTGTAGGCAAGGACCGGGTGCCGGGGGTCATAGGCGTAAAGGCCATCCACCTGCAGGAGCCTGATGAGCGCAGAAAGGTCATAAATCAAAAGCAGATGTACATAGACATAGGGGCAAGATCAAGGGAAGAGGCGGAAAAGGTAGTCAAAATCGGCGATTATGCATCCTTTGACAGCGACTTTGTCTGCTTTGGCGACAACAAGGTAAAGTCCAAGGCCCTGGATGACCGCACAGGCTGCAGCATACTGCTTGAGCTGCTTAAAGATACCTACGAATGTGACCTGTATGCATGCTTTACCGTACAGGAGGAGATAGGCCTTAGGGGCGCTGAGGTCGCCGCTTACCACATCGAGCCTGACCTGGGCCTGGTGGTCGAGGGGACTACCTGCGCAGACATGCCCGATGTCCCGGACCACCTGCATACTACCAGGATGGGCAAGGGGCCTGCCATTTCCTTTATGGACAACAGCTCAATAGCCAATAAGGACCTGTTCAAACGTATGGTGAAAACTGCGGAGGACAATGGAATCCCCTACCAGATCAAGGAAAACGTAGCCGGAGGTAACGATGCGGGCAAAATCCAGACCTCACGTTCCGGAGTGCCCACCGTAGTGGTATCCGTCCCCTGCAGGTATATACATTCACCGTCTTCGGTAATGGACCTGGATGATTTCAAAAACACCCATCTCTTGATACAGAAATTTTTGAAAGGAGTTGAAGCCTGATGAAAGGGCTGCTTGAACTCTTGACCGGTACTTACGGCCCCTCCGGCAGTGAGGAGGACATAAGGGAGGTCATTGAAAAGGAAGTCAGGGAATATGCAGATGAAGTCTATACCGATGCCCTGGGCAGCTTGATCGCAGTGAAGAAGGGCAAGGGCAGGAAGGTGATGCTGGCCGCCCATATGGACCAGATCGGCCTGATAG
>JAKORJ010000224.1 GCA_029777885.1 Bacillota bacterium | reverse complement strand
TAGAGTCCAATGAGATATGGGCTTTTATTGTGTTTCTCGCAGCAGGCGCTACCGATGTGCTGGACGGCTATATCGCCCGCCGCTTCAACCTGGTGACTGACTGGGGCAAGCTGATGGACCCCCTGGCTGACAAGCTGATGCTTATTACTGTCATGATTTGCATGCATATTGACGGAATAATCCCCTTGTGGGTCATAATAGTCGTTGCACTGAAGGAGCTATTGATGATACTGGGTGCAGCATTTTTATATAAGATGGATATAATAGTACAGGCCAATTTTTACGGCAAGCTGGCCACCGTTTTGTTTTACGCAGCGATCACCCTACAGGTTTTCAAGGTGCAGCCCTACGCCTGGTATGTGATGCTGATCGCTATAGTCAGCACGATAATGGCCTTCATCCAATACACTATCATAGGGTATAAAAGAAAAAAAGGTTGACAATATAAAGTTTTTGGGTATAATCTCTTATAACAAGATAATACAAAGGCAATGAGAAAGAGGAGTACGCATAATGCATCCAACAGAGAGGGAGACTCACCGGCTGAAAGGTTTCCCGGGAGAGCACTGCAGAAGGTCGCTTTTGAGCCTTCCGGCTGAAAGTTTGATATAAGCCGGAACGTTCGCTCGCGTTATGGAGCCAGAGTGTTTGATTGCCATTAAGTGCGATCAAAAATTAAGGTGGTACCGCGAAGAATGCCTTCGTCCTTATAGGACGGAGGTTTTTTTAGTTCTGGAGGGATAGATATGGAGACAAAACAGTTGATGGCTAAAACGTATGATCCCGCGCAAGTGGAAGACAGGATCTACAGGGACTGGCTTGAAAAAGGCTATTTTGACGCACAAGTGGATGAGAGCAAGGAGCCCTTTTGCATCGTTATCCCGCCGCCGAATATAACAGGCCAGCTCCACATGGGCCATGCCCTGGACAATACCTGGCAGGATATCCTGATCCGTTTCAAGCGCATGCAGGGGTATTCGACCCTGTGGCTGCCCGGGACGGACCATGCCAGTATAGCGACAGAGGTCAAAATAGTTGAGAAGCTGGCGGAAGAAGGGCTTACCAAGAATGACCTGGGCCGGGAGGGCTTCCTGGAGCGGGCCTGGGAGTGGAAAAGGCAGTATGGGGGCAGGATCGTTGACCAGCTCAAAAAGCTTGGGTCTTCCTGTGACTGGTCAAGAGAAAGGTTTACCATGGATGAGGGCTGCAGCCGGGCAGTCAACGAGGTTTTCGTCAACCTGTATGAGAAAGGTCTTATTTACCGGGGAGACCGGATAATAAACTGGTGCCCTGAGTGCAAGACAGCCTTGTCCGATGCTGAGGTCGAGTACGACGAAAAGCAGGGCAGCTTCTGGCATATAGCCTATCCGGTCAAGGGAGAAGACGAAAAAGTTGTGGTTGCCACGACCCGGCCGGAAACGATGCTTGGTGATACGGCAGTGGCGGTACATCCTGATGACGAGAGATACCGCCACCTGATAGGCAAAACTGTTATATTACCGCTTGTAAACAGGGAGATCCCCGTTGTTGCCGACACATATGTCGACATGGAGCTGGGCACCGGCGTAGTAAAAATAACGCCTGCCCATGACCCCAATGATTTTGAAGTCGGCTTGAGGCACAGCCTTGAGCAGATAAGGGTCATGAACGACGATGGCACTATGAACAGCCATGCCGGCAGGTATGAGGGCATGGACCGCTACGAAGCCCGGAAAGCCATAGTAGAGGATCTGAAAAAGTTAGGCCTCCTGGTGAAGGTCGAAGAGCACAAGCATAACGTAGGTGAATGCTATAGGTGCCATACGGTCGTAGAACCTATCGTATCAAAGCAGTGGTTCGTCAAAATGAAGCCGCTGGCAGAGCCCGCGATCGAAGCCGTGAGATCCGGCAAGGTCAGGTTCGTACCGGAGCGGTTTGAAAAGATTTATTTTAATTGGATGGAAAACATCCGTGACTGGTGCATATCCAGGCAGCTTTGGTGGGGCCACAGGATCCCGGCCTATTATTGCGAGAGCTGCAGCAACACCGTAGTTTCCAAGGAGCCGCCGCAAAAATGCACCTGCGGGCACACCAGCTTCAAGCAGGATGAGGATGTGCTGGATACCTGGTTCAGCTCGGCGCTTTGGCCCTTTTCGACCCTGGGCTGGCCGGACCAGACTGAGGACCTTAGATACTTCTATCCTACCAGTGTGCTTGTAACTGGCTATGACATCATCTTCTTCTGGGTAGCCAGAATGATCTTCTCAGGGATCGAGCATATGGGAGAAGTGCCCTTCAGGGATGTGCTGATTCACGGCATAGTCCGCGACGCCCAGGGCAGGAAGATGAGTAAATCACTGGGCAACGGTATTGATCCCCTGGAGATCATCGACAAATACGGCGCAGATGCCCTGCGCCTGAGCCTGATCATGGGCAACTCACCCGGCAATGACATGCGCTTTTCCATGGAGAAGGTAGAGGCCAGCCGCAATTTTGCCAACAAGATCTGGAACGCATCAAGGTTTATCATGATGAATCTTGAAAACGTACATGGCGAAACCCTTGAACCGGGCGATCCAGAGATCCCGGACAAGTGGATCATAAGCAGGTACAACAGGCTGGCAGGCGAAGTGACCGAGAATATGAACAAGTATGAGCTCGGTATTGCGGCCCAGAAGGTTTATGATTTCATATGGGATGAATTCTGCGACTGGTATATAGAGCTTGTGAAGCCAAGGCTGTACGGGACGGACGACGCTGCAAGGCATACGGCACTTCATACGCTTGTATATGTGCTGTCCAATACCATGAAGCTCCTGCATCCCTTCATGCCCTTCATCACGGAGGAGATCTGGCAGCACCTACCGGGCAATACAGGCAGCATCATGGTGTCTTCGTGGCCTAAGGCAAATGAAGCAGAGATGGATGCAGAAGCCGAGGATAAAATGCAGGCTGTGATGAATGCCATAAAGGCCATACGGAATATCAGGGCTGAGATGGAGGTACATCCTTCAAGGAAGGCCAAGCTGATCATTGTTACAGCCAGCGATAACGTAAGGCTCTTTGAAGAAGCAGCTATTTACTTTGAGAAACTGGCAGGCGCTTCCTCAGTCGTTGTTCAGAACGACAGGAGCAACGTAGCCTCCAACGCAGTCACGGTAGTGACTGATATAGCCCAGATCTTTATGCCCCTTGAAGACCTGATCGATTTTGAAAAGGAGCTCAGCCGGCTCTACAAGGAAAAGGAGAACCTGGACAAGGAACTAGCCAGGGTCAACGGCAAACTCAGCAATGAAGGCTTCGTCAAGAAAGCACCGCCCGCCGTTGTCAAGGAGGAAGAGGAAAAGAAAGTAAAATATGAGGATATGATGCGCAAGGTCCTTGAACAGATAGAAAAAATACAGAAAATGATGTCCCGATAACTTATATGCTCCCCTTATGGTAGCAGTTAAAATATAACAGTCTACCGTAAGGAGGAGTTTTTTTTATGCGTCATCCCTATCTTATAGATTCCTGTCATTGAAATATTTGTTGATATAATATATACAATAAAGCGGATAGAACAAGACTATAAGGATATTTTTGGCATATAGGAAGGGTTGAAGCGAGAGGTGTTGATGTCTAGACTGCAATTTTCTTAATTTGACGTAGGCTTTGTGATATAATTTGATTAAGCTTGGAATCAATAATATTTAGGAGGTAATTTATGAATATTCCGGTATTATGTAATGACATTTGGCATCCCGGTGAAGTAGTTAAAAAGGGCTTGTCATCGCTAGAGAGCTCAGATATCCGCTTTGAATACATAGAAGATGCAGCCGACTTTAGCCCAGATATATTTAAAGGCAGCAAATTGGTGATTCTGAGCAAAGAGAACAATATCAATGCAGAAAATGAAGCTCCATGGATGACTGACGAGATCCAGGATATGTTCAAGGACTTTGTCGATAAGGGCGGATCCTTGCTGGCGATCCATTCCGGCACGGCGGACTACGAAGAGCAGTGGACCCTGCGCCGCCTGCTTGGCGGAGTATTTGATCACCACCCGGAGCAATGCCCCGTAACGGCAAAAATGGACCCCGACCACTTTATGACCCATGGCTGCAGCGACTTCACCGTCATAGATGAACATTATTTCATGGACATGAATGACGACGGAATAGAATGCTTCATGACAACCCATTCAGACCATGGGACCCAGCCCGGGGGCTGGATCAAGCGGTCAGGCCTTGGCAAGGTATGTGTAATAACGCCGGGCCACAACCTTGAGGTATGGCTGGAGCCATCCTTCCAAAGGCTCCTTAAGAATGCTATTGATTGGTGCCTGCAGTCAGACTGAAAAAATGAACTGCTGTGGTTTTGCGGCTGGAGCATAAAGGCGGAGGAGGTGCATATATGGATCGATGCCCTTATAAAGACACAGTCAGTGTCAACCCCATGAGACTCTGGTACAAAAAGAGTGCCGAAAAATGGGTCGAAGCGCTCCCTGTGGGCAACGGACGCCTTGGTGCCATGGTTTTTGGAGGAGTCAAGCGGGAG
>JAKORJ010000223.1 GCA_029777885.1 Bacillota bacterium | reverse complement strand
CCAATGACGTAGCCCTGATCACCCTTGTCCCTCTGGCCCTCATAATCGGCAGGAAAACCGGTATGAACGTGATGGAGACTGTGATCCTGCAGACCCTGGCTGCCAACATTGGAAGCAGCCTGACCCCCATGGGCAATCCCCAGAACCTGTACATTTTTGCCCGTTATGGGCTGTCTGCAGGGGAGACTTCAGCGCTTATAATTTTCTAAGCCTGTTCATATTTGCGCTACTCGTGTATTTTGCAGTGGTATTATAAGCATAGGCCGCATCCTATGCTACTGCAGCGTTTCTGAGCGATCCTATCTTATAAAATTGGTCCACACCCTGGGCTCTTCCTCAGGGTCCTTGACCCCTGCAGCTTTACCTGCCGCGATGCATTTCAGCAGCCAGGCCATGTTCCGGCCAAGCTGGCGCATGGTTTGCATGCCCTCGATATCCTTCCTGACCTCCTCCGGGGTATTGCCGTGGACCATGTTCCAGTACTGGGATGAGACCACTGGCATACAGGATATGGTGAAATACTTGTTGAGCTGGTCCAAGGCTGCAGTCGAACCCGCCCGCCTGCAGCTTACCACCGCTGCCCCGGGCTTGTATTTAAAGCAGTCGCCCGCATAGAAAAGCCTGTCCAGAAAGGCTGTCATGCCGCCGGAGGCCGCCGCATAATGGACCGGGGCCCCGAAAACGAAGCCGTCGGCCTGCTCTGCCTTTTCCAGCGCGATGTTGACCGGGTCGTCATCGAATACGCACCGGCTGGGGCTCTTGCTGTAGCAGCCACCGCAGGCCGTGCAGCCGCGGATGGGCTTGCTGCCGATATGGAATATCTCGGTCTCTATATTTTCCTTTTCAAGCTCTTTTGCCACCTCACACAAGGCGGTATAGGTGCAGCCCTTTGCCCTGGGGCTTCCATTGATCAACAAAACCTTCATACAGACACCTCGCTTTTATTTGAGCTCTGACTTCTTTATTTCTTCTTTGTCGCTTCATAGGTATACACTTGCTTGCCGCTTGTTGGCATCATTCCAAAATCATAATCCGCCGATATGATCCAAAATACATTCTATCACAAACAGGACACAGTCTGTATCATAAATAAGTACATTCGCCCGGCACTGTTGCTGATAAATGCTGGTAGGGTGTATAATGGATATGAGCTGCTGTTATAAACATAACAAAAGGCGGGGATAGATATGCGCGTCAGGTCAGCGGTCGATTGGTGGCTTACGCTCATTTTCATGCTTTTGCCGGTTTTGCTGATAGCAGGAATATTTTCGGTCCCGGGTGTTTACAGGCTTATATATATCGCGATCGGGCTTCCGATCCTGATATTCCTTGGCTGGATATATTTCGGGACATATTACGAGCTCAGGGAGGACCATCTGTATTGCAGGAGCGGTCCTTTCCGTGAAAAAATAAAGTATGATGAAATCAAGTCAGTCAAGCTATCGGGTAAGCTTTATTCCTCCATGGCGCTGTCATCAAAGCGAATAGAGATCAGGCAGCAT
>JAKORJ010000028.1 GCA_029777885.1 Bacillota bacterium | reverse complement strand
GAGTTGGTTGGTAGAGGGGAATAGCATGACCCGCACCCCGGTATAAGCCCCAAGGCGTGTTTTCAAATAAAAGGGAGGGATAGCATTTTACTCACGCATACACGACTTCTGAGGTTCACAGAAACACTCAGAGAAGAATACCACCCCTACGGTCTTATATACGCACTTTCCAAAATTTTTTGGGTTCTACGAATAAAGCTCCCTCCACACTAGCTAAACTAATACATTATATATCAATAAACAGTGTATTCTACATCATCCCTGGCATGCCTAGAAGCGTCCCTATGACACGCTCATATATCATCATGTATATTTATATTCGTAAAATTCGTAGCACCCTCACTCGTAGTCATAGTACTCTCACTCGTAGTCGTATTATATCACAACTTCGTTATCCATGTCAACCGCAAATTTAATAAAATTTTCATCCAGGTATTGACACAGCCCCCATAGTGTGATATAATGTAAGTGTAATAAAGGATAACCGCTTAACCGCTTATAAGGAGGCGATGAACCTGTGGCCCACATACAACGTCTGTATGACTTTCAAGCTGGCACTAAAATCATAAGTAGCCAAGTTAACGCAGAGTTCAATCAGCTCATTGACTATGTTAATGGGCTTGATGATGCCAACGGTGTCCTCGCTGGTGAAACTGGTGCTACGAAGGTAGGCGTCAGCGAAGGTGGTAACTTGCAGACACTGCTTGATAAGTTGGTACGATTCGCCACAGCTAATATAAAGTATATACGACTGAATGAAGACAAAGTCATTGAGACTTCTGCTAACGGAGTTGACTGGGAGGCGTCTGGTAGTTCTGGTCACTTGATACAGCGAGCGAACGGGACGATATTGCCGCAACGGTCTCGGCTGCAGTTTCTTAACACTACGATAATTGACGACGAGACTAACAACCGGACTGTGATACAAGGTGTAGTCGGACCGCAGGGGCCACAGGGAGTCCAAGGCCCGAAAGGAGACCCAGGACCTCAGGGACCGGTTGGCCCTGCCATAATTCCGTCAGTAGACCAGGTCTCAGGGTTAATGTCATTCTCTGTGGGTGAACCTGGGGTGATACCCTCGCCTGTAAACGTCCGTGGTCCACAAGGTATACCGGGGGTAGCTGGTCCTCAGGGGCTTGCCGGTGCTCCTGGCCCTCCGGGGGTACAAGGCTTACCAGGACCTATGGGACCTCAAGGACCTATGGGACCTCAAGGGCCTATGGGACCTCAAGGACCTATGGGGCCTGAGGGACCGCAAGGTGCTCGTGGCTTAAAGGGAGATAAAGGTGATACCGGTGATCCGGGACCTATGGGGCCTCAAGGCATACAAGGTCCTATGGGCCCTCAGGGGCCTATGGGTCCTCAAGGACCTAAAGGAGACAAAGGGGCAGACGGCACATCGTTCGCTATACTTGGTGTTTATCCCTCTCTGCTCGCCCTCCAGACGGCACACCCTGTGGGCGAAGCTGGAGACGCTTGGTTTGTGGGGAGTACTCCCCCGTATGATGTCTATAACTGGGATATTAACGTCTCGCAGTGGGTCTATGTCGGTCAGCTTGAAGGTCCTATGGGGCCTCAAGGACCACAGGGTATACAAGGACCACAGGGTATACAAGGCCCTCAGGGACCTCAAGGACCTAAGGGTGATACTGGCGAAAAAGGGGATAAAGGTGATATAGGCCCTGGCTATTATCCTCAAGGGGCTTGGGTCAAAGAGGCCGAGTATGTAAGAGACGATACTCAGATAGACGTTGTTGAGTATAATGGCTCTAGCTACTTCTGTAAAGTGAGCCATAAGTCCGATGATGATAATGCTCCACCTCATCCAACCTACTGGGGTCTTCTTGCTAAGAAGGGTGACCAGGGACCACAAGGTATACAGGGACCACAGGGACCACAAGGTATTCAGGGTCCTCAGGGACCACAAGGGGAACAAGGTATTCCTGGCCCCGGTCTTCCTCCCGGCGGCTCTGTGGGTCAAATACCTGTAAAGGCTAGTGCTACTGACTATCATACTACTTGGACTACTTGGACTACTCCTACTGATAAAAAGGTTGCGCGATTTGTCATAGGAACGTCAACCGCAGGCTGGACTGCTGCTGACTGTGACTATCTCTGTGATGGAGTAGATGACCAAGTAGAAATAAATAATGCAATAAACGCTTTGCCCGCAACTGGCGGCGAAATCGTTATCCTTGATGGGACGTATAATATTACTGATAGTATCCATGTTATTAAGGATAACGTATCTATCAGAGGTAACGGTAATGCCACTATACTAAAGAGGATGTGGAATAGTTCTTCTTATGAGGGTGTTATTAACCTTATATCGGTTGAAGGTTGTCGGGTTGAAAATCTGCAAATTGACGGAAACAAGGCAACATATACTTCAAGTTATAACTGCGGTATCTTCCTATCTTCATCTAGTAACAACACGGTAACAGGTAACACT
>JAKORJ010000222.1 GCA_029777885.1 Bacillota bacterium | reverse complement strand
TTTGCCAAAAGTCACAACTTGCCTGTTATCATGCACTCCTGCGGAATGGTGGAGCCTCTGGTGCCCGGTATGCTGGAGGCAGGCATTGACTGCCTGCAGGTCATAGAGGTAAAGGCAGGGATGGACCTGCTCAGGCTCTACAAGGATTATGGCGATGTGCTGTCCTTTATGGGCGGCATCGATGTAAGGGCCCTTTATTCCAACGATAAAAGAATCATAGATGCCGAGCTGGAGGCCAAAATACCTGTGGTTAAAGGGAAATTCGGCTATGTACTCCACAGCGATCATTCCATACCTAAAACCGTAGACTATGACACATATAGATACTTCATTCAAAAGGGCTTGGAATTAGGCACCTATTAACGCCTGCTTTCGAATTGCTTTTAAACGGAGGAATATCAGCAGGGGCATGGCTGGGAGAAACATCAGTCATATGACAAAATAACGCTTTCCTGAAAGCAGCAGGCATTATAGAATATTAGATAAGAAAGCTTGAAAGGGGTATCAGGTATGAAAAGAATGGAGCTCAATTCGGATTGGCTGGTGCGCTCCGAGGACCTGTGGTGGACCGGGAATATGCATCCCGCAGTACTTGCCAAAAAAGATGGATGGCTTAAAACGGACATTCCCTGCGACGTTCACATGCCGCTCATTGAAAACGGGCTTATAAAAGAGCCACTGGAGGCTGACAACTGCTTTGACTGCGAATGGATTGAAAAGAAGTCCTGGTGGTTCCTGAAAAAATTCTCTGTTGAAAAAGACCTGTCCAATTATTCTGCCATCGAGCTTGTCTTGGAGTCCCTGGACGTGGAAGCAGACATTTACCTGAACGGGTTCCACCTGGGGCATCAGAAAAGCGCCTTCTATCCTTTCAAGGCTGATATAAAAAGGCAGCTTGTCCAGGGCGAGAATACCCTGCTGGTGAGGCTTACCGCCGGTCCGGAAAGGGTGAGGGAAGCTGATATCGCCCGAATCATAAAAAACATCTGCACCGAGGCAATTGACGGAAGGTCAGAAAACAGGGGTGAAATCCGGCGGGTTTTACTCAGGAAACCCCAGTTCAGCTTTGGCTGGGATTGGGCCCCGAGAGTTGCCACCTGCGGCATAATGAAGGACGTTTACATTGATTTCATAGGCAAGGCAGTGGTAAGGTCCGCCTATGCCGTTACAAGGTCCATTAAAGGCAGCAGCGCCAACCTGGAAGTCCGGCTGGAAATAGAGAATATGCACGAGTATTCCACCATGGATGCCAGTGTGCATATAGAAATCGAGAGGGAAGGCTCCGAGACCGTCAGGGTCCAAAAGTCGGTTTTCCTAAGGTCGGGCTCTAATTTCATCAGCATACCCGTTGAGCTGAAAAACGCCCAGCTCTGGTGGCCCAACGGCATGGGCAGGCAAAACCTCTATACCATGAAGGTTACGCTTTCTGTGGGTGATTCCATATATCCTTACAAGCCCTTTAAATTCGGCGTAAGAACAGTCAGCATCAACATGGAGAAAATATCGGAAGGCAGGAGGATTTTCGCCTTTGAGATAAACGGGGTAAAGGTGTTTGCCAAGGGCGCCAACTGGGTCCCCGCCGACTCCATCTACGCGAGGATAAGCGATGAGAAGTACGATACCCTTTTGAAGGAAGCCGCCAATGCCAATTTCAACATGCTGCGGATATGGGGCGGGGGAGTCTATGAAAGGGATATTTTCTATGAAAAGTGCGATGAATACGGCATCATGCTCTGGCACGACTTCATGTTTGCCTGTGCCCTGTATCCTGACGACAAGGAATGGTTCTGCAACGAGGTGGAAAAGGAGATTGATTACCAGACAAAGCGGCTGAGAAACCACCCTTCAATCGTGCTTTGGTGCGGCAATAATGAAAATCATACGGCCTTTTCAAGCTGGTGGAGCGGGGACAGGACTCCCGACTTTTTCGGCGGTGCCGTTATATACAACAGGATCGCCCCATCGATAGTGCAGAAAAACTGCCCTGAAATCCCGTACTGGAACAGTTCTCCCTATGGAGGCAGGTACCCCCATGACGAAAAGGTGGGAGATATCCATCCCTGGGGAAGCTTCTTCATGAACAGCGATATGAATGTGCGCATCACGCCTGAATACTATGATAAGATGGACGCAAGCTTTATCTCCGAGTACGGGTATGTGGGACCCTGCTGCAAGACCACCACGGTGCAGTACCACGGCGGCAAACCCCTGGATAAGAACGGGCCCGTATGGCAGCTGCACAATAACACCTTTGAGATGCATACTGTACCCGCAGGCATTGCCAAGCACTACATCGATCCTGACAGGCTCGATATTGACGAATACCTGCTTTATGCCGGCCTCTGCCAGGGTTTGATGCTGGGCTATTCGCTGGAGTCTTTCAGAACCCGCCGCTACTGCTGGGGTGAGATGTTCTGGATGTACAATGACTGCTGGGGAGAGGTGGGCTGGTCAATAATTGACTACTACCTGCGGCGCAAAATATCCTACTACTTTGTAAAGAGGGCCCTTTCCCATGTGAAGCTTATCATGAAGGAAGAGGACGGGCTTGTAAGGATATACGCCATGAATGATACGCCTGATGAAGTGAGCTTCAACATCGAATACGGCTTCATATCCTTTGACGGCCTCATAAGGGATATGAAGAGCTGCAATGTCAGGCTTTCTCCTTTCAGCCGCCAGGTTGTAAAAGAGTTTGCCAGGGGGTCCCATGATACAAAGAAAGGCGTATACTGCGCTCTGCCCGGGGAAAACGAATATGACCTCATCCCGGCGGTCCTGAGAACTTCAAGCTACAGGGACCTGGAGATGCCCAGGGCAGCGCTTGGGATAAGCGACCTGGTTTGTGACGAAGGCAGCTTCTCGTTTACCGTTACCAGCGACCTGTATGCCCATGCCGTGCATTTCAACCTGGGCGATGATGTGAAGCTGTCCGACGAGTATTTCGACCTGCTCCCCGGCGAAAGCAGGAGAGTCACCGTATATTGTGACCATGAAAAGCTTGCGGAAAAAGGCTTAAAGCCCAGGTGTATCAACCAGGCTTCCCAATGAGAAGCTAATGCAAGGAATTTACGGGATTTACTCGTGACGGCCCGTATGACACCATGACCTGATGAAAGCGAAAGCGGATTCGACCAGGCCCGGGGCAAACGCGCATGCCCTGGGCCTGGAGCGCCTGTGCCCGTTTGCATCAGGACGGCAGCACAGGTTTAATAATTGTGTGAAAACATCTTGACAGATGATTGGAAGCCCGGTTTACCGATGGATCACGGGACACCGGGAGAAAAGCCTTTCGGGAGGACAGTATGGAGAGTTTTATACCTTTCGGGGCGCAGTATTACAGGGCGCCGACTCCTTCAAGGGATGACTGGGAGAGGGATCTTAAAAATATCAGGGAGATGGGCTTCAACACCATCAAGATCTGGGCCCAGTGGAGATGGAACAACCCTGCCAGGGACCGTTATGATTTCGCTGACATCGACAAGTTGATGGAACTGGCCCGCAAGTTCAATCTAAAGGTTATAATCAATACAATTTTTGACGTGGCGCCCGCCTGGTTCTGCAGGATGTACCCGGATTCAGTGATGATTACCAACTCGGGTCGAAGGGTTGAGTACCAAACGGTGAGCTGCAGGCAGATCGGAGGGGCCCCGGG
>JAKORJ010000221.1 GCA_029777885.1 Bacillota bacterium | reverse complement strand
GAGAACCAGTAACAGGGTCGTCCATTTTTTGATCATATAAGTACCTCCTTGAATTGAATACTTAGTTTATGGCTGATATATGTTTTAGTAACGTAGATCTTATCCGTTCAAGTCAACCTACTATGCCGCTGCGCTCGATGCCCTGGATCAGGAACCGCTGGAAAAACAGGTATACGAATATAAGCGGGGCAATTATCATGATGATGCCTGTATTCAGCATTACATTGGACATCACCGAGTCTGCGGTGATATGCTCACTGGCTATCGTAGTCACCCTGGGAAGGATCGACGGCAGCACCAGCATTTTTCTGTAAAAAAGCTCGGAATAAAAGGTGTCTGTCCACTGCCATGAAAATGAAAGCAGGAATATCGAAACCATCATTGGAACGGCTATTCGCATCATTATTGAGAAATATGAGCGGATCGGGCCGCAGCCGTCCACCCAGGCCGCCTCGTTCAATTCATTTGGCACACCTTTGAAGATCTGGCGCATGACAAATATATAAAGGCCGTTTTTGAGCCCAAGGCCTGTCAGGGAAAGCAGAGTTACCGGCATTATCGTTTCAACCATCTTCACGGGTCCTGCTCCCAGGGCTGACAATATGCCAAAAATGTCAAAGTATCTGAACTTCAAATATAAGGATATATATATAGTTTGGGGCGGTATGATTATAGTCAGGATCACCAGGGCAAAGACCAGGCCGCGCCCGCGGAATTTGAACTTTGCAAAGCCATACCCTACCATTGTACATATGAAGGTTTGAAGGACTGCGCTTATCGTTGCTATCAGGATGGTATTTCCTGTTGCCGTCCAGTAATCGCCAAAGGTCAGTACCCGCTTTATGTTGTCCAGTGTAGGCTTCTGGGGGACGATCCAGACCGTTGGATTCAGAAGATCGTCCAGGCTCATAAACATGGCGGATACCTTGGCTAAAAAGGGATAAAGTATTAAAAACGACAAGCTCAGCAGCAAAACAAAGCGGAATACCGGCAATAGCAGCCGGTTGCCGGAATATAGCAAATATCCTTTGTTAATACTTATGCTTCCTTTCAATTTCCATATCTCCTCACATTGTTTAGTCCCGTTCCTGGTAGAATATGTAGCGGTAACAGATAAGGGCGACCAGTCCAAGGACAAGGATCAGGGCTCCAAAATACAGCCATGCCATGGCTGATGAGGCGCTGTAGTTCATCTTGTTGAATGCCACATCGGAAATGAGCAGCATGATCGGGTTGTCAGACCGTGTGAGCATATCGATCACTGAATATATCAAATTTACAAATATTATGGGGCTTATCATCGGGACCGTGATTTTCCAGAAGGTCTCCCAGCCTGAAGCGCCTTCTATCTGCACAGACTCGTAAACAGCCGGTGATATACCCTGAAGCCCTGCCAGGAACAGGATGATCTGAACACCGGAGTAATTGACAACGCTGTATATGTTATTGACAAGGCCAAGAACGTAATCCACAACACCTGAGCTTATATACATGTTTTGAAGCATCAGCCGTATATTTTCGACGTCGAAGGTGCTAACTGCTGCCCCGGCGCCGGTCTCGATCCCGGCCATGTTCTCCATGTTTTGCATGAAAAGGTTCGAAATCTCGGCCTTTGCCACGATCCCTGTGCTGAGTATCACAGGCAGGAAAAACATAGCCCTGAAGAATGCCCGTCCCCGCATCCTTTGATTGAGCAGCACGGCTATAAACAGACTGAAAAATATGGCGACCGGTACCTGATAAAGCATCGTTGCCAGTGAGTTGACTACTTCCCTTACGAACGTAGGATGCACGGTCAATGCATATTTATAGCTGCTCAGACCCTGAAAGCTCATCTTGTAGCCGTCCAGGCCGGGATCGATCTTATTGAAACTGAACAGAAAGGATTGTATTACTACAGAGCCATAGATAAATACAATACCCAGCACAAAGGGGGATATAAAAAACCAGCCGTACAAACCGTTTTTCTTGACTAAAGACATTTTTCTCTTTGGCATGTTCTCACATCCTTCATCTATCCAGCCTAAAAAAGCCGGCGGGGACATCAGAGCTTTTGTATGACATCTTTACCGCATAGCTCAAGCTGTACAAGGCCTGGGTCGCTTCGCCG
>JAKORJ010000220.1 GCA_029777885.1 Bacillota bacterium | reverse complement strand
TCATACAGAGCTGCTGAATCTTCGCAGCTCACAGGCCTACTGCTTCAATGTCATGTTTTTACTAAGAGAACATATGCAAAATGCCGTTCATGTGTTGGCATCGACATTGCCGGGCGTCAGGCAAGTTACGGAAATTGAATTTGAGTATACAGGCGATAATTCAGGTGATAAACCAGAAAACACCTCAGCAGCTTGGCTCGGGGACTATGGTGGAAAAAGAGGTCAGAACAGGACGAGTATAGACTGTTATATTAAGTGGACTGATGGTATTAAAAATTACATAACACTTATAGAATGGAAATACACCGAGAAAGGCTTTGGCAAATGCGGCGGTCATGCATCAAATGGCAATAAAAATAAACAGTTCTGCTGCGACAATCCTGCCAGCAGCTACGGGGCACAGGCTGATAAATGCTATCTTGTACATAGAAAGCACAGATTGTATTGGGACAGGCTGGCTGAGGCGGGGATTTGCATTGATAAGCTTTCCGGCATACAGGGCTGCCCGTTTATCGGGCCGTTTTATCAGCTTCTTCGTCAGTATCTGATGGCTGCATATCTTAAAGAAAAAGAACACGTTGATGAAGCCTTTGTCGTAGTTGTCACCTTCAAGGGGAATACAAGCCTGCTAAAGGTACCGGAGCAGTTTAAATCAATGGGAAGCAATATAGTAGATGTATGGAACAAGCTATTATCCGGTGTGCCTCCAATGGCAATCGGGTATGCTGAAAACATAGCTGAGGCTATGAGAAACAGCAATATAGCGGAGCTTCAAGCCCTTGCAGAATATCTGCAGGAGAGGTATGGCATATAGATGTGGACAGGGAGGAGCCATGGCGTAACAGGATCAGAATCTAACCTGCAAGTCAAAAGCGCATTGCTTATATCCGGCAATGCGCTTTTACATAGGAAGTGTCTGGGCAGGACGATTTTTTCAGAAGTTCATTGCTAGCGGCGGTTTACAGCAAGCTATAGCACGCCAGCCTTCTCAGGCACCCTGGGCAGGGAGGCAAAGCCCTTTTCCAGGTCCTCATCTGAAGGTATATAGTCGGTCATGGTCCCGTTGTTGTAGCTTTCATAGGCGGTCAGGTCGAAATACCCGGTACCGGTGAGGCCAAAGAGGATCGTTTTTTCCTCGCCGGTCTCCTTGCACTTGATGGCCTCGTCCATGGCGGCCAGTATGGCATGGGAGGATTCCGGGGCAGGCAGGGTGCCCTCGCAGCGGGCAAAAATCGTGGCGGCCTCGAAGACCTTTGACTGCTCCAGGGCACGGGCTTCGATATAACCGTCATGATAAAGCTTAGATATGATCGGGCTCATCCCGTGGTATCTCAGGCCGCCGGCATGGTTTGGGGAGGGCATGAAGCCTGAGCCGAGGGTGTACATCTTGAGCAGGGGGGTAGTCCTGCCTGTGTCGCCATAATCATAG
>JAKORJ010000219.1 GCA_029777885.1 Bacillota bacterium | reverse complement strand
TCCGTCGGACCCGCTTGTGATAACCACCCCTGCGCAAGTTGACGATAAGCCTGTCAAGCCGACTGTGCCCGAGGATATAAACGGCATAGCGGGTGTTACTTTTGTGGACCTGTTCTGGACACACCTGCCTGGCATGGATTATGAACTAAGGGGCGGGAAAACCGAGAACAGGAATGAAGCCACGATAATGAAACAGGTAACCTATGAAGATATCAAAAACAGGACGTTCGTCCGGATCGACTCCCTTGAGCCGGATACTGGCTACTATTTCTGGGTAAAGGTTATAAGCCGGGGCAGCGATGGCCGGTTTTACGAATCGGAATACAGTAATCCCTACTTCATAAAAACCGAAGCATATAAACCTCCGGCTCCTCCCACGGGCTTCGGCATAAAGAGCGGTCCCGACGGCGTAACCGAAAACTCAATCACTTATGTCTGGACACAGCTTGAAGGCCTGACCTATATCCTCGAACTGGCGGATGATCCGGATTTCAGGAACATGACGGCGGTGGAAGTCGACGGCGATACCCATAAGTTCACAGGGCTCATATCCAACCGGAGATATTATGCGAGGCTTTATGCCTATGATCCTGCTTCCAGGCTCCGGAGCGAACCGACGAGGACCATCATGGTAATCACCAATAAGAGCCGGTCTGATTATGACAGCGGCTACGACCTGGATGACCCGGTAACGGGCGACGGGCTGAAAATACCCGCCAGGCTTGATAACGGGGTCTGGGTCATATCCTCTGTGGGGGCTGACGGGCATGTCCTGGCTGAAAGGATACGCAGCCTGCCATACCCGATCGTTAAGATTGACTTATCCAAACCCCCTGCAAAAACGTCCGCTGTCCGCATCGAGCTGAGCTCTGTGGTGATCGATGCCCTGACGGATCTCAGGAAAGAGCTTTACCTCGTATTGCCCTGGGGAAGCTTTATAATACGTCCCGGGACATTCCAGACCGACGAGTATTTCAGGATGAAATCAGGCAACGACAGGCTGGACCTGAGACTTGAAACGGTGTCCCCGGCCAGCCAGTACAAGGCCGGACCCAACATGCAGTACAAGACTCCTGTAACGGAATTTACATTTTCGTATGTACAGGGAGCTGGCAGGATAAGCAGGCTCAACGTTCCCATCAGGGTCGAACTGCCCGTTGAAAACATAGGAAGTTACCTCCAGGGCCAGCTCAGCGCTTACGGTTACGATTCCGGGAAAGGCTGGTACAAGCTGCCGTCGTATAACGATTACGGAGCGGGCAGTCTTATCGGCGAGATGGACAGGCCTGTTGCTGTCGTAGGGGCTGTTGACGGGATCGTGCCCCAGGCAGGAGTGCCTTCTTACATAAAGGAAAGCATGCAGAGGCTCCAGGCTGTTTATGACCTTAAGAGCATAGAGAACAAGCCCTTTGACCATAATGCCCGGATCACGCTGAAAGATGCGCTGAAACTCGTTTTCGACGTGATCGGCGCGCCTTACAGCGACGGAGATATTGCTGAAAAAGGGGTCAAAGCGGGACTGATCGGAAGTACCGGCGAAGTGAATGGATCGTACATCAGAAGAGACAGGGCGGTCAGCCTGCTGATGTCGTTCTACAGGTTCAGGACCCGCGAAAAGACCATCCCGTCAAAACCCGG
>JAKORJ010000218.1 GCA_029777885.1 Bacillota bacterium | reverse complement strand
GGGCTTTTGCCTTTTCCGTACCGTAGGTCTTTACAGGCCTTGCCTTGTCCCAGGTCCAGGATACTACGTCATGATTGCTTATGAACCTCAGCCGCACTAGACCCCTTGGGGATACAGCGCGCTGAACGCTCAGCCAGTAGGCCAGTTCTACAGCAAACCTGGTCTCGTCGTAGTTTCTGACCCTCATGTCATGTATCATCCTAAAAAGGGTCATATCATAGAACAGGTCCGTGTATGGGGCATAGTGGGGCACGGGGTGGAAGTTCTCCGGCAGGATGATAGGCTGCTTGCCGGCCTTCAGGAAACCTTCCCGGATGGCCTTGGTTATATTCAAGCCTGCCCTGAGCCCGGAGCTGCTGGGCCTTAAGCCTTCTATGGGATTCCAGTTGGACAGGCCGCCCATGGCGCAGTCGATCCTGGACCCATCGACGCCCAGCTCGCTGGCATGGTAGTATACGCTCTCGACCATATGATCATAGAACCTGGGGTTGTTGTAGTCAAAGGAAACGCAGTCCCATTCGATCTGCAGGGACCCGTCCATCCTTTTCGAAGGCCAGTCGGGGTTATCCTTGACTATGGGATATTGGGGTGCAGGACCATGGGGCACATAGTCCAGCATTACCCTCATGCCTAGCTCATGGGCCTTGTCTGTATACACCTTCAGGCCTTCGTCCCCGCCGTATATGAAATGGATCTTCTTAAAATCGGTGGTCGTGTATACGTTCCCGCTTTGATGCTGGTTTATGGGCAGGAGCCAGACGTTTTTATAGCCCATGGCCTTTATGGTATCCAGGTATTCAGCATATTCCTGGAGCTTTTTCCCGTCCCTGAAGCCGCTGTCCATGGTGCCGAAGGGATGGCCGGAGTATACGGCTCCGTCGGATACGCCGTCCTCCGGGGCTTTCCAGCCCATAGAGTCATAGAAGTCCACGACTGCACCGTAGGGGTCGCCCTTGGGCAACTGGATGTATAGATTGCCCACCTCAAGGGTATCCCCCTTGGCCAGATAGGACTCTACCGCAGGCTGGTTGGCCACATTTACGCCCCCGTCACGGTTGCGGTATACGGCAGTGCCCCATTTCTCATGCTCGTCGATAAAGAGCACGTTCAGGTGGGAATCACCGGTCTGAAGGTGCACTATGGGGTTGCAGTAGTCGGTCCTGGAAACATAAGAAGCCGGGTAATCAGCTAATTTGAAGACCTTGCTCGGCACGTTACTTGTGATGTTGCCTGGGAATTCATAGGTCGTGGTCTCGGGGTCAAGGTCCATGCCCCTCGCGATAAAGGTGACGCCGTTGATATGCTTTTTCTGCGTGTCAACGGTCTGGAGCTTCACAGAGACCTTTAAGAGCCCGGAACTTTGAAATCCATAGACCGTGTGCCATATAAAGTCCCCAAGGGAGTGGATCACGACCAGGCTGTCATCACCTTCGAATACTCCTTCCAGTGTGAGTTCTGGCAGGGGTTTGACCTTGGGGGTTATCGTAGGCAGGGTCCAGGTGTTGAAGTCAAGGAAGGACTCATAACCTACCTGGTCCAGCAAGGTCTTGCCATTGACGCCCACATCAATGTATATCCCTTCAAGGCTGAGGCTTCTGCCGTCGCCCTCGATTTTCCTTAGTATGCCGCTTTTATCAAAGTCCAGGGCAAGGCCGTTTTTTTCCGTCGTGAACCCATTGGTGCCGGGCTCAACAGGGCTCATGTGCGGATAGGCTGCCGCAAAATCTATGTCGATGGAAGGCGGCGGTGTCGGTCCCTGGGAGGGAGAGGGAGAGGGTGTCCCCTTGCCTGGAAAGGAACACCCTGTAGGAAGGAGCGAGAGAACGAGTAAAAGAGTTATAGCCAGGATAAGTGTTTTACGTGTTTTTCTATACATCATCTTTCTCCTTATGCCAAATCGAATATAGCGTAGCTGTATGGCTCAACTGAGATCATGGAAGCTTCCAGGGTGACTTTGCCTGTAAGCAGCTTGAGGGCGCCGATGTTATGCTTGTTAGCCTCGAAGGCGCATCTGTCCTTTGAAAGGTTGACGAGCACAAGGCGTTTCCCGCCTGCTACCGGCCGGATGAAGGCCATGACCGGCGTACCTGTGTAGATATATTCGATCTCCTTGGAATCGCCAATATATTCTTTTCTGTCTGCAAAGAGCTTTTTAAAGAAGTCCCTGAGCACCGGGCCTTCCTTCAGGCATATCGCCGGATCCTCGTCGCCCTGGTAGATCATGGGCATCCCATCTATCAGCGTAATGACTGCCCAGAGAGCTTTTGCGGTTTCGACCCCGTAGTAGTCCGTAGCCCTGGCCGCTTGCCATACCCAGGACACGGTGTCATGGTTGCCTAAAAACCTCATTTTTGTGTACCCGATCGGGGTCGACCAGTATTCCTTCTCCAGCCATGAGGTCAACTCCCTGACATAATCCGCAGGATGATCATGGATGAGCCTGTCCAGCTCGCAGAATACCCGGTACAGGTTCATGCCGTAGAACACATCGGTGTAAGGATAATAGTTGGGGATGGGATGGAAGTTTTCAGGCAGGTTGAAGGGCTTTTTGCCGCCCTTTATGAACCCGTCCCTGACGGCCTTGGATATACTCACCCCTGCCTTGACGCCGTTGGCGCTGGGGCGGTTGTCACCATAGGGGCGCCAGTTGGAAAGCCCGCCCATGGCGCAATCGATCCTGGCTCCGTCCACTCCGAAGCGCTTGACATGGTCATATGCAAGGTTGACCGTGTATTCCTGGTATTCGGGGTTGTTGTAATCAAAGGAAACGCACTCCCACTCTATCTGCAGGGAACCGTCCTGCTTCCTGGAGCACCAATGGGGGTTGTTGACCGCCAGAGGCTGGTGCTTGGCCGGCCCGTGGGGTACATAGTCAAAGAGGACCGTCATGCCAAGCTCATGGGCTTTGTCGACGAAGTATCTGACATCTTCGTCGGTCCCGTATCTTTCATCTATTATCGCCTGGTCACTGGAATGATAGCAATTGCCGTCGGGGTGGTCGAAAATGGGCAGGAGCCATACGTGATCTATGCCCATATCCTTAAGCTTTGGCAGGTATTCGGCAAACTCATTCATCTTCTGCCTTAAGGGGAAGTTGGAGTCCATGGTGCCGTGGGGATGGCAGGAGTACATGATCCCTTCCCTGATGCCGTCGTCAGCTGCCTTATAGCCCAGGCCCTCATACAGTTCCCTTATTTTAACGTAGGGGTTCTCATTCTCTACAGGCTGGAAGTACAGATCGCCGCAGACTATTGGCTCGCCGGGCTTTGCCATGACCTCAAGGTTAGGCACATACGCATACTCGGTGACGCTGCCGGTGGTCCATACCCCGCAGGACCACTTCTCGATAGGGTCGATGAAGGCCAGATTGAAGTGGCCGTTGCCTGTGGCGGAGTGAACGCATGAGTTCACAAGGCCAGCTACCACAGGCTTGTATGGTTCAAGCGCCTTGGTGTCAAATTCGCCGCAGGGCACGTTGGCGGGGAAATCAAATACGGCGTCGGACTTTTGATCGGTTATGAAGGCCAGCCCGTTGAGCCATAATTCCTTTTCGGT
>JAKORJ010000027.1 GCA_029777885.1 Bacillota bacterium | reverse complement strand
TGGCCCGGAAGATAGCTGCTATCATCAGCAGCCAGGGCGGGAGCTCGACTAACAATGAAGGTACAATCATCTTGCAGGTAAATATCGGCCCTGAGAATATCCTTGAAAAAGTTATAGGCGAAGCCGAACGCCGGAACGCACGTGCTGGACGGACAGTAATACCGATTGGGGTGACTTGATATGAGCGTAAATGTGCCAATACGAACTGTAACACCTGCGAACGCCAAAGGTGCAGCCATAGGAGCGCCTATTACTAATCTGCCGGCCGTGTCAAGGAGCACTTGGAGTAAAGGTGATCTATCAGCCCCGGACGCAGGTCGCACGGTATCTGGGCGGATGCTGAAAAAGCGCAAGGGGAAAGCGGCTACCTTAGAACTAGAATGGCGTGGCCTAACAAGGACCCAGGCGGCATTAGTGCTACAGGCCTTTGATTCCGAGTACACGCTGGTTGAATACTTGGACGCTCGCATCGGTGATTGGGTAACGAAGCACTTTTATACCGGTGATATGAAGGCGACAGGCTGGATACCGTATCTGGACAAGTGGGAATCTATATCGTTTAACATCATCCAGGCGACACCGGATCCAGCATAAGCGAGGCGATGCGAATGCAGTACATTACAAATAACCAAAAACAGCATCTATATGAAGGCGGTCCCGTAGGAGTGACTATTACGGTCACTCCTATTACTGGCTCTCCGTTCACTATAACCGAAGATGATATAATAGAGGGCTCTTTTTCTATTGAACGGAACTGGGCGTTGGGGTCTAACATTGAGATAGGCTGTGCCGATACTTCAGAGCTTATATTTACGCTCGATAATTCAGATGGGCAATGGAGCGGGATTCAGTGGGAGGGCGCACAGCTTACAGTAATTTATGATATAGATGGCGAGCCTTTGCAGGCCGGCATTTTTACGGTGGACGAACCACCGCGGAAGCTGACAACAATGCAGATCCGGGCGCTGGACGATATGGCCAAGTTCAACCGGCCATACAATACCGACCTGGAATACCCAGCGAGCCTGCTTCAGATTATTCAGGATGCCTGTAGCAAGTGCAATGTCACCCTAGGGACTGTAAACTTCACAAATAAAGAATATATCGTGGACAATCGGCCTGAGGGGCAAGACATTACATACCACCATATCGTTGCTTGGGTGGCAGAACTAGCCGGCACAAATGCATGGATAGACCATTTAAGGCGACTGCAGCTTTCCTGGTATGGAGACAATCAAACAGGGGACTTGGAGATCAGTCCGGATGATATGATGGTATACAATAAAATGGCTGAAAGTGATATTACTATTACTGGCATAGTATTCTATCCAAGCGGATCCGAGCAGGGTTATATTGCAGGAACGGACGACTATGCGCTGGTAATCGAAGGGAATCCACTTTTACAGGATAATATTGCAGCCGTATTAAGCAATATATACACAAAAATAGGCGGATTTACCTACCGGCCATGCGAGATTGAGACGCTGGGATACCCGCATTTATGGCCTGGGGATATTATTACCACTTTGACAGACGTCGAGAACAACGAGCATACAAGCATTATAACAAACCATATCTACAAATTAAACAGTAATAGCAAGCTACAGGCCAAAGGGGAAACCCAGACAGTAAAAGGATATGCAACAGGCGCACCGTTTACGCCGAGGCAAAAACGGGTACTGCAGGCAGTGGCCCAGATCGAGGCTGCCCGGCAAACATCAGCCATGGAGCAGGCTGTGTTGCGGCTCAACGAATTGATGAGTAATGCACTGGGCTTCTACACCACGACCATGGAAGTGGGTGGGGCCAAAAAGGTATATATCCACGACAAGCCAGAACTTGAAGAAAGCCAGGTAATCTGGACCATGACCGAGATGGGCCTGGCCTGGACCGACCAGGGATGGAATGACGGGGACCCCGTGTGGCATTACGGCATTACATCGGACGGCAGCCTGATCGTAAAATTGATCCAGGCGATCGGAATCATGGCCGAATGGATTGTTGTAAACGACCATGGGGACGACCTTATAACCTACCTGCAGGCCATGGATGGCCGGATCGAGAGTAAAGTATCACAAACAGAAGTGCAGGACCTGGGAATCGGCCTAATCGAGCATATAAGCAATCAGATCGAGCAGACAGTATCGGATCTGACCGCTACCATAGAGCAGACAGTAGCCGATGCAGAAGGGCCGAT
>JAKORJ010000026.1 GCA_029777885.1 Bacillota bacterium | reverse complement strand
CCCGTTTTGCATAGTCAGCATACACCCACCTCAGTATCTTGTGAAAATGGAGCGGGTATTTGGTATATCTCACATACTGGGGAGGCAATCCCATGCTCAAGGCATAGTTTTGAAAGGTGTTCTCTATCATTGTCTGCAGGGGATCACCGATTTTTGCACTTATATAGCTTATTTTGTTCATGTCCAGGTATTTTTTCGCAATGTCAAACATATAGCCGTTGCAAATATGTAACTCTTCATTTTTTCTGAACTTCAGCCTGTCTAATAGCTTAAGCACTATTTTACCGGCTATTTTTATATATTCCTTTGACCTGAACGTTTCACCCTGATAATACTCCAGTGGGATAAATTCATAGGTATACTCAAGCGTTTCTGTCCTTACAGCGCCTATGCAGGTGCCACCAATCAGGCTGCCGCTTCCTGAATCATCTATCTGGACCACTAAATCCACCTCTTGGATGCAATTTTAAAATTATTATTTGTGTTGACCTGCAAAACTATAATATAATATCTTTAATTTAATCAGCTAAACAAGGAGCGACGTATGAGATTCTTAGTTTCAAATGATGACGGGATACAAGCTGAAGGCATCATCCAACTGGCTTCAAGCCTGAGTAAAGTAGGCGAGGTAATAGTCGTGGCACCTGACATGGAAAGAAGTGCTTCGAGTCATGCCATAACCATACACCTGCCCTTGCGTGTCCGGGAAGTAAGGCTGCCTGGACTTGACATCAAGGCGTATTCGGTAAACGGCACGCCTGCAGATTGTGTCAAGATCGGTATAGATGTACTGCTCAAGGACAAGCCTGATTTTGTATTCACCGGTATAAATAGGGGTGCCAATTTGGGGACTGATGTCCTGTATTCTGGTACAGTGTCAGCAGCAATAGAGGGTTGTATCATGGGTGTCAGGGCTGTAGCCTTGTCGCTATTGTATGGCGATACCATGGATTATACTTATGCGGGACAGGTAGCTCAAAGCTTGGCCCAGGCTCTTATGCAGCAGGAATTGCATTCCAATTTCCTGCTCAATGTGAATATCCCAAATGCTGCAGAAAATGATATAAAGGGTGTCAAGGTGACCCATTTGGGCACGCGCAGGTATACAAAGAATTACGAAATGAGGAAGGACCCCAGGGGCGGCACCTATTTCTGGCTGGCAGGCGAGCTGGCCGATGAGAAAACGGATTTGGGCTCTGATATCGAGGTAACAAGCAACAACTATATATCGATCACACCATTGCATTTTGACCTGACCAGCTATTCTATGATAGATGAACTGAAACGGCTTGAACTGAAACTTTGACCGGATGCGAACCTGTATATGACCCTTGCATTACAAGCACTTTATGATAAAATTATTATGAAATGTGAACAAGGGAGTGCACATATGGAGAAGCTGGATCTGATCAACCGGATTGACAAGGGCTACAAAAGGATGAGCAAAGGCCAGAAGCTAATTGCGGAATATATATTAAACAATTATGACAAGGCTGCGTTCATGACCGCTTCCCGGCTGGGCGCGACCGTTGGAGTCAGTGAGTCGACTGTGGTAAGGTTTGCAAACATGCTTGATTATGATGGATACCCGAGCCTGCAAAGTGCACTCCAGGAACTGGTTCGCAATAAGCTCACCACCGTTCAGCGCCTGGAAATGACCTCTGAGCTGGATAAGTCCACGGTACTTAAGAATGTACTAAAGGCTGATATGAACAATATACGGCATACGATAAATGAGATCAACAACGATGCTTTTGATGAAGTAGTCAATAAAATGCTGGCCGCGGACAATATCTATATACTGGGTTTGAGGAGCGCAGCTCCTCTTGCCCAGTTCATGGGGTATTACCTCAATTTCGTATTGGACAATGTCCGGGTCGTTACGTCGGGAACAAGCGATATATTTGAGCAGTTGATACATATAAAGGACGGAGATCTTATCATAGGTATAAGCTTTCCCAGGTACGCCAGTCGCACTGTAGATGCGGTCAAGTTTTCCAAGGAACGCGGTGCGACTGCGGTAGCCATTACTGACAGTCCTGTCTCACCTTTGACTTCATATGCTGACTATACTCTGATGGCGAAAAGTGACATGGCGTCATTCGTAGACTCCCTGGTTGCGCCCTTAAGCCTGATTAATGCCCTGATCGTGGCAATAGGCCTGTTCAAGGAAGCAAAGATACTTAATAAATTCAATGATCTGGAAAGGATCTGGGAAGAATATAATGTATACACCGGAAAAAATAACAGCTAATCTGCAGCCTGAGGCTGCTTTTTAGTTTATGGAGGAATCATGAGGATCTATATAACCCGCCATGGGGAATCAGAGTGGAATGTATCGAAAAAAATACAAGGAGCTCAAAACACAATACTCACCGAAAAGGGCATAAAACAGGCCTATGCCCTGGCAAACAGACTGCGAGGAGAGGGCATATCCCGGATCATATCGAGTGATCTGGACAGGGCCTTCCAAACAGCGGTCATAGTGGGACAAATGCTTGGGATCGATCCGGACAAGTCCGAAGCCCTCCGTGAGATAAGCCTTGGTGCCTGGGAGGGGCTGACTCGCGATGATATAGAGGAGCAGTTTCCCAGCCAGCTTAAATCCTGGCACAGCGATTGCTTTTTCTCACCTGAATCAGGCGAGTCGATAATGGATGTGCAAAGAAGGGTCAGCGCATTAGCCAGCCGGCTTATAAATACAGGGGGAAAAGATGAGCGCATACTCCTGGTCACTCATGCTATAACAGCAAAGGTCCTGATAACTGAGCTGCTTTTCATGCCGGTCGGTTTTTTATGGTGTTTCAGGCTGGACAATACCGGCATCAGCGTTATTGATGTGGATGGGACAAAAAGAACTATCATTTGTTTGAATGACAGTTGTCATATAGCAAAGTAAGCAACACAAGCCACTGGATAGCCCCTAAGCAATGTGGAGAGAATAAGATTGCTTCAAATTTCGGCAAAGCCTTATGCATCCAGCTTGATGCTAAAATACTTGTATTATTATATATGCTGTCATATAATCTGTATAGCTATAAATCACAATATTCAGGAAAGAGGGCATCCCATGCAGGCGCCGGGCAGCAAGGAAATATCCAGAGTGGCCTTGCTCATGGCTTTGAGCAAGGACCGTGATGAGGAGAACAAGGTCAAAGAAGAAATGAGGCAGATGAATATTCGTACCGCAGCTGTCGATTACGGCGGTGAGTTCATACCTTCTGTGACCAAGATAATTGAAAGAGCGGTGGTCGCCTCAAAAAGAGAAGGGATCATAAATGATTCCCATTCCGAAGAAGGTGCAGTAGCAGGAGCCACGCGGGAGGCTATAGCCCAGATCATGCCCAAGGCTATAGGGCTGAATGTAGGCGGGAAGATTGGTATAGCAAGGTATGGAGATCATATATGCGTGGCCATATTTTTCGGGATCGGCATGCTGCATCTGAATGAAGTTTCTGTTGGCCTGGGACACAGGGCAATATAGGGAGTGTGTGTTGCAATTGAACTTCTACGCTGTCAGAGGAGCAATCACCGTATATAAGGATGATAGGGAATCAGTACTGAGAAAAACAAAACTGCTGCTGAATGAAATAATAAAGCAGAACAGGCTTAGCCATGCCGATATCATAAGCATCATCTTCACGGCTACCAAGGATATAAGGTCCGTTTATCCTACAGTAGCTGCAAGGGAAATGGGAATGACCGACATCCCCCTGATATGCTGTCAGGAGATGGATGTCGAGGGCAGCCTTGCGCTATGTATCAGAGTAATGATGAACATTCGGTCTGAAGAGCATTTAAAACCCAAACACGTTT
Organism: Bacillota bacterium; assembly: GCA_029777885.1. GTDB lineage: Bacteria > Bacillota > Clostridia > Caldicoprobacterales > DTU083 > JAKORJ01. The sequence goes on along the minus strand of JAKORJ010000026.1, from coordinate 6,623 downwards.
ATCTTGAAGGAGCAGTGAGCCTGCGCCCAGACCTGGCTTCCAGGTATACTATAGCAATAGACGGACCGGCAGGTGCGGGCAAAAGCACTATAGCCAAGCTCCTGGCTGAAAAGCTCAACATCTTATACCTGGATACGGGCGCTATGTATAGAGCTTTTGCTTTGCAGGTCCTTGAGTCGGGCCTGGATCCGGAAGTCAAGGCTGATGTGGAAAAGGTCATCGATCAGACCGAGATCAGCATAAAGCACGATAACGGGCTGCAAAGGGTTTTCCTCAACAACAGGGATGTTACGGATGAGATCAGGTCTGAGCGGGTATCAAAGGCTGCTTCGGCTGTTGCTGTCATCCCCGAGGTTAGAAGGAAGCTCGTTGAATTGCAGCGAAAAATTGCAGCAACTAATGATTTGGTCATGGATGGCAGGGACATCGGGACTTATGTATTGCCCGATGCAAATTTAAAAATCTTTCTGACCGCTTCTGCAGAGGAGCGGGCAAGACGAAGATGGTCGGAACTAAAATCCAAGGGGCTCGATGTCGATTATGGATCCGTACTGTCGGATATCCTCAAGCGAGACCACAATGACAGCCATAGAGAGTTTGCCCCGCTGAAAAAGGCTGATGATGCTATACTGATCGATACGACCGACAAAACGATACAAGAGGTCGTAGAGCAAATCGAGAGTCTAGTAGATTTCAGGAGGTATTAGGCTTGCTTTATTACATATTGAAGGTGATCGCAGTACCTATATTCTCTCTCTTGTTTCTGCCCAAGATAAAAGGTAGGGAAAACATTCCGAAGACCGGTAGCGTAATTGTATACTCAAACCATACCTCACTCCTGGATCCTATCATACTTGGATGCTTTTTGCCCAGAAAAGTATACTTTATGGCTAAACGGGAATTGTTTAGGTGCCGTCTTTTCGGAGCATTTTTAAGAAAGCTGGGGGCATTTCCCGTAAACAGGGGTACAGCAGACATCTCTGCGATCAAACAGGCTCTTCAGATACTGAAAAAGGGAAAGGTTTTTGGAATATTCCCGGAGGGCACGAGAAACAAGACCGGAGACTTGAAAAGCTTTGCCCATGGTGTTGCCTCGATCGCGCATCATTCCAAGGCTGTTACAGTCCCCGTGGCAATCACAGGCGGTTATAGGCTTTTCAGGCCAATCAGGATCACAATAGGCAAGCCGGTTGACTTCAATAGCTTTTACAGCAAGAAATCCAACACGGAAGTTCTGGAAAAGATGTCGGATAAAATGTCCAAAGAGTTGCTGGATATTTTGACAAGCTGACCTATTAGTTATCATAAAAAATAAAAAAAGAAGGATTTGGTCATATTATATCGAAAAAATACAAGAATAAAGCTATCCGATATATGTCCGCTAATCTTAAAACAGGTTCAAAGGGGGTTGCTGTTGAAATAATCTTAGGGGTACAGGGCGGGCAGCAGGATCGGTGAAAATATGCAGCAAGCATCATATTTTTTATGTATTAATTAGGAGGTAATCAACTAAATGGAAGACATTAAGGATACACTGCTCGAGGAACAAGTGCAGGAAACAGAAGCCAAAAATGATGCACCGGCAGCTAATGAGGTTGCAGCCAACGAAGAAGAGCTTACCATGAACGATTTTGAAGTGGAAAAGCTATGGGACGGGAAGCGGATAACAGGGGAGATCCTGGAGGTCGCTGAGGACCGGCTGACTGTGAACATCCGCTACAAATCTGACGGTATCGTGCCGATCGAAGAGATATTGACCGAGCCTGGCAAGAATCTTGAGGATATGTTCAAACCAGGAGACAAGATAGAGGTTGAGGTACTAAAGGTGCGAGATGACGAAGGCAATGTGCTTTTATCACATAAAAAAGTAGCTAAGGAGCAGGTCTGGAAAGAGATCGAGCAGGCATACAAAGCCCAGGCTGAGGTCACAGGCGTTGGCAAGGAAGTGATCAAGGGCGGTATACTGGCCATCGTAAACGGGATACAGACTTTTGTTCCAGCGTCACAGCTTTCCACTCATTATGTGGAGAACCTAAATGATTTCGTAAACCAGAGCCTTAGGCTTAAAATACTGGAGATAGACAGAAAACGGAACAGGATCGTTGCTTCTCAAAGAATGGTGCTTGAAGCCGAAGAAGAGGAAAGGCGCAGGCAGGTCTGGGAAAGCATACAGGAAGGACAGAGGGTCACAGGCGAAGTCAAGCGCTTGACGAAATTCGGAGCCTTTGTAGACCTTGGCGGCGTAGACGGACTGATCCATATTTCGGATCTGTCATGGGGTCATATCAAGAATCCCGGACAAGTTTTGCAGGAAGGGCAAAAGGTCGAAGCGGTGGTGCTTTCAGTAGATAAGGAAAATAACAGGATCTCCCTTGGCTATAAGCAGACCCTGCCCCATCCGTGGGAGAATATCGAACAGAAGTATCCGGCCGGAAGCATAGTTGAAGGCAAGGTAGTGCGCCTGACAGACTTTGGTGCTTTTGTTGAGCTTGAACCTGGAGTTGATGGCCTGGTCCATATTTCACAGATCTCAACAGAGAGAGTGAAAAAGGTAAGCGATGTGTTGAAAACCGGCGACATGGTAAAAGCAAAAGTCATCGAAGTAAAGCCTAAGGAGCAAAGGATAAGCCTCAGCATCAAGGAGGCCTTGGCAGAAGAAAAGCCCGCTGAGCCAGCAGAAGAGCAGGCACCAGAGGTCGAGCAAATGACTGTCTCCTTGAGTGAGTTTTTCCCCGAGCAAAACAATGAATAAACAAACGAATAAAAAAATAAAGGGGGGTTAAAATATAACTGACCTCACAAAATACATTGAGACCCCCTTTACAACAGCCGTGTTCAACACGGCTTTCTTTTTAGGACTTCTTATGCTAAACTTAAATAACCTTAAGTCGTTGTGTAACAGGGGGTCAAAAATGAACTGGACATATGAGGACTTTAAGGCTGCAGTTTTGAAGCTGACTGGCATAGACCTGTCATCCTACAAGGAGCGCCAGATGAAGCGCAGGATAGATTCGTTCATTTCCAGAAACGGCTACGGCTCCTATCAGGATTTTTTCAGCGCCCTATGTGAAGATAAAATGAAGCAAACTCATTTCATTGATTATATCACCATAAATGTATCTGAGTTTTTTCGAAACCCTGAACAATGGGATGTACTAGATAAGCAGATCCTGCCGATGCTGCTTAATAAGTACAGGGATTTGAACATTTGGTGCGCCGCCTGTTCGACCGGCGAAGAGCCTTACTCCCTTGCAATGCTCTTAAGCAGGCATATGCCTATAAACAGGATAAAAATACTGGCTACCGATATCGATGCCAATGCATTGGAAAAGGCAATAAAAGGCATATATAACCGTAAGAATGTAGTCAATGTTCCGGAAGACTTTGTAAGCAGGTTCTTTAATGCAGAAAATGAGACCCTGGTCGTAAAGGACTGGATCAAAAGATGCGTCGAGTTCAAGGAGCATAACCTGTTGAGAGACCCTTATCCGAAGCAGTGCCATCTGATTTTGTGCCGAAATGTGATGATCTACCTTACAGAGAATGCAAAATCATATCTTTACAAGGCGTTCTACGATTCACTGCACCCAGACGGAGTTTTGTTCGTAGGCAGCACTGAGCAGATAATCCTACCGCAGGCATACAGGCTTGAGCCTGTAGCAGCATTTTTCTATAAAAGGTTGGCAGACAAAAGGCAAGAATAACAGGCATATTTAATGCATGCCTGTTTTTCCATTTTTGGACCGGTATTTTTTATATAACTAAAGAGATACTAATAAGAGGATATCAACAGCAAAGGGTGAGACAAGTGCCAAAACGAAAAAAGCTGACTACTGCGCAGCAGGATTACGCTAATACGGCCAAAGCCCTTGAACCTAAGCGTCCGGTTGTCAAAAATGTGCTCATGGCATTTGTGGTAGGCGGCCTGATATGCACGCTGGGCCAGATTCTGCAATTTATCTTCATTAATTATTTTGGATTTGAAGAATCCCAGGCCGGCAATCCTACAGCAGCCGTGCTTATAATCATATCAGCCTTGCTCACAGGCTTGGGGATTTATGATCATATTGCCCAGAGAGCTGGTGCCGGGACAGCAGTACCAATAACGGGATTTGCCAACAGCATTGCATCGGCTGCCATAGAGCATAGAAGCGAAGGATATGTTCTGGGCGTCGGAGCCAACATGTTCAAGGTCGCAGGCTCGGTCATAGTCTTTGGGGTTTTTTCGGCATTTGTGGTAGCAATTATAAAAATACTTATAAATGGCGTGGGGGGGTTATAATTGCTGAGGGGCAGACAATCCTGGCAATTTGATACAAAGCCTGTTATAGTCTCGACTGCTGCTGTCGGCGGCTCTTTTGAAGGCAAGGGCCCTCTGGCGGCAGATTTTGACGTCATTTACGATGATATATGGCTGGGACAGGACAGCTTTGAAAAGGCAGAGCAAAAGCTGCTGGAAAATGCATGCCATATAGCCATGGACAAGGCAGGTTTGAAACCTGAAGACATAACCTTCTTTTTGTCAGGCGATTTGATGAACCAAATCATAAGCAGCAGCTTTACGGCCAGAAGCCTGGGGATACCATACCTGGGGCTGTTCGGGGCATGTTCTTCATCCATGGAAGGCCTGGCCCTTGCCTGCAAGCTGTTGGACAATGGGGGCGCCAACTATGTCCTGGCTGCGACATCCAGCCACAATGCAGCTTCAGAAAAGCAATACAGGTATCCCACCGAATACGGTGCCCAAAAACCTCCTACCGCCCAATGGACAGTGACCGGCGCAGGAGCGGTGATAATAGGAAGGGAAGGGACGGGACCCGTTATTACAGGGACCACTATCGGTAAAGTGGTCGATATGGGTATATCGGATCCCTTCAATATGGGCGCTGCCATGGCCCCCGCGGCCGTGGATACTATTGAAATCCATTTTAATGATTTTGGCATAGACGCTGATTATTATGACCTTATAGCGACTGGTGACCTGGGCTTGACCGGATATACGATCGCCAAGGAACTAATGAAGAAAAGGGGCATAAGTATCGCAGACAACGTCTATACAGACTGTGGGATCCTGATATATGGTCAGAATCCCCTGGTATTTTCAGGAGCTAGCGGATGCGGCTGCTCTGCTGCGGTAACATATGGTCACTTTTTGAACAGGATGAAAAAGGGAGAGATCAAAAAAATGCTGATAGTTGCAACAGGAGCCTTACTTTCACCCATGTCCTATCAGCAGAAGGAGACAATACCATGCATTGCGCATGCAGTATCATTTGAGATAAGCTGATGGAGGTCGTTATGGAAAAGCTTATTTGGGCATTTCTGGTTGGAGGTACGATATGCGCTATCGGCCAGATTATGATGGATGTTTTCAGAATGACGCCTGCACATACCATGACAACTTTGGTCGTCACCGGGGCAGTGCTGGGAGGACTAGGGCTCTATGAGCCTTTGATAGAGTTCGCCGGAGCAGGGGCATCCATCCCGATAAGCAGTTTTGGAAATTCATTGCTTAAGGGAGCTTTGAACGAAGCCAGGCAAAACGGGATCATTGGCGTCCTGACAGGGATTTTCGAAATAACCAGTGCCGGCATATCAGCAGCAATCATCTTTGGTTTTATAGCATCCCTGATATTTAAACCTAAAGGGTAGAGCCAACATCGTTCAGGTAAGCAGCAAACTGAGATCCAGCGCGGTTCCAGCCGGTCTCAGGAGGATAATCGTTCTTGTGCCAATACCGCATAGCTTTATCGGTGATCGATTTTTCCAGTATTTCGCCGAACAAATCAAGACGAACCAGCTTTTCAATACTGCTTTGCACGATATATACGTTGTCATGCTCCCAGCCGCGATGCCAGGGTGAATGGAAATCAAACCCGTAGCACACATTGTTGTTTTCTGTATATTCGATTATCCTGGAGGTTTCAGGAAAAATCGGGGGATTTTCGTCACTATAATCGCGGTTGTGGCCGTGAGGGACACGGTTTTTGCCCTGATCTCCGTCGATCACACCGTCATAATCTACAAAGGGCACGCATAATATTTGAAAGCCCTCGATCGGATTGTCGATCAGATCATCAAGCACACCTTCGAGCACATAGCTGCCCGTGGATTCACATGCATGATGGCGAGCTGTCAGTATGATGCTGCGGTTGCCGTCTCCAAAACGCATATAAGGTACGCTCCTGCCTTTACGGCTTTTGCCACAACTCCTTTACTTCAGTTTTTTTTTTGACAAGCTACGAATTCCAGAAATCTGTCCGGGTGATAGAGCATGCTATGGGCAAAGTACACCCGGTTTTCGTTTCTACCGAAGCGATATGTAAAAGAATTGCCATCATTATTCCCGAGCCAGTACCAATGCTTTAGTTCATGGCTTACAGCCGGGCCGAAATAGCCAAGGCGGTTGTCCTGCATAGTAAAGGTGATCTCAGTGTTTTCTGCGTCTTCTACGCAGAAGGCCCTTAAAAAAAATACACTCAATCAGCTTAGATGTACAAAACAGGTATGTACAAGCTGTATAGAGTTGAAAAAGGTGGTGGAGGAGGATGGATTTGAACCATCGAAAGCTGAGCTAACAGATTTACAGTCTGCCCCCTTTGGCCACTTGGGTACTCCTCCAT
>JAKORJ010000217.1 GCA_029777885.1 Bacillota bacterium | reverse complement strand
TTTGATGATAGTAGAGGGCAACAACTTTGTGGGCGATTTTGCTACCATGAGAGTCATCAGGCCCGACCTGAGTGTTATAGCCAAGAGCATTTGCTAAACTGATTACAAATCGATGACGCTTGAATCCGAGATGTCCGGGTTAGATAAATAATCCGGGCATCTTTTATTTTTCATGCATTATTTTGTATAATGTAGGCAGGATGTCGGTATCCGGCTTGCATAAACGGGATCCTGATCTGACATGCATTTTGTTGCGCTGGTCTGCGATGACCACTATCCTTGTGCATAAGCTGCGCCAGGATAAGGCCTATCTTCCTGAGCTGAGCAGGATAGCTGTCAAGGACGGAGAGGTCATAGGCTGCATCATGTATTCCATGGCGCGTGTCGTTGACGGGGCAGACGTACACGAGGTCCTGACCTTCGGGCCGCTTTGCGTGGACCCCAAATGGCAGGGCCGTGGGGTAGTAAGAAATTCCCCCGCCTGACTAAACTTAAATTCCCGGGGCATTGGGATTAGTGAACCCCTCGCGAGCCTTGATGCAAGGCGCAAGCTGGGTGTCCGCCACCTGAACGATGAGCTTGTCAAGCCTTCATATCGAGCCACTGCTTCTGTGCGTGGCTCCATCTTATATATAGGAGCCTGGTGATGAGTTTTTTTGGGAACAGCTTTCCCAGGGTACTTAAGCTGCGGTTGAGCAAGCCGGGTATATATATTGCCTTGCCTGCCAGCGCAAGTGAAATCGTATTATGCACAACCTTTTCAATTGGGTTTGTTGTTGCGTCACCAAGAAAGCCCTGGGAGGTGATACCGCATATTGCCTCCCTTGTGGTTGCAAGGCCACCGGGGCATAATGTCAGCACGGAAACGTTCCTTGACTTGAGCTCTTCACGCAGGGCATATGCAAAGTCAAGCAGAAACCTTTTGGAAGCAGCATAGGTGGCCTTTAGCGGCATAGGGTACATGGAGGCGAGGCTGGAAACAAATACTATATAAAACCGGCTGGTGCTGTTCCTTTCCTTGAGCACGCTATGGGTGATCCTTAGGGTTGCCTCCAGGTTCAGCTTTACAATGTCCAGCACTGATGTTATGTTCCTTTCGATGAATCCGCCCTCATTATCCATGCCTGCGACATTGAGGAGCATATCCGGCTGGATTTTCTCTTTTCTTATATATTTCATGAGCTCTGCCACGCTGGCATCTGATGTAAGGTCACATGCCCTGGCCCTTACGGAGATACCATATTTTCTTTCCAAACCGTATTTTATGGCCTTTAAGCCGCTTTCGTTTATGTCGGTCAGGATAAGGTCATATCCCCTTTGGGCGCACTCGTTGGCAAAGGCCCTGCCAAGGCCTCCGGCTGCACCTGTTATCAGTACGTACACGCCCCTTCACCTCTCATACCTGATATTGCAGAGCTGCTCCGATATCGCAAATAACCTGTCGGCATTTTCCTTATTTACCTGGGAGCTGTACCTTGCCGGCTTCAGAAATTTGAAGTACAGCTCATTTGGCGGAGTCTCCACCGTGCATAGCATCAGGTAGGTCTTGGCCGGTTCATCGGGGCTAACGCCGAATCTCCTTCTTATGCTCCAGACCAGATTAACGATAAAGCCGGTCTCCTTATTGCCGATGCTTGTATTTACAAGCCCCGGGTCGACACCATAGGCTGCTATGCCCTTATCCCGGTACATTTCGTTCAACGAATAGGCAAACAGCATGTTGCACAGCTTGGACTGCTTATAGGCCAGCAGCGGATTGTAGCCCTTTTCGAACATCAGGTCCTTCCACCGCATCCTCATCATTTTGTGGGAGGCGCTGGAAGTAAACAGGATCCGGCCCTTGGCGCGGATCAGGCAGGGCAGCAGCTCATGGGTCAGGATGAAGCCTGCCAGATGGTTGAGGGCAAACTGGTGCTCGTAGCCCTCGTTTGACGTCATATACCAGCTCCTTACGCAGCCGGCATTGTTGATAAGGGCATGCAGCTCATCACCGGAGCTTTTACGCAGATAATCCCTTATTTCCGATGCAACCCGGAAGACCTCCTGCTGGTGCACCATGTCGCCGTAGAAAAAGACGATCTCGCCCTCAGGGTATTTTTCAATGAGTCTTTCTCTGGCTGCCTCACAGTTTTCCTTGCTGCGTCCTACTCCTATCACCCTGAACCGATTTTTCAGGAGCAGTTCACAAACAGAAAATCCGATGCCGGAGGTCGCCCCTGTCACCACAACGCTCTTGCTTTTAACCTGCATAACCGAACCACCCCCATTCATGCCAGAACTCAAGGCTTCCTGCGCTCAATACCAGCGCAGTAAAAGCTGCGGCAAACAGCATTCCGAACACGGCCAGGGCAATCAGCATCACCTTGCGGAGCCTGTGCCTTGTTTTACTTTCAAACAGGGGAAAAATCGAGTATGGCACATTGTTTCTTCCGGCCAGAGTGTTCTTATGCCACTTGAGCCAGGCAGCGCTGAGCTTTGCGCCAAGCATATAGCAACAGATAGTCAAGACAGTGCTTACGACTCCGAGGGCTGTCAATGCTATTCCCAGCAAAGCTCCGGGCAAATACGGGATATAGGTTATGCCCGAAGGACTCAAGATAAGTGATGGTGAAGCTATGAGACAGATCCCTGCAAGCCCCGACGCCAGGGAGAATAGCGCCAGTACCAGGTCCCAGGCGTAAACAACAGCAAAAAACATGACTATCCATATATCTGCAAAATAGATCCCTATAACCAGCGGTATCCTGTTGGCTAACCTTTCAGCAGGCCGGCAGGAGCTGCTTTCATATTGGGCGGCGATTTCCGCCGGATCGCCCAATTTTCTCGCGATCTCTTCTTCGCTGAAGCCATCCGCCAGCTTTCTGGCAAAGTGCTCTTCGTATTCCCCCAATATGTCTTCTATTTCATCAACATTATTGAGTTCAAGGTTCTTTTTCAGAGTTTCCATGAACTTGTGCCTATTCATCTGATCCTTCCCCCTCCAAAATTTTTTCAACAGTCTTTGCAAAAGCCAGCCAATCCTGCTTTTCTTTATGGAAATACTCTTTGCCGCTGGCTGTGATGGTGTAATACTTCCTGGGCGGGCCCCCGCTCTCCTCTGACAGATAAGTCGTTACCAGTCCGTCGCTCTTTAGCTTTCTTAAGAGGGGATATACGGAGCCGTCAGCTATGTCGATATGCCGTGACAGGTATTCAGCTAAGTCATACCCATACCAATCCTCCCTGGAAAGCAAGGACAGCACCAGGAGCTCGAGCACTCCCTTTTTGTATTGAATGTTCATAGCATTTCACCACTCCATAATAGTGTACCAATTACACTATTAAATATAATTTAATAGTGTGGTATTGTCAATAGGTTCTATAGAAATTTTTTCTATTATTAAGCCGGGTTGATAGGCTATGGTTTGCTATCAACTATAAATATTGAGCCTGGCAGTGGTATAATGTTATAGCTATATATATTTGGTTTACAGAGGTATGTTAAATGACAAGGAAGCTGAAAGCCTTTATTGAGGAACTGGCGCACACAGAGGTCCCACCGGACGTATGCAATCAATATTCCTATATTCGTCCCGAGAACGCCGTACGAAGAGAAAACCTTTTCATATATCTGAAGCAGATGTATGAGCTGAAGCCTGACATCATGCTTGTGGGAGAAGCGCCTGGATACAGGGGCTGCCGGCTTACCGGGGTGCCCTTCACAAGTGAATACTTGCTCTTGAACAGCATGGAGGGACTTGACCTGTTTGGCCAGGACAAGGGATACAGGCTGGCATCCCGCCATGACAGGCTGATCAAAGAGGCCACCGCTACGATCATATGGCAGACCCTCGCGAAATCCAGTAAAACAGCCCTGTCGTGGAATGCATTCCCCTTCCATCCGCACAAGAAAGGCAATGAAGATAGTAACAGGCCTCCAACGAAAAAAGAGCTGCTGATAGGCGAGAAGCCGCTGATGCAGATGATAGAGATGTACCAGGTGAAAAAGGTGATCGCTGTGGGCAATAAGGCCGAGGAAAGCTTGAAGAAGCTTGGCATCGCCTATGAAAAGGTGAGACACCCTGCCCAAGGCGGCAAGAATGAGTTTGTCAATGGTATGAAGCTACATTTGCATTTATAGTATCAAGCCTGAGTTGGCCGCTTTCAGCACAGGGTAAATATTCAACTACAATTCCATGACCCTCTGATGGTATAATAGCCATAGTTTGATATGCGCAAGAAGCTTAAGGGAGAGGCAGATACAGAAGTGACCAGGACTTACAACCTAACAGACGGGAATATACTCAAAGCATTGTTTCGGATCGCGCTCCCCATTTTGGGTACCTCTTTTGTACAAATGGCATACAACATGACGGATATGTTCTGGGTAGGCAAGCTCGGCTCCGGGGCAGTCGCCTCCGTCGGGACCGCAGGCTTTTTCACCTGGCTTGCGATGGCATTCATACTCATTCCCAGGATAGGGGCTGAGGTGGGAGTGGCCCAGGCGGTGGGCAGGGAGAACATATCCGAAGCCAGGGTCTACATTAAGCACAGCATACAGATGGCTGTATGCCTGGGACTGGGATACGGGCTCATCCTCATACTCTTCAGGTATCCCCTGATTGGCTTTTTCAATTTAAAAGACACGGTGATCGTAAAGGATGCAGTTTCTTACCTGGTCATCGTGTCAGTCGGGCTCGCCTTTTTCTTTGCCGCCCCGGTTTTTACAGCCGTATTCAACGGATACGGCGACAGCAGGACCCCATTCCTTATAAACGCCACCGGGTTAGCGGTGAATATGATCCTGGACCCGGTCCTCATCTTCGGTATTGGACCCTTTCCAAAGCTGGGGGTCGTGGGCGCGGCGCTGGCTACCGTGATAGCCCAGGCCGCCGTGATAGCAGTATTTATAGCTGTGACCCCGAGAAGGCCGGAGCTTTTCTCTGATCTAAAGCTCCTGTCAGCTCCCAGCGCAGGCTATGTCATGAAGATAGTCAGACTGGGCTTGCCCACAGGGCTGCAAAGTGGGATGTTCACGATATTCGC
>JAKORJ010000216.1 GCA_029777885.1 Bacillota bacterium | reverse complement strand
TAGTCTGGCCCAATCATATGTAACATTGCTTAATGACGAGCTGCCGCCTATGACTTATGCCATATGCAAAGACGGCGATGTTATCGGATTCGTGATGATGTATCACGATACGGTCGAAGAGAGCGAATACGATGAAGAAAGCTATGGTATTTGCAGGTTCATGATCGATAAGGACCATCAGGGAAAGGGGTATGGCAAGGAGGCACTTGCAAAGGTTTTGGAACTGATCAGAACATTTCCACAAGGGAATGCAGACGCTGTATATTTGTCATATCATCCTGAAAATGAAGCTGCGCGAAAGCTGTATTCCACATTTGGTTTTGTCGAAACCGGTGAAATGTCCGGCGGCGAGGTGGTTGCAAGGCTGGCTTTATAGAATCATACTACAAAGCAGTGTTTTATGTTGATATATAGAGGACCGGCATGGTACAATAGTTAAAAATACAACAAATAGTGAGCATCTATATCGAAAAGCAGGATGTTTTGTATATTTTTACTGTTATGATTGCTTGCGGGAAGGATATCTATGAGCGGGGATTTGAGGGTCAAACGGGTAGAAGAGAAGTATCCGATAAGCTTTTGGCAATATGCCGAGCTGTATGCGGCATTGAGCGCAATGCTGATACCGGACAAGCATAATGATCCTGACAGTTACATGATCCGTTCCGTCTATTTTGATGACTATTCCGAGACTGCATATTACGACAAGGTCAGCGGCGAAAAGGAGCGTTACAAGCTCCGTTTGCGCATTTATCCGCCTGATTTTGAAACTGTGAAGCTTGAGGTGAAGGAAAAGCGTGGGGGCTACCAGCAGAAGCACTCGCTGCTCATCAGCAGGCACGAGGCCGAAGCGCTGATCAACAAGGATTACGATATTGCACTACAAAACAAGGCAATAGAGGAGATGCTGCTCAAATGCGGCATAGCCATCCACTCCAAGCGGCCTGTCGTTATGAACCAATACAGGCGCAGCGCCTTCATGCATCCCATAAACAATATCCGTATAACCCTGGACCGGGACATATTGAGCAGCGAGACCAGTTTTGACCTGTTTTCAGAATCACCTGTCCTTTTTCCGGTAACGGACTACTACGAAGCATTACTTGAGGTTAAGTACGACAATTTTTTGTTTAAATGGATCAGTGACATATTGGACACCTACGGCCTCGACATGGAGGCATACAGCAAGTATGCCCTGTCTCGAAGGCTGTTTGACAACTATATATCATAAAATCATATAACAGGAGACAGATACCATGAATACATTTAAAGACATCCTAGCCATGTTTTTCAATGCCGGGACAACCATCAAACCCGGGATAGCCCTTTTGAACATGCTCGTAGCAGCAGGACTCAGCACCATCGTATATTTTGTATACAAAACCACATTCAGCGGAGTTGCTTACAGCAAAAAATTCAACATCACCCTTGTCATGCTTTCGCTCATCACCACGATCGTCATGAACATACTGGGCAACAGCCTGGCTCTTTCAATGGGTATGGTGGGCGCCCTGTCCATAGTCCGTTTCAGGACTGCCATAAAGGACCCCAGGGACACGGCCTATATTTTCTGGGCGATCACGATCGGGCTTGGCTGTGGTTCCGGCAACTATTTTATGGTGGGGGCCGGCACAATTGTCGTGGGCGCAGTCGCTATCCTGCTCAGCAAGAATTTGAAAGATGATGACACCTACCTTTTGATCGTCCGCTGCAGCAAGGATGCGGCAGCCCAGGTAAGGCGGGAGACAGAAAAGCAGTATGAGACCCATAAGCTGCGGGGCGAGACGATAACTGCGGACTTCACGGAGCTAGTCTACCAGATCAAGTTCAAAAAAGGCAAGGCCAATGGTTCCGTCAATCAAAAAATCAAGGATATAGACGGAGTGTTCACCGTAAACATGGTCGCAAGAAACGGTGAAACGCTGGGCTGACCATGCGGCCCTGTCTATACACGGATGTATAAGGAGATCAAAATGACTGCAAAGTTTATGAAGACGATATCCATGGCACTGAGTGTCTTTTTGCTTGCTGGGGCATTGGCTAGCCTTCTGGCTGCATGCTCGCTGGTGGACACAGGTGATCGTGGTCTTGTCATAAATGAGGTCGTAACTTCCAACACTAACTCGTTGTCCGTGTTCAGCCTGGGCTCACCGGACTGGATAGAGATTTACAACGGGAGCGGCAATGACATCAATATGGGAGGCTATGTGCTAAGGAGCTCTAAAAAGCCTTCCAATTACTATATATTCCCCAACATCGTCCTTAAGGCAGATGAGTACCTTGTCATATACGCCTGCAGCAAGCCTGAGGATGATGAGCTATGGGCCCTTTGCACGGGTTTCAACCTTTCCAGGAACGGTGTAGGCCTTGTCCTTATGGATTCCAGCCTGAGGGTCATAGACGAGGTGGAGGTCCCTGCCCTTGAAAGGGACATTAGCTGGTGCAGGACCCCTGAAGGGTTCAAGTATTGCTCGACTACCACCCCGGGATACAAGAATGCAGGCATCATGGCCGACTCCATAAGTCAGCTCAAAGCGATAAATGTGGCACCGGGCCTGCGCCTGAACGAGGCTACCAGGGATTGGGTCGAGATCTACAATGGTTCGCAGGAAGTAGTGAACCTGGCTGCCTATTGCCTGTCTGATAATGCCTCCAACCTGACAAAGTGGCGCTTCCCGGATGTGGATATCCTGCCGGGAAAGTATTTGGTGATAGGGCTCAACAACGATCTCGGGCAATACAGGGCATCCTTCGGGATATCCAGTACGGAGGAGGCCGTGTACTTCTCATTAGAATCCAGGCTGATCGGTTCGCTTCCTGTAAAAGACCTGTACGACAGCTTGTCCGTTGGACTGGATCCCAACGGTAATATAGCTTATTTCCCAGATCCTACACCCGGCAAGGCAAACTCCGATGTCTGCCTGTACGATCTGGAGCTTTCGCCCATGACTGAGGAGGACCCGGTAAGGATATCCGAGGTCCTGCTCAAAAGCACGGCTTCCCTGATAGATGAATTCGGCGACAGGCCGCCTTGGGTGGAGCTGCACAACTACTCGGATAAAACCATCGACTTAAAGTATTACTACCTTTCCGACAACCCCTACAACCTTGACAAGTGGAGGCTGCCGGACAGAGTCCTTGAACCCGGGGGATACCTGGTGATATTCCTGAGCGGGCGGGACACCGAGTTGCATACCAATTTCAGAGTTGGTGCAGGTGAGCCATTGATCCTGACCGACTTTTCGGCCATGCGTACACAGAAGATCGAGATACCTGACGAGAGCCGGCTTGATAACATCTCCTACGGCGAGCGGGATGGCAAATGGATGTATTTTGGCCAGCCTACGCCCAATTCTGCTAATACCTCCCACGGCTTCGAAAGCATTTCATCTGTTGAAAGGCTGAGCAGGACGGGTGTCTTTATCAGCGAGGTGTCAGCCGTATCCATGCCCAGGGCATCTGCCTTGGGACAAGAGGACAGGGACTGGATCGAGCTTTACAACAGCGGGGATAAGGAGGTAAACCTCGCTGGCTGGCATATAGGCAAGGACCTGGATGATCCCTTGAGGTGCGAGCTGTCGGGGACGATAGGGCCAAAATCATACAAGGTATTTTACGCAAGGGAAGGCTCCAAGGATAGTAATACGCTGCAGATGAACATCAGCATGGCGGGCGACCTGCTCGTGCTGTCTAATGCTTCGAACGAGATAGTGGACGTCTTTTACACCGGGGCCTTGAGATACGGGGTCACGAGCGGGCGCATCCAGGGTGACTATTCAGGCGAGAGGTATTTCTTTGCAAAAGCGACTCCCATGGCAGCAAATTCAGAACCGGTAACCACTTATTCAGCGGCTCCGGTTTTTTCCCATATAGGAGGCTTCTACAGCGAGAGCTTCACCCTTGAGATAGAGGGCAAGAATGTCTACTACACCACTGACGGCAGTACGCCAACCGAGAATTCCAAGCCCTATACCGGGCCTATCACGATAAGCAAAAGCACCGTTGTATCTGCCGTATCCATAGAGCCCGGAAAGCTTCCCAGTGACAAGGTGGTGGCAACATTTTTATTCGAGAAGCCGCATACGATACCGGTGGTATGCCTTACGGCAAAGGAATCGGACATCAACGAGGTCAATGCCGATATCAATAAATCCGCCCCTGTTGTTGAGCGGCAATGCTATATAGAATACTACGAGCCGGACGGCAGGCTTGGCACCTCCTTTCCTGCAGGCTTCAGGCTGGCCGGGGCCGGCACCCGGGTATACAGGCAGAAATCCTACAATATATACTTAAGGGGCGGATATGGCCAGTCGTCGGTCGTGTACCCCTTTTTCGAGGATTATGACATAATGGAATTCCAGAGCCTGACCCTGAGAAACGGCGGGCAGGACAACGATGACTCCACGAGCACCTTTATGACTGATGCTTTTTGCTCCATGCTGGGGAAGAAATTCAATGCTGACTATGCAGAGACCAGGTTCGTGGTAGTTTATATAAACGGCAAGTACCGCGGAGTATATGAGTTCAAGGAGAACTCCAACGAGGACATGTTTGCCGCCAGGTATGGCATTGATCCGGATGATATAAGCATAATCAGGAGGAACAGTGAAGTCCTGCAGGGGAGCAATAAGCAGATCCTGTGGGCGCAGGAATATGCAAGGACCCGTGACCTGAATAACCCGGAATACTACGAGGAATTCGAAAAGTATGTTGATGTGGAAGCCTTCATCGACCACATATTCCTACAGTCATATACGGGCAATATGGACACGTTCAACCAGAAATACTGGTATGCGAATGACAATTCGGTAAAAATACGGCCCATATGGTTCGACCTGGACTATGGCTACTTCTATGCCAACGTGATCTGGCATTACTTTTCTGGAAAAGGCATACCGTCAAGGAATGGTTCCCTGACGAACATGTGGATACCAACAGGGCTCAAAAACAACGATGGCTGGCGGGAGATGCTGTATGACCGCTGGGCTTACCACCTGAACGTTACGTTAAGTGACCGCCTGGAGCTCTTCGACAAGCTCTATGCCCAGCTCGAGCCGGAGATGCAACGGCATTGCAGCTACTGGGGGATATATGGCTATGAGACATGGAAGGCAAATGTAGCTGATCTGCGAATGAAGGTTGAAGACCGGAATGAGGTTTTCAAAAGCCAGATGCAGAGATACTTCGGGCTTTCAGATGCGAAAATGGAAGAGATATTCTCGAAATATCAATGACGATTACTCTTGTTGTCTTTCCCGGATGAAATGTTGTGACTGTAAGATCGCAGCCAGGGTTTATGAGCATAATCTGCTCCTGCGGGGGTTGGTGTAATGATCAGTCTCGAAAAGATCACCTGGGACAATTGGGAAGCCTGCATCAACCTTAGGGTCAGGGATGATCAGAAACCGTTCATTGCTTCCAATGTATACAGCCTGGCCCAGTCTTATGTTGCCCTCCTCAATGACAGGCAGCCGCCCATGACATATGCCATCTGCCTAGGCAAGACCGTCATAGGCTTCGCCATGGCTTACAGGGAGACTGCAAGGGAAAGCAGGTTCAGCGAAGACAGCTATGTGATCTGCAGGTTCATGATCGACAAGGACTACCAGGGCAGGGGCTATGGGAAAATGGCCTTAGCCAGGCTGCTGGACAAGATAAGGGCATTTCCGCTGGGCAGCGCTGATGCCGTATATGTCGCCTACAACCGGTCTAACGAGGCTGCTAGAGCCTTGTATGCCGGTTTTGGCTTTATAGAAACGGGCATTGTATCCTACGGCGAAATGATTGCCCGCCTGCCCCTTGCTGGCAGGAACTTCGTAAAAGCCAGGTTCAAAAGATATGCAAACAAAGCAAACACCAGGGAGCATCAGGCATGACGGGCCTATACAAAATACTTGACACGATAGTAAAGCGGTTCCTGCATTAACCGGGCGACAAGGGAGCGAAGCTGGTGCAATTAGCATTCAACAACAGGAACGATATAGACTATCAAAACAAGCTGAACAAGCTGCTTAAGGATGTATTCTTTGATTTTCAGTTCTGGTATGACTTGAATCTCTGGGACGAAAGGTATGAAAGCTATTCGATCATCGAAAATGATGAGATAATATCCAACATATGCGTATACAAGACGGAGATCCTGTTTGAGGGCAGGAAATATCCTGCCCTGTCGTTCGGGGCCGTAGCAACAAGGCAGAACTACAGGGGCAGAGGATTGTCGCCTGCCTTTCAAAAACGTTGCCAGGGTTGAGCTTGGCTTCATGCCCTGCTGGCAGGATATAGATTATACAATGGAGGAATATGAATCCGACCCCTTATTCGTTCGAAATGTCACCTGCGATCTGGGCGAGTTCAAATTCCCAGAGCTGTCATATACATGATGCAGTATCGATTGACAAGAACAAGCCTTATACCATAT
>JAKORJ010000215.1 GCA_029777885.1 Bacillota bacterium | reverse complement strand
CAGCTTCCCTATGAGGAGGAGCTCAAAAAGCGCGAGCAGGTGATGCTCAGGGACATAACCGGGGAAACCGCCATCCGGTACCGGGCGCTTGAGGCTGAAAGAAGGGACCTGCTCAAGCAGACAATAGGGATCGATGAAGCCCTGCTTGCGGCCAACAGGGCCAAGGAAACAGCAAAGCAGGTCAACGCCTACCTCGGCAGCGCGGAGGACTGGGCGACCCTGGACATGTGGCTGAGGGGCGGCCTCGTGTCCTATGCCGCGAAGTATAAAAACGTGGATGCCGCTCAAAAGGAGTTCAACAAGCTAAGCTCACAGATGGAGGACCTGAAAAAGGAGCTTAAGGATATAAATATAGAAAACCTGCCCCAAATCGGAGGCATCGACTCCGGCACCAGGGCCGTTGATTTCTGGTTTGACAACATGCTGACCGATAACTATGTCCGTGAAAACATACGGCATGATGCGGACCAGGTGCTCCGCCTGGCAGGAATCATAAATGAACTTATAACTAACCTGGAAAACAAAAAGCAGCTTTTGCAGGATAGGATAGAAGCCATCGAAGCCCAGAAAAAAGACCTGCTTATATCAGGCTGAGCCTCTTTAAGCTGTAAGCTCCAGGTAATCCTTGATCGTCATGCAATATTGTTTTCCATAGGCAAGGTCCTTTTCCGGCTTGAACCCGATTTTTCTGAATACCCGGTGGGACCTTTTATTGTTGTGCTTTATTTTAGCCACTATTTTGTTCATGCGCCACTCGATGAAGCCATGCCTTAAGGCTTGCAAGATGGCCTGGGTACCAAATCCCTGCCCCCACTTGCTTTTGTCCCCTATCACTATAACGATCTCGGCCTCGGATTCTCTGGGCACCAGCCTCAAAAAGCCTATGGGAATGTTATCACCTGCGGCAACTATGAAAAAGCTGCCTCCCTGGTTGAAGAGATGGGTCAGGATCGGCATATTGACTCTGCTTATCACCTGTCTGATGCTGTTGCAGACATTCTGGTGCTCATTCAGATATTGCGATATTTCCTTGTCCTCAAGCCACTCAATGATCTTGTAGGCATCATCCCTGTAAATCTCCCGCCGAAGCGAAACATTCAAAGTCCTCACCTTGTGACCCTCCCGGAACAGGTACATATTGCTCCTGCCAGCTCTGCGGCAGTGTCTCGATTCTATCATAGAACAGGGAATATGCAATCCCGGTTGCCTGGGTTTAGGCTGGAATAGCTCGGAAAAGCTGTGGTTTAGTCGCTTTTCCTGTTAAATGCTGCAAAACCTGCAGAGGAGCATTATCCCGTGGAACATTTTGGACCTGTTTGCGTTTGTAATATTATGAGATTCAATGTTGCCGGGAATTATGCTATACTTTAGTCATAGAGGCGAATAATGTAACATATCTATATGATTTACATCTGCAATCGGAGGATGCTATGGAAAGAGAGACAGTCTGTTCGGTAGTAGTTCCCATGTACAACGAGGAAGAGGTCATTTCGGAGACATACAAGCGGCTGAAAAAGGTCATGGACGGGACAGGGGAGACCTATGAGCTCATTTTTGTCAATGACGGGAGCCGTGACAGGTCCGCCGAGATAATCAAGGAGCTGGCGAAGAATGACAAGAATATAAGGCTGATCGACTTCTCCCGTAATTTTGGCCACCAGGTAGCTGTTACCGCCGGCCTGGATTATGCAGTCGGACAGGCAGTGGTTATCATAGACGCCGACCTCCAGGATCCCCCCGAGGTCATTCCCGAGATGATGAAAAAATGGCGGGAAGGCTATCATGTCGTATACGGCAAGCGGCTAAAACGCCAGGGTGAGACAGTCTTTAAAAAGGCGACTGCCTATCTGTTCTACCGGGTGCTCGGGATGCTAACCAATGACAGTATCCCAAAGGATACCGGAGACTTCAGGTTGATCGACCGGAAGGTCTGCGATGCCATGAAGAAGCTGACCGAGAAGAACCGTTTCCTCAGGGGCATGATCAGCTGGGTGGGCTTCAACCAGACAGCCGTAGAATATGTCAGGGATGAACGCTTTGCCGGCGAGACCAAGTATCCGCTCAAAAAGATGCTGAAGTTTGCGGCGGACGGCATATTCTCATTTACATACAAGCCATTGAAATTAGCCTCCTATCTGGGCTTCATCCTATCCATATCCGGTTTCCTGTACTTGTTGTATGTGCTGTATCAAAGATTCATCGCCCATGCCACCGTGAGCGGCTGGGCTTCCACCATAGCCGTGAATATCGTCTTCAACGGCATCACCCTGATAATCCTCGGCATCATAGGGGAGTATGTGGGCAGGATATATGAGGAGGCAAAGGACAGGCCCTTGTACATAGTGAAGGAAACAGTGGGATTCACGGTCGACGGGGACAAAGAGCAGAATTAGTAATGACTTAGCAAAACAAATGAGGACAACGGCAAATGCAAAATAACGGTTTCAAGGCTTTAAAGGCCAGACTGCAGGAGATCATCAAGTTTTCCATAGTGGGAGTCATGAACACCCTGGTCGACTTCGGGGTCTTTGCCCTGCTGACCGGGCTTGCCAGGCTCGAGCCTACCGTCAGCCACGTTATATCCTATTCCTGCGGCGTGATCAACAGCTATTTCTTCAACCGCAGGTGGACCTTCAGGGTGCGGACAAAAGAGGGCTTGCCCGAGATGCTGAAGTTTGCGGCCGTCAACCTCGTATCCCTGGGCATATCTTCCCTGGTGTTCAGGGCGCTGGTCGCGGGCAGCCTGCAGCTCAATGAATACATAGGCAAGCTGGCGGCGACCTTGTGCGCCATGGCAATCAATTTCCTGGGCAGCAAGCTCCTGGTTTTCAGAACTGGTCAATAAAAAGATGAGAAGGGTGAGTTAGCAGTGGGAGCAGTAGCATTTATCTCCTATACCTTGTTTTACCTGGGACTAGTATATTTTTCCGGCAGCATCAAGGGGAGGATCAGGACCCTTGAAGCGCCGCCCAAGTCAAGCTCCATCGGCATGCTCCTGTGGATCGGGTTTGTGCTGAGGATAGTCATTGCGCCGCTTGGCTTAAGCTTTCCCAATGACATAGGCTTATTCAGGTACTGGGCGCAGGAGGGGGCAAAGGACCTTGTCCACATCTATTCCAATGCCTCCTATCTTGATTACCCTCCTTTTTATATCTACATCCTCAGCATAATTGGGACTATAGCAAACGTCCTTGGCTTATCCGGGGACGATTCGCTGTATGTCCTGCTGCTCAAGCTACCATCCATCCTGGCCGACCTGGCTACAGCCTATCTGCTGTACAAGCTGGCGAAGGATAGGCTGCCCGGCTCGTGGCCCCTTGCCGTTGCCGGCCTGTACATCTTCAACCCGTCAGTCATCCTGGATACCGCCATATGGGGCCAGGTCGATTCATTCCTCGTGATGCTCCTGGCGGCGGGCTTTTACCTGCTCGATTCCGGTATGCCTGAGCTGTGCGCGCTTCCTTTTGCCGCTGCCGTACTTACCAAGCCCCAGGGCCTTATACTGATGCCCGTGGTGCTGTTTGAGCTCATCAAACGCAAGGATATAAAGCT
>JAKORJ010000214.1 GCA_029777885.1 Bacillota bacterium | reverse complement strand
GCCCCATGCACATCCCCGTACTGCTGTGCGGCTTCATCTGCGGATGGCCCTGGGGCCTGATCGCCGGCCTGGTCAGCCCCATTTTTCTCTCTTTTATATTCGGCATGCCGCCCTTGATGCCCATGGCGCTGGCTATGGCCTTTGAATTGGCCGCCTATGGTGCCGCGGCGGGCCTGCTCTACCGTCTGCTCCATAACAAGCCCCTCAGCATCTATATCTCCCTGATCGCCGCCATGCTGGTCGGACGCGTTGTATTCGGATTGGCCATGGCCCTGCTGCTTGGCATTAACGGCGGCAGCTATACCCTGCAGGCCTTCCTCGCGGGCGCTTTCATCAATGCCTGGCCGGGCATCATCCTGCACATCCTGATCATTCCGCCGATCGTGCTGGCCATCGAAAAGGTCAAGTAAACAATAAGCATCAGCCAAAAGCAAGAGCAGCCGCGGAGATCATTCCGCGGTTGCTCTTGTTTTAGGACCCGATCGGCAGGGCCATTCCCTCCCGAAGGAGGTCTTATACTACTTCAAAACATTAACTCTTCCATTATCCATAAAGAAGTGATATAATAGACTCACAGAAAATGGAGGGAAGCAAATGAACGTAAAGAAGGCATCGTTTACAGACGAGCAGCGCAAAGAAATACAAGGAGCGTTGAAACGGCCTCAAACGCCGCATGTATACAAACGATTAATGGCGTTGAAACTTAAGGCGGTAGACGGTCTGAGGAGTGATGAAACCGGTGCCTATGTCGGACTGCACAAGAGCAGTGTAAACCTCATTGTGAGGAGGTATCAGGAACAAGGCATAGCAGCGATTATAGAGAAGCGTCACAATCATGGGAATCGATATATGAGTTATGAGGAGGAGAAAGCGTTTCTCCAAGGATTCTTTGAGCGGAGTGAAGCAGGCCAGATTATAGAAGTCAAAGAGATTCATCTGGCCTTCCAGGAAGCGGTAGGACATCCGGTCACGCTCAGCGCGATTTACTACCTGCTGAAAAAGCATGAATGGCGAAAGATCATGCCACGAAGCAGACACCCAAAGAAGGCAAGCCCGGAAGCGATAGAAGCTTATAAAAAAAATAATTGAGACGGTATTATCATTAAAAGAAAAGCATAATAATATAAGAGTCATGTTCCAGGACGAAGCAGGATTCGGACGAATAAACAAACCCAAGAAATGCTGGTGCAAAAAGGGAACACGTCCGGTCGTGCCATGTCATCACATCAGAGAGTACCGGTATCTATATGGGGCAGTATCTCCATTGGATGGGGAGTTGTTTACGCTGGTGATGACGGGGACGGATACGGCTCACATGAATGTATTCCTGGACCAATTATCCCTGGCCTATCCGAATGATTATATACTGTTGCTTCTTGATAATGCCGCGTGGCATCGCTCCGGGACACTTGTTATTCCGGAAAACATAGAACTCTTCCCGCTTCTGCCCTATACACCGGAACTAAATCCGATTGAGCAGATTTGGGAAGAGATTCGAGAGAAGGGCTTCAGGAATGAAGTTTTTGACAGCCTGCGCAGAGTCGTCGATAGGCTTTGTATGGTGACTGTCAACCTGATGGACGATGTCGAAAGAGTTGCTTCTATCACTCATAGGTCTTGGCTTATAGACGCGTTAATGTTTTGAAGTAGTATCATTTCCCTGAGCGATTCTGGCGAATAGACATTGACCGCGTAACCGCGCATGGCACCCCGCCTGAATGTATCCGCCCAGCGCGGGGTGGTGAGGTAGCCGCCCTCAAACTTATAGGTCACCAGGGGTACGCCGCACAGCCTTGCCAGCTTGCCGGTCGCGGGGGTGATGGGGCAGGTGAGCCCGTTGAACGAGCGGTTGCCCTCGGCGAAGAGGCATACCTTCATGCTGCCTTCAGCCTCCGCATGATATCCCGCACGGTGCTGATATCGGTGCTGCCCTTCAGGCGGGAGATGGGGTCAAAATACCGTCTGATAAATTTGGAGGCAAGCCCGGCGCGGAAGATATGCTCGCTGGCG
>JAKORJ010000213.1 GCA_029777885.1 Bacillota bacterium | reverse complement strand
TCAGGATCTGACCGTATTCGTGATAGCTTGACCAGTTCTTTGCATAGACGAAATCCGCTCCTGCAAGGGCTTTGTCCTGATCGGGTTCGTATGTCAGCCCCTCCATAAACTCGGGAGCCAGTTCATAGCCTTTTGGACAAGTCATCACCAGTTCCACATCAGCCTTCTTCATCCATTCCACAAAGGAGTTGGGCACTGCCTGGGGCAGAGCTCTGGGATGCGGAGCCCAGGTCATAACCACCTTTGGTCGCGGTTTGGTCTTGTACTCCTCGACAGTTATCAGGTCAGCAAAGGCCTGCAGCGGGTGACGTGTAGCCGACTCGAGGCTGATCACCGGACGACCACTTAGCTCGATAAACTGGTTGAGTATATGCTCTTTATAATCCTTGTCCCTGTCAACAAAGTCAGCAAAAGACCTTACTCCAATGATATCGGCATACTGCCCCATAACCGGCACAGCTTCACGGATATGCTCAGGTTTGTCACCATCCATCACTACCCCGTACTCGCTCTCAAGCTTCCAGCCGTCCTTGTTGATATCAAGCACTATAACGTTCATACCCATATTAGTAGCTGCACGTTGTGAGCTTAGACGTGTACGAAGGCTTGAGTTGAAAAATATCAGAAGCAGGGTCTTGTTACGTCCAAGATCCTGATCGGCAAAGGGATTCGCCTTAACATAACGGGCCTCATCAAGGGCCTTGCGCAGATCACCAAGATCTTCAGGTGTCAAAAATCTTCTCATCGTGTAATCACATATTAATTGGGGTCGCAGCCTTTGGGCTGGCGACCTGTTTACTTTATTTGATCCGCATCGGGCAATCGGCCTGGTGCATCTCCTTTCCTTCAAACTACGATATTAAGGGCGGGTCAGGCCTTCACTTTCAACCAGCCATTTGTAGCTGGTAAGCTCAGGCAGAGCCATCGGACCACGCGCATGTAACTTCTGGGTACTGATGCCTATCTCCGCTCCCATGCCAAACTGTGCTCCATCTGTAAAGGCAGTAGATGTGTTGGCATAAACTGCGGCAGCATCAACCTCCCTGAAGAAGCGCTGCTTGTTTGCCTCACTTGTAGTAATGATGGCCTCACTGTGCCTGGTACTGTACTTTGCAATATGCTTCAGTGCCTCATCCATAGATGCAGCTGTTTTGACCGACAGCACATAGTCAAGGTGTTCCTTGCCGAAGGCTTCCTCCCCGGCCTCCCTAAGCAGGGTGGCTGGATAATGTCCCTTAAGTGCTGCATAGGATGGTGCATCAGCCTCGATGCGGACATCCTTCTCTGCCATAGGTTCTACCAGATATGGCAGATCACCTAATCTGGATTCATCAATGATAAGGCATTCCAATGCATTGCACACGCTGACACGACGGGTCTTGGCGTTGAATATTACCTTGCGTCCCAATTCCTTATCACCTGTTGCATCAAAATAGGTATGCACCACTCCTGCTCCTGTCTCGATAACAGGGACTTTTGAGTTGTCCCTTACCGAGTTGATAAGTCCTTGCGAACCACGTGGGATAAGCAGGTCCACATATCCCACTGCATTCATCAGTGAGGTAGCTGCATCCCTCTCAGGGGGCAATAGCTGTACCACCTCTTCGGAAATATTAAAAGCCTCAAGGCTTGCCTTTATTAATCTAACTATTGCCTGATTTGAGTTCCATGCATCCTGCCCACCTTTCAATACTGATACATTTCCAGACTTAAAGCAGAGGGCAAAGACATCGAAAGTAACATTGGGACGGGCCTCATAAATAACACCCACGACACCCATTGGTACTCTAAGCTTCTTAAGCTTAAGCCCATTGGGCATAGTCCTCTCTTCAAGCACGTCCCCAAGGGGAGAGTTCAGAGATGCCACATTCCGCAGATCTGCTGCGATGGTTTTGATCCGGTCTTCGGTAAGCATTAGCCTGTCATAGCGGGGATCCTCCTTGGGCATCTGATCCAGGTCAAGCTTATTGGACCTGAGCAGGTCGGGAATATTTGCACAGGCTCTGTCTGCAAGGTCAAGCAGCACCTTGTTTATCACCTCATTATC
>JAKORJ010000025.1 GCA_029777885.1 Bacillota bacterium | reverse complement strand
TTCTGCTCGCTTAATACACCGTCTCTTCATGAAAACTATCTGCAAGGCAAAAGAAGGTGCCTTCAAATTTGAAGACACCTCTCTTTACATTCGGTTTATTTACTCTTGGGTTTATCTCTACCCCAACAATTGACATAGAGCCTCATTTCATAAACACAAAGGACTCAAGCTCAAACAGGTGCCTGCCCTTGAACATGTGGGGGAACCATCCCCCATAGGTGTCCTCTACGATTAAGAATACGGCATGCCTGCCTGTTATGTTTCTGACTACAGTGCTATACACTCCATCATCGGCACCTATGTCACATACACCGACTTTTTCGCCGTTTTCATAGCTGTCCAGCAGGATCTTTATCCTAGATCTGCACCCGGTGCCCTTTATCCTGGCGCTGAATTTCATTGTGGTGCCTGAGTAATCCTTGCCGAAATCAAAATACTTGTAGCCGATTATGCATCCGCTGGTTATAGCTGTAATGGGCCTCGTCATCGGGTTTTTTTCCGTGATGAAGCAGCCGCCCTTGAGCACGCAGGCAAGCTCAGCCGGGGTTATCTTATATGGGGACAGAGAATGGTCAAAGCCAAGGGAGGTCATCTCGACCTCTGGTATCGTACCGTCGGGCAATATCTCTATCCGCTCGACGCAGGCCCGCCTTGACATTATCGTGTTGTTTGTCATCCGGTGGTAAAAGATGTACCACTGGCCATTTATATTGCATATCGAGCCATGGTTGTTGCCGCCCGGATAATCAACGCCGTTGTCGATTATGACTCCCCTGTATTCAAAGGGGCCGGTCGGCGATTTGGAAGTGGCGTAGACCAGCCTGCTTCCTCTTTGCGGTGAATAGATGAGGTAGTATGTATCTCCCACTTTCCTCGGGGAGCAGGCTTCGAAGAAGGCAAAGGGCTCCTCTACGGGTATGATGTCCTCCTGGTACGTGCCGTCTATTATCTCATACATGTTGCCAGGATCGATCTGTGCAACAAAGGACCGCTGATAGCCGCAGTAAATATAGACCTTGCCGTCATCATCAACAAGGACGCCGGGGTCGATGAACCAGCCGCCATTGAAGCTGCCTTCGTCCTTGCCCTCCGGGATCCTGTATTTGTATTTGGACAGCAGCCTGAAGGGGCCCTCAGGCCTGTCGCTTACTGCTACGCAGCCCTTTGCGCCCATTATATATGCATAGAGATAGTATTTGCCGTCCTTTTCCACTACATCTGGCGCGTACAGGTCGCCGTCCGTCCAGGGGGTTTGGGACGCATGGTCCCGGTCATCCCTGGTGTGGAAGGAGTGGCCATGACAGGTCCAGTTGTTCAGGTCATCAACCGGTGCAGACCATACCTTCAGCTTGTAGTCACAGAACTTGTCCGAGCCTGCATTGTCATGGGACCCGTATAAGTACACACGGTCGCCGAAGACCCTGGGCTCGCCGTCGGGTATATATTCCCATAGGGGAAGGAAGGGATTGGGCATGTTAATACCTCCGATCATTCATATGATCTTTGATGCTTTATTTGTTCTTGTTGCGCAGCTTCTCCAATAAATTCGATATTTTTTCCCTCTGCTGCATTTCGCCTTCTTGATCGAGTTCAAGGCTGACCTTCAGCCAGCTGCCCTCCCGGGCTCCTTCCGGTAGGAGAGCCACCGGGATTTCTACCTTGTGCTCGTCTTCGCCAAGCAGCATAACGGCTACGCCGTCTACTATACGGTCGATTACTGCCTTCATTTGTATTTCCTCCAGTGCTTATTATCGTATTCTACCGGTTCCCGCTTTCAACAAAGGCCTTGAATGCCGACGCCTCACATCTTGTATATGTTCACAAAGGAGGAGGGAATGTCCGCATTTATGATGGCAACTGCCATATCCATCACCCTGTCCCCGGCGCTGTAATGCAAAATACCTTTGAACCCGGCCTTGCCCGGGACGCCAGGGCTTTATTTCTCAGTTGTGACTTCATAAGTCTTGCCGTCGGTCGTTATCACTATAGTGCCGCTGATATCTGTCCGGTAGACATCGACATCATATTTTGCAAGCAGCTCGATGGTCTCCTCATGGGGATGGCCGTAGGAGTTGCCTTCTCCGCACATTATGATGACTGTATCAGGCGAAACTGCCTTGAGGAAATACTCGCCGGTACTGGTCCTGCTGCCGTGGTGCCCGGCTTTCAGGATCGTACTGCTTACATCAAAGCCCTGGTCAAGTATTTCCTTTTCCGATTTTTTCTCCGCGTCGCCTGTGAACAAAAAGCTTATTTCCACGAAGGTCAGCCTTACCACGATCGAGGCGTTGTTAAGATCATTTTCATTTGGCTCTGTTGGATGCAATATCTCTAGCTTGACACCGCCTACGTCCCTGACATCTCCGGCCCGGCCCTCGGTGAATTTGATATCCTTTTCATCTATCAAGGTGAGATATTTTTCAAAAGTCTTGCTGGTATGGACTATCCCGGGGTCAATGACTTCCTTGACCTCTATAGCCTCAAGCACATCCAAAAGCCCGCCGATATGATCGGAATGGGGATGAGTGCTGATGACCAGGTCGAGGGATTCAACGTCAAGCTCTTGCAGGTATCTGACCACGGTATCGCCCCGTTCCCCGGCATCTATCAGAATGTTCTGTGAAGGCGTTTTTATATATATGGAGTCGCCCTGGCCCACATCTATGAAGTGGACTTGGAGCTCGCCTTTAGCGGTAGGAGAGAGAGTATTTCCCGTGAACAATTCCCGGAAAAGCTCGCTGCAACTGCTCAGCAGGGCTGCTGTCAGGATTAGAGCAAGCAAAACCGTAAGCGGTCTCTTAGCTTTCAAAATATCACCTCATGCCTTTAATTATTATGATTTGCAGTCTGCCCCGCTATTGGCAGCTTGGCAGCTGCTATTGCAGCGTATTTTATCTGTATAGGAACATGCAGCCAAGTTATAAGCTGCAGGTTGTTGCTATAACTAGACAGTAATGGTTTCCTCTGTTGAATCCCTGTCCAGCCGGAAGCTTACCGTCTTATCCCTGAGCCGCAGCTCATAGGTGCCCAGGTAGCCTGTTACCGTGACCGACCCCATGTCATCTGTGACCAGCGTATGGGTACCAGTGCGCCATTCCTCGTTTATCAGCCTGTCGATCTCGAAGTACACTGGCTTAGGCGAGTAATCCCTGCGCAGGAACCCTGCCGGGGCGTTCAGCCACCTGCCGTCAACAAAGTTCCACCAGGTGATGGATTCGACCAGCGGGTGTGCAAACAGGGTTTTGTAGTGGGTAATGGTCTCCTGCGCCTGGCGTTCTTCACCCTCGGGGGTAGAAGGCCATTCAGTAACCTTGTAATCGTTCAGGTCAACTATGTGACGCGGCATTATGTCCCCTGACACAATCGTGTTTTCCGTAAAGTGCAAGGGTAGGTTGAAGCGGGAGAAGCGCTCCAGGACCTTCATGGTCTTTTCGACGCCCCAGTAGCCCTGGTGCATATGGGACTGTATGCCTATGGCATCGATCTTAATGCCTGCCTCCAGGCAGCCCTCTATAAGTATGGCGTATGCCTCAGAGGTATCAAAATCGTTTATAAGCAATACGGAATCAGGGTTTGATTGCCTAGCGGCCTCAAAAACCTTCTTTATGAGCCTGATCCGGCCCAGGTCCTTACAAATGCGGGTGATGCCGTTGTCGTACTTGTCGAACACCGGCATTATGACCGCTTCGTTTATGACATCCCAGGCGTCAACGATGCCCTTAAAGTCCGATACCTCGCGGTTAATCCGGTCAAGCTGCGCGGAAAGGATCTCTTCGTTGCTCAGGTCGAGCAGCCACTGGGCTGTCACCGTGTGCCAGCACAGGGGATGGCCTTTTAGCTTAAGGCCTTTTGACTTAAACCAGAGGGCTGCTTTTTTGACCTTCTCCGTATCCGGCCTGCCCCTTACCGGCTCAAACCTGCCCCAGTAAAAGGGAAGGGTGGCAGTATTGAAAAGCTTGAAAAACTTATCAAACATCCCGGCTGCCTGTTCCTTTTGCTTGTCATCCATTAGTCCGTTCACATAGGGTATACATTCGAATTCGGAGCACCCAAACTGGAACAAGTGCCCGGTCTGCTCAACAGTGACCTGGGCATTCCTTACCGGTGTGCCGTCACTTTGTTTCAATGTGAGCTTTTTCGTACCTTTACGGTGTTTCAGGGCATCATTGCTCATATAAAAACCTCCATTATATCTTTATGCGGCCTAATATTTTGTGAACCCATTTATGCTTATGCAATAAATATTCTCTACACGACTGCAAAGTCCTTCCATATTGGCGTTATTAGAAGGATGCATCAGTACGATAAATGGACTTACCCAGGAACAGCTGGGCGAAATGCTGCAGGTTTCAAAGCAGTCAGTATCCAAGTGGGAAAGCAATCCGATTACTCTCCCGGGGTCATCGGAGTGATTTTCATAAACAGGATCCTTGTATGCTTTGTATTACCTTTACTATATACCATATCGGCAGTGTGTTCATACAAGTATTCGATGTTGAAGGTACAGGCATATGTGATGTGGTATAATTTACATATGGCTCATGTAATTTATATACACCAACACTCAAAAAAATATGTTGTGAGGAGGTTTTGATGTGCTAAAAGGCTTCACACTGAAGGAAAGAAGCTGGATATGGTATGACTGGGCCAATTCAGCCTACTCCGCCATAGTAACGGCCGCTATTGCACCTGCCTTTTTTATGTCGATAGCTCAAAGCGGCGGCCTGGATCAGGTAACAGCCAACTCGTACTGGGGCTATGGCACCTCAGCGGCAACACTCATCGTGGCTTTACTGGCACCAATCCTGGGTACGATAGGCGATTACCGCAACATGAAAATGCGGTTTTTCAAGTTTTTCCTTGTTATCAGCATCCTTAGTACCGCTGCGCTGGCAGTGACTGATAAGTGGCTTTCGATACTGATCATCTATATGGTCACCATTATTGGCAACTCAGGAGCAAACCTTTTCTACGACGCATTTC
Source organism: Bacillota bacterium (assembly GCA_029777885.1). Lineage (GTDB taxonomy): Bacteria > Bacillota > Clostridia > Caldicoprobacterales > DTU083 > JAKORJ01. Next base: position 694 of record JAKORJ010000025.1, on the reverse strand, counting down.
TGGTGGATGTCACTGATGAGGACAGGATGGACAAGGTTTCGACCTATGGCTTTGCCCTGGGCTATATAGGCGGCAGTACGATCCCTTTTATAGCTGCCCTGGCCCTCATAATGTTTGGTGAAAAAATCGGAATACCAACCAAGCTCGCGACCCAACTGTCTTTTGTTATCACAGCCATCTGGTGGGCCGTTTTTTCGATACCGATACTTAAAAATGTCAAGCAGGTCCACTATATAGAGCCGGAGCCTCACGTGATAAGGAATAGCTTTAAGCGGATCATCAATACCTTTTTGAATATCCGCCAGTACAAGAACATCTTTTTATTCCTGCTGGCATATTTCTTTTATATTGACGGCGTCGGAACCATAATCCACATGGCCACTGTTTATGGCAGCAGCGTCGGGATAGATCAGAACTCCATGATACTGGCCTTACTTGTCATCCAAATAGTCGCATTCCCCTGCGCCATAGTTTTCGGCAAGCTTGCAAGCAGGCTCGGCAATCACATAATGATAACCGTCGGGATAGCGATATACATAGTCATATGCCTGCTGGGCTACAGGATGCAAAAGGCGCTCGAGTTCTGGATACTGGCCCTTTTGGTCGCCACATCCCAGGGCGGTATACAGGCCTTGTCCAGGTCCTATTTCGGCAAAATGATCCCGAAGGAGAAGGCCAACGAGTTCTTCGGGTT
>JAKORJ010000212.1 GCA_029777885.1 Bacillota bacterium | reverse complement strand
AACTTTATTCTTTTTGTCATTCTATAATCAGCTTATTCAGCATATTAATTTTATATATAAGGCAGTCTCGGGCAGATATTGTTAGGGGGGGGATTAGACTTTGAAGGATTACATTGAGGAAAGAGCTGTTGAAATTGCCAACTACATAATTGAGACAAGGGCAACGGTACGTGAAGCTGCCAAGGTTTTCAAGGTGAGCAAGAGTACTGTGCATAAGGATGTGTCGGAACGCCTTCCGAAGATAAACCCCGCTATTTCAGAAGAGGTCAGGAAAGTACTGGGACAGAATAAAGCCGAGAGACACATAAGGGGCGGACGCGCCACCCGGGCCAAGTACAAGCTGGCCAAGCAGACAGAATAGCCCTGTCCGTGCCCTTTTCAGGCCGATAAAACACTGAAGGAGAGAAAATGAAAAATAAATATGGGCAAGCTGATACAGCCTTTGAGAACCCGGTTGTCTGCAGGCAGCAATCGGGTTTTTTCTTATTATTTTCAAATAAAAAAGAGGATTTTCTAAATTCAAATAGAATAGTATCAGCAATTGTGATTAGGCCCAATTTTGATATACATTTATATACAAAAGAGGCAGGTGCTGTAGTTTGTTCGGATTCAGGGATATCGGCATAGATCTTGGTACTGCCACCGTACTGGTTTATGTAAAGGGAAAGGGCATAGTACTTAAGGAGCCTTCGGTCATTTCCAAGGACAGCAATACCAATGCTGTCCTTGCAGTCGGAGAGGAAGCGCGCAGGATGCTGGGGAGGACTCCGGGCAACATAGTTGCCATAAGGCCCCTGGCGGACGGGGTCATATCCGACTATGATTCCACTCTCATCATGCTCAAGTATTTCATCAGGAAGGCAGCGGGCAAGCGCCTTTTCGGCAAACCCAGGGTGGTCATCTGTGTGCCCAGCGGGGTCACTGAGGTCGAAAAGCGGGCGGTGCTGGAAGCGGCTTATGAAGCCGGAGCGGGCAAGACCTACCTCATCGAGGAGCCCATAGCGGCTGCAATAGGCGCGGGCATCGACATTTCGAAGGCCTGTGGCAACATGGTAGTGGACATTGGCGGTGGCACGACAGACATAGCCGTTATTTCACTGGGTGGGGCTGTACTTACCGAATCAATAAAGATCGCCGGCAACAATTTTGACGAGGCAATCATCAGGTATATGCGCAAAAAGCACAATGTGCTAATCGGCGAGCGCACGGCTGAAGATATGAAGATCAAGATAGGGTGCGCATATCCCCGCAAGGAATCGGTCTCTATAAATGTCACGGGACGCAATATGGTCTCAGGCCTTCCCAAGACCATTACTGTGACCAGCGAGGAAATGCTGGAAGCCCTCGCTGAACCCGTGGATGCCATCATCGAAGCTGTCTGCTCCGCCCTGGAGCGGACGCCGCCGGAGCTGGCATCGGACATATGCGACCAGGGCATCGTGCTTACAGGGGGCGGTGCGCTCCTGTACGGCATGGACAAGGCGCTGCATGAAAGGACAAAGATTCCGATCTACCTGGCGGAGGATGCGGTTTCCGCGGTGGCCCTGGGTACCGGCCGTGCCCTGGATGCGCTTGACATATACAACAACACAGCCGTATTTGAGCATAAAAAAGGCTTGTCTGCTTCAAGATAGATTAAACAACAACAAGGGGACTGACAGGAGCAATGAGTCTGAATATAGCTGAGATATTGGAGCGGATCCCGCACAGGTATCCCTTTTTGCTGATAGACAGAGTGATTGAAATAGAGCCGGGCGTTTCAGGCAGGGGCTATAAAAATGTTTCAGCCAATGAACCCTTCTTCCAGGGACATTTTCCGGGTTATCCGGTCATGCCTGGAGTATTGATTGCAGAATCACTGGCCCAGCTCGGCGCTGTCGTTATCCTGAGCTGTGAGGAGTACAGGGACAAGCTGGCGCTCTTTGCCGGCCTTGACCGCTTCAGGTTCAGGAGGCAGGTCATACCGGGCGACCGGCTGGAGCTGGAGGCGAAGATACTCAGGATGAAGGGCGCCATCGGCAAGGCCGCCGTCAAGGCCATGGTGGACGACGAGGTGGCCGCCGAGGGCGAGATAATGTTTGCGCTCACAAGCAGGTAGCCCTGGGCAGCGCAAAATGGGCAAAGTGTAATTCTTATAAAGATGATCTTAAAGAGGTTACTGGATTAAGCACTTACTGAATAGGAAAGTAGGTGCTTTTATAATGCTTTGCTTTTATATGTGAGAAACCTAATTATTTTAGTGTACATATCTATTTTATGGTATAATCATATCAAATGACAAAAAATTATCACATGGCCTGCGGAGCATATGAAACCGGGAGGGATTTTCATGCTGAGATTGAAAAGGAATGAGCGGATAGCTGCCATTACAGGGATCCTGACCTCTCACCCCAACACCATATTCACCTTAAGCTATTTCAGCGAGCTTTTTTACACAGCAAAATCCACCATCAGCGAAGACGCTGCCTTGCTCAAGGATACCTTTCAGAGATTCGGACTTGGTGATATCGAGACCGTACCCGGCGCTGCAGGCGGCATAAAGTTCGTCCCACAGCCTGAGCTCAGGCAGGCGGCCTCATTTGTAAAGGACCTGTGCAGGAGGCTTTCCGATCCCGACCGGATCTTGCCCGGCGGATTTTTATATATGAATGACATCATATATATGCCCTGGATACTGAAGCAGATAGGCGATATATTTGCAAGCAGGTTTTCAGACCAGAAGCCCGATTTCGTGATCACCGTCGAGACCAGGGGAATACCGGTGGCCATCATGACAGCCCATTCCCTGGGCTGCCCTGTGGTCGTGGCCAGGCGGGAAAGCAATGCGACCGAAGGGTCCCTGGTGAGCATAAATTATGTCACAGCCTCGTCAAAGCGGCTTCAGACCATGTCCCTGTCCAGGCGGGCTGTCCAGAAGGGCGGCAGGGCCCTAATAATTGATGACTTTATGAAGGGCGGCGGGACGGCCAAGGGCATGCAGGAGCTTTTGAAGGAGTTTGACATAGAGATTGCCGGCGTCGGGGTGGCCATAGCCACCAGGGAGCCGGAGGCAAAGCTCATAAGCGAATACATTTCCCTGATGGAGCTCCTGACCGTAGATGAAACGAACAAGAGGATCGAGATAGTGCCTGCAGAATGGTTAAATCAATAAATTTTAAGGAATTTTAGGAAATGAGAAGGAGTATGGTTTTTTTTGGCGAATAGATAAGGCACATCCATTTTAATCCGCATGCTTTCTAGCTCGAGAGGTGGTGAACTTTTGTGACCATTACTGATGTACGGATCAGAAAGATCAACGCTGAGGGGAAAATGAAAGCAGTGGCATCCGTTACATTCGATGACGAGTTCGTGGTGCATGACATAAAAGTTATCGAAGGGCAGAACGGATTGTTCATTGCGATGCCCAGCCGCAAGACCCCGGACGGAGAATACCGGGACATTGCACACCCGATCAATTCAGAGACAAGGGAAAAGCTTCAGAGTCTGGTGCTTGAAAAGTACAATGGGTTGGGTGAGGAATAAGCTGAAGGGAGAGGTCCCTCTCCTCAAAGCTTATTTTTTTGTGCCTTATGCTCAATTTATGACGAATTATTTTTCTCCATATCTGTATAAACATTTCATGCAATTTAAGGTATAATGTTATTTGCATTTAGCGCTACGGAGCGACAATATTCAAATGCGGTACTATAGCTGACTTATTTTTAGAGCATATTATAACGGGTAGTACATAGATGGAGGAGTTCGGACAATGTCCCGTGGATCAAGCCTGAAGATTTTTACAGCAAACTCCAATCCGGAGCTGGCCGAGGAGATAGCCAGAAACGTTGGAGTGCCCCTGGGGAGCGCCAAGGTCTCCAAGTTCAGCGACGGAGAGATCGCTGTGGACATATATGAGACTGTCAGGGGCTCGGATGTTTTTATCGTTCAGTCGACCTGCGCGCCGGTCAACACACACCTCATGGAGCTCCTTATTATGGTGGATGCCTTCAAGAGAGCGTCAGCGGGTGAGATCACTGCAGTCATCCCCTATTACGGGTATGCGAGGCAGGACCGCAAGGTCAAGGCTCGCGACCCCATCACAGCCAAGCTCATAGCGGACCTGATAACCAGCGCAGGCGCGGACAGGGTCCTGACCATGGACCTGCACGCAGCCCAGATCCAGGGCTTTTTCAACATCCCCGTCGATCACCTGGTGGGTATGCCGATCCTGGCCAGGTACTATATCGAGCGGGATTTTTGCGGGGATGACCTGGTTGTTGTATCTCCTGACCTTGGCAGCGTGACCCGGGCGCGGAACTTTGCCCACAAGCTCAATGCCCCCCTTGCGATCATTGACAAGAGGCGGCCCAAGGCCAATGTGGCCGAGGTCATGAACATTATCGGGGATGTCAAGGGCAAGCGCTGCATACTTATAGACGACCTCATCGATACGGGAGGTACCTTTGAACAGGGGGCCTTTGCCCTGATGGAAAGGGGCGGGGCCAAAGAAGTTTACGCCTGCTCCACCCATGGGGTATTGTCCGGACCTGCGATAGAGCGCCTTGAGAGGTCTCCCATCAAGGAATTGGTCATCACCAACACCATCCCCCTTTCTCCTGAAAAACGGATCGACAAGATCAAGGTGCTTTCAGTCGCTCCCCTGTTTGCAGAAGCCATAGAAAGGATCTTCGAAGGGCTACCCGTCAGCACCTTGTTTGAATAAAAGGTAAATATATAGGGGAAATCTGATATGTATATAATAGCCGGACTGGGGAATCCGGGCGAAAAATACCACGGGACCAGGCATAATATCGGGTTTTATGTGATAGACCTCCTTGCTCGGGCCCATTCCATAAAGGTCAATAAGATAAGGCACAAGGCTATAATAGGCGAAGGCACTATAGCAGGCGAGAAGGTGGTCCTTGCCAAGCCCCAGACCTTTATGAACAACAGCGGGGAAAGCCTGCTGGCCTTGAAGCAGTGGTACAAGCCCGAGGACGACAAGATCATCGTGGTCTATGATGATGTGGACCTGGCCCCGGGAGTGCTCAGGATCAGGCCTTTTGGCAGCGCAGGTACCCATAGGGGCATGCAGTCCGTCATATACCTTTTGAACACCGATAAGTTCCCAAGGGTGCGGATAGGCGTCGGGAAGCCTCCGGAGGGACGGGACCTGGCTGACTTTGTACTATCAAGGTTTGAAGACGAGGAGATCGAGCCTGTTAAAAATGCCTGTGAAAGGGCAGTGGCAGGTATAGAATGCATCATAGCCATGGGCGTCAATGAGGCCATGAGCAGATACAACGGGTCAGGAGCGGTGAATGGCTGAACTCATACTAACAGCAGCAGCCCTGGCGGCATCATACGTCACGAACAAGGCACTGTTGAGGCTGCTCAGAGAGAAAGCAGTTGTTTACGGGGCTCCCTTATTTGAGGAGCTCCTCAAGACATTGCCGGCCTATTTTCTGAATAGGCCTCTTTTGCATGTCCATTTTTTGTTCGGGCTGGGCGAAGCGGTATACGATTTTTTGAGCAGCCGGAAAGAAACGGGCAGGTGGGCGGCCCTGGTCAGCCTGATCAGCCACTCGGTTTTCGGGGGGCTGACATATTTGGTTTTAAAACTGACCGCGACCATATATCCTGCACTTGCGGGCGCAGTGCTGGCCCATTGCGCATGGAACTACATTATAATGAAAAAGTAAGAATCAATTTTGAATATTACCTGAAAGGCGGGTGACAGATGGTTCCGATTTGGCTCAAGCCAATGGAGGAATGGCCTCAGTTCGACAACTTAAGGCAGTCGGTCGCGAGGCTCAGCGGGGTCACATCCGTGACAGGCGTGTCTGAGGCCCAGAAATGCCACCTGGCCAGCTGCGTCATATATCCCTTGGAAAGGCCCTGCCTCTTTATAACCTACAACGAGCTCCAGGCAAACAAATTCTATGAGGACTTCAAATTTTTCTTTCCCAGGGAAACGGTCCTATTCCCCCAGAGGGAGATAATGCTGTACAACGCCGCCGCCCATAGCCACGAGGTGATCGGGCAGCGGCTTTCGGTGCTTCAGCGGATCTTAAGCGGCGAAAACCTCCTTATCGTCGCCTCGATCGATGCCCTGCTGACGCCAAATATGCCCCCGGAGGACTTTAAGGAAAGCCTGATCCGTATCAAGGAAGGGGATGAGTGCGACCCCCAGGAGCTTGCAAAGCGGGTGGTCAGCCTGGGCTATGAGCGGGTGGAGACCGTTGAAGGCAGCGGACAGTTCAGCGTAAGGGGCGGCATTTTCGATATATTTCCCTTAACCTCGGATAAGCCCGCCCGGATCGACTTCTTTGACGAGTTCGTGGACTCCGTCACGACCTTTGACCCCTTGAGCCAGAGGTCCGATGACCGGATCGGCGAAGTCATCATCCCACCGGCAGGGGAGCTGATCCTCAGCCGGGATGAGCTGACAGCGGGGAAGGCGGAGATGGAGAGGAGCCTGAAAAAGCTCATCTCGAGCGCCAGGCAAGACCCAGGGCTCGATGCTGATAAGCTCAAAAGCCGGCTGGAGCAGGTTTGGGCTGATATAGACAGCGGCATCATAAGCGACACCCTGTTCAATTATTTCCCCTTTTTCTGCAAAAACCCCTCTACCCTCATAGGATACCTGGGCAGCGATGCAACAATAATCGTCGACGAACCGTCAAGAATAAGGGAGCACACCGTCAATATAGCAAGCGAGTTCGAAGAGCACTTCAAGGAGCTTTTCCTGCATGGCGAGGTCTTGCCCGAGCAGGCTGGGCTGCTGATTAACTATACCGACCTGCTGGCGGAAATTGCAAGCTCAAAGTGCATGGTGGTCCAGGCCTTGCCCAGGACCAACATCGGGCTGGAGCCCAAGCGGATATTCCAGGTCACTTCCCGGTCCGTGGCCGGCTACCAGGGCAAGCCGGAGCTCCTGGCTGATGATATAAGGTACTGGAAGAGCAAGGCATATTCCGTGCTTTTACTATCGGGCACCCGCCAGAAGGGCGAGGGCTTGAGGTCGGTGATTCGGGAGTACGGCATAGAGGCGGTCGTGCTGGACGGCCCCGGCAACGAGATCTACCCCGGTCAGGTCGTGATCATCCCCGGGACTCTGAGCAAGGGCTTTGAATACGTGGAGTCCAGGTTCGCCTTTGTGGCGGATTCTGATATCTTCGGCGTGCAAAAGCGCAAGCGGGCTGTCAAGAAGCGCGCCAAAAAGCCCCTGGATCCCTTTACGGACCTGAAGGTTGGCGACTATGTGGTTCACGAAAACCACGGAATCGGCAGGTACCTTGGCATAGAAAAGCTGACCGTCAACGGGGTGGAGCGGGACTACTTAAATGTCCAGTATGCAGGCACAGACAGGCTGTATATCCCCACGGACCAGATGGGCCTGATCCAGCCCTATATCGGCCTGGATGACAAGGAGCCCAGGCTGTCGAAGCTCGGTGGCGCCGAGTGGCAGAAGGCCAAGAACAAGGCCCGCCAGTCGGTCAAGGAGCTGGCTATAGACCTTGTGAAGCTCTACGCTGAACGGGAGGCGACGACCGGCTTCGAGTTTTCAAAGGACACTGACTGGCAACTCCAGTTCGAGGAGGCCTTCCCCTACGAGGAGACGCCGGACCAGCTCCAGTCCATCGCCGAGATCAAGAAGGACATGGAATCCAAAAAGGTCATGGACCGGCTGCTTTGTGGGGATGTGGGCTACGGCAAGACGGAGGTGGCCATGCGGGCAGCCTTCAAGGCGGTCATGGACGAAAAGCAGGTGGCAGTCCTGGTGCCGACCACGATCCTGGCCCAGCAGCATTACAATACCTTTGTGAGCCGGTTCGGCGAGTTCCCGTTCAAAATCGAGGTCCTGAGCCGCTTCAAGACTGCTAAGGAGCAGAAGGAGATCCTCAAGGCTCTCAAGGAGGGCAATATCGACGTCATCATCGGCACCCACCGCCTCTTGAGCAAGGATGTGAAGTTCAAGGACCTGGGCCTTTTGATAGTGGATGAGGAGCAGCGGTTCGGTGTCGGGCACAAGGAACAGATCAAGGAGCTTAAAAAGAACATCGACGTGCTGACCCTGACCGCGACACCCATACCCCGCACCCTCCACATGTCCCTGGTCGGGATAAGGGATATCAGCATCATTGAGACCCCGCCCGAGGAGCGGTACCCAGTCCAGACCTACGTGGTGGAGTACAGCGATTCCCTCGTGAGGGACGCTGTATTGAGGGAGGTCCAGCGGGGCGGCCAGGTGTATTTCGTGTACAACCATGTCAAGACGATGGAAAAGATGGCGGAGCGGCTGCGTGAGCTCCTGCCGGATATCAGGATAGCCACGGCCCACGGCCAGATGAGCGAGACCATGCTGGAGAAGATAATGCTGGCCTTCTACGAGCGGGAATATGACCTGCTTTTGTGTTCCACTATCGTTGAAAACGGCCTTGATATACCCAATGTCAACACCCTTATCGTCTATGATGCCGACAGGTTCGGCCTGTCGCAGCTCTACCAGCTTCGCGGCAGGGTAGGCCGGTCCAACCGGATCGCTTACGCCTACCTGACCTACAAGAAGGACAAGATACTCAACGAGGTGGCCGAAAAGCGGCTGCAGGCGATCAAGGAATTCACGGAATTCGGCTCGGGCTTCAAGATCGCCATGAAGGACCTGGAGATCCGCGGGGCGGGCAACCTGCTTGGCGCGGAGCAGCATGGCCAGATGGCTGCCGTGGGATATGAGCTTTACTGCAAGCTCCTTGACGAAACGATCAGGTCCCTGAAGGGCGAGTATGAGCCCAAGGCCCCCGATGCAGTGATCGATCTCCGCCTGGATGCCTTTATAGACAGCTCCTATATCCGCCAGGAAAGCCGGAAAATCGAAATGTACAAGCGGATCGCGGCTATTGAGGACCTGGGCGACAAGTATGACGTGGAGGAGGAGCTGGTGGACCGGTTCGGGGATATACCCCCTGAAACCCAGAACCTGATAGATATCGCTTACACAAAGGCCCTGGCGACTAAATTCGGCTTTTCCGAGATCAGCCAGCAGGGCAGGCAAGTGCGCATGAAGCTGAGGCAGGACAAGGGCCTGGATCCCAGGCAGCTTATGGTGATACTCAACGAGAACAGGGATATCCTCAGGTATACAGGGACCAACCCCCCTGTGCTGAACATCCTGTTGAAGGAGGAAAACGGAAGCGCGGCCTTGCAGGCAGCCCGGTCGATACTGGAAAGAATAAAGGATTTACAATAATGCGCAATACAGGTATAATTAAATGAATCGAGCTCAACCAATGAGAAAGGATGAGGACCTTGTACAAAATCATGAAGCGGCTCATATCCGTGATATTGATCGGATCTTCGTTGGTGCTGACAGGCTGTGGCATCATCACCCTAAACGAGGAGAAGGACCGCAAGCTGGTCGTTGCCGAGGTGAACGGAGAAAAGATACTGAAGGCTGCAGTGCTGGATGAATACAAGCTATACACTGCAATGTACGGTGAAAACAAGGAAAAAGCAAAGGAAATCAAGAAGCAGATATTAGAACAGCTGGTCAACAGGGCTGTTATAATGCAAAAGGCTAAGGCAGCAGGCTTTGAGATCAACGACGAATACAGGAAAAAGGCTGAAGAGGAGCTTGAGGACTACCTGAAGGAGGAGGCCGAGCGCCGCAAGGATGAGGATCTGGAAGAAGCAAGTCCATCCCCATCTCCCAGCCCAAGCCCGACTCCGACTGGGACTCCCGGTGAGACTGCCGAGCCGACAGGGTCGCCAAGCCCATCCCCGACTGTGACCCCTGCCGAGACCGCTGAACCGACTGGGACGCCCACAGGATCTCCCGAGCCAACCGGTACCCCCAAGGTAAAAACAGATGAGGAGTACCTGGAGGATGCCAGGAAGGACTTCGAGGCCTGGCTCAAAAGGGTTGGCCTGTCTAAGGAAGAGTACCTGGAGCGCTTGGCCGAGGACCTGGTCGTCAAGGCGTATTTTGACGAGCTCACCAAGGACCTTAAGGTAGAAGAGAAGGAAATCAAGGAATACTATGATGATCAGGTAGATTTCCAGACCAAGTACCCGTCATACAGGTCTTATTTTTCTTCGGTGCTCATCGTCAAGGAACCGGCCATGAGAAGGGTCAAGCACATCCTTATAAAGCTGCCCGATGAGGTCACCGATGAGATCTCGGACCTCAGGGCCGACAAAAAGGATGAAGACGCAGACAAGCTGCGGGATGAAAAGCTGAAGGACATAAAGGCCAAGGCTGAAGAGGTGCTGGCAAAGGTCAAGGCAGGCGAGAACTTCGATGTCCTCGTGGACAAGCACGGAGAAGATCCGGGCATGAAGAACGACAGCTACAAGGACGGCTACACCATGTACCGTGATTCCAACTTTGTGAAGGAGTTCCTCGACGCAGCCTTCGAGCTGAAAAAGGACGAGACCTCGGAACTGGTAGCCTCCGACTACGGCTATCATATAATAAAGGTCTATGAAGCCAAGGAAGATGTGATCGAGAAGTACGAGGACATAAAGGATGAGATCCACGATGCCTTGCTCGAAGAAAAGAAGAACAAGAAGTCGAACGAGCTGCTGGAGGAATGGGTAAAGGCATCGAAAATCAAGAAGTACGAGTCGCGCCTGTAGCCGTTTGCTGTGCAAAATCATCACTCCCTTGAATGCATAAAAGGCATTAAGCAGTAAAATAATAACTACGCAAGGATGGTTTAGTAAGCCAATGCAGAACAAGGAGGGATGTTTTTGAAAGCAACTGGGATTGTCAGGCGCATAGATGACCTGGGCAGAGTAGTCATTCCCAAAGAGATCCGCAGGACCTTGCGGATCAGGGAAGGAGATCCTCTGGAGATTTTTACTGATCGTGAGGGCGAAGTAATACTTAAAAAATATTCCCCTATAAGTGAACTTGGCGATTTTGCAAGAGAGTATGTGGAGTCGCTTCATCAGACGTTGGATCATATAGCCTGCGTAGCGGACAAGGATACGATCGTGGCAGTGGCAGGCGCCGCCAAAAAGGAATACCAGGACAAGGCGGTCAGCCCTGAGCTGGAAAGCATCATGGAGCAAAAGCGGACCGTTGTATCCAACCGGAGCGAGGAAGGCAAAATATACAGCATCATATCCAACGAAAACGACAGTACACAATATACCTCCCAGGTTATAGCACCTATTGTTGCAGAGGGTGACTCGATCGGAGCAGTTATCCTGCTGTCCAAGGAGCCCAATGTGACCATGGGAGAAATGGAAGTCAAGATTGCAGAGACAGCGGCCGGGTTCCTGGCCAAACAAATGGAACACTGATAGCGGATTAATATCTAAGGAGGCATTGAGCCAAAGGCTTGATGCCTTTTTATTATGTTTGTTGGCCGGCCTTGTCCAAGACCTGGCACGTATAGAATTGTCGAATCGGTGAGAATCTACTGTATATGGACTTTTAAGGGGGGAGATATATGTTGATGCGTTTGCGGGCCAAAAAAAGACGGGCAGAAACTGGCTCAGATATTATGACTAACGGGTATGAAGGCAGCGGAAATGATGTCACCACGGCAAATGTGAAGGCGATCCTGGCTGACAGCAGCGATGTAGTATATCAGGTACATTATATCAATGGGGACAAGAATATTCCGGTTTCGGTGTTTTTCTTAGACGGCATGGTCAATACCAAGCTGGTCAATGATGATATCTTAAAGCCCCTAACCCAGGAAAAGAGTCTGAGCGATGTGAAGGGATCAGATGATCTTATTGAACTTATCGAGCATGGTACCGTATATCACGCCTCCCGCAAGATACAGACCAGGCTGGATGAGGTTCTGAATGATATCATTACCGGCTCCGTCGCACTGATATTTGACCGGGAGAAAAAGGCAGTTACCTTTGATACCAGGGGATATGAGAAAAGGGCCATCACAGAGCCGACCAATGAAAATGCCGTAAAGGGCTCCAAGGATTCCTTTATAGAAGTTCTACGTGTGAATACGTCAATAATACGCCGTAAAATACATACGCCGTATCTTCGTATAAAGGAGACCATAGTGGGGCGCCAGAGCAAAACACAGTTAGCGGTTGTATATATCGAAAATCTGACCAATGAAAATCTGGTCAGGGAGGTTTTTGAGCGCTTAGCCAGCATACAAACGGATTCTATCTTATCATCAGGCTTTATCGAGGAATATATAACGGATAAAAGACTGTCACCCTTT